>NZ_BAAATZ010000012.1:442843-446369 GCF_039533685.1 Actinocorallia aurantiaca | reverse complement strand
CCCGCCATCGGCCTGGTCGCCGGAGCCGCACCGGGACCGGCGCTGGGCCTGGATCCCGGCCGCTGGGCGGCCCTGGCGGCGACGTCCGCCCTGATCGCGCTGACCTTCGCCCTCGTCTGCCGGGCGCTCACCGCGGCCCTCGACGGTCCGGGCCGGCTCCTGGCCGCGGCGGTCCTCGTCCTCACCCTGGCGGCGGGCGTCCTGTCCTCGATCCCCGGCGCCGCGGCCTCCCTGAGCGCCCTGCTGCCGACCTACGGGGCCGTGCTCGCCGTGCGCGCCCTGGTCCTGGACACCGGGGGCCTGCCCACCGGCCTGCTCCACCTCCTGGTCTGGCTGCTCCTCGCCCTGGCCGTCCTCGCCTTCACGGTCGTCCGCCGCCGCTCCCTGCGCCCCAGGGACCTGCGCCTCGCGACGGCCTGACCGGAGCCGGGTCGAGGGAACACCGAAGGAGACGGCGACAGGGACCGCCGGTTGAGGCGGACTCTTGTCATGCCTATCGTTTATCGATAGATTCTCATCGTTGGTCGATAGAGGAGAGACGATGAGGAAGCTGACAGTGCTCGTGCTGCGCGCCGTGCTCGTGGCGCTGCTCGCCGGTTCGGTGTTCGTGCAGGCGGTGATGGTGCCGCTGCTGGCCGTCGACATGGAGGGGTTCAACGCCGACCACGTGTACCTGCGGACGCCGCTCCTCGTGATCACGGTCCTGGGCGTCGCGACGATCCAGGTCGTCCTGGTCTGCGTGTGGCGGCTGGTGACGATGGTGCGGCGCGGGACGGTGTTCTCCCACGCGGCCTTCCGGTACGTGGACGTCGTGATGGGCGCGATCGTGGCGGCCGCCCTCCTGGCGTTCGCGCTCGGGGTCCTCCTGGCGCCGGGCGAGGCGGTCGCCCCGGGCGTGGTCCTCCTGATCGGCGGGGTGGGCCTGGGGATCCTGGGGGTCGCGCTCATCGTGCTCGTGCTGCGGACGCTGCTCGCCCAGGCCGTCGCGCGCGACGTCGAGGCGGCGCGGATGCGGGCCGAGCTGGACGAGGTGATCTGATGCCGATCGTCGTCGACATCGACGTGATGCTGGCCAGGCGGAAGATGTCCGTGGGCGAGCTCGCGGACCGGGTCGGGATCACGCCCGCCAACCTGGCGGTGCTCAAGAACGGCCGTGCCAAGGCGGTGCGCTTCACGACGCTCGCCGCCCTCTGCGAGGTGCTCGAGTGCCAGCCGGGAGACCTGCTGCGCTGGGACGCCGAGGAGCCGGCGGACGCGTGACCCCGTCCTCCGGCGACAGTGGCCGGACCGCCCCGGGGGCGAGCAGGGAATGGTCCTGCTCGCCCGCGAGCCCCGGAAGGGCGCGGGTCAGGCGGTGGCGCCGCCGTCGATGACGAGGTCGTGGCCGACGGCGAAGCCCGCCTCGTCGGAGGCCAGCCACAGGACGGTGGCGGCGACCTCGTCCAGGGTGCCGACGCGGCCCAGGGGGATCACCGGGGCGAGGCGGGCGTCGCGCTGCGCCCGGCTCTCGCCGGGCCGGTAGGACATCGGCCCGTCGCTGGCGCCCGGGCTGACGGCGTTGATGCGGACGCCGTCGCCGATGTGGTCGCGGGCGGCGGCGCGGGTCAGCGCGCTCAGCCCGGCCTTCGAAGTGGCGTAGGAGCCGAGCATCGGCAGCCGGACGTGCGTCCCGATGTTGGAGGAGGTGTTGACGATCGAACCCCCGCCGTGGGCGCGCATGTGTCGGATCTCGTGCTTCATCGACAGGAAGGCGCCCGTCAGGTTGATCTCCAGGACCTGCCTCCAGGCATCGGCGTCGAGGTCGGCGACCGGCGCGGCCTGGCCGAAGACCCCAGCGTTGTTGTGGGCGACGTGCAGGCCGCCGTGCCGCTCCACGGTGGTCTCGACCATCCGGACGACGTCGTCCTCCACGGCGACGTCGGCCGTGACGGAACTCGCGGTCCCGCCGTCCTTCTCGATCAGCTCGACGGTCCGGGCGAGCTCGTCGGCGCGGCGTCCGGCCACCACGACGGCGGCCCCCTCGCGGGCGAAGGCCTGCGCGGTGGCGCGTCCTATGCCGGTGCCGCCACCGGTGACGAGGACGACTTTGCCGCGGAATCGGGGGCTGTTCATGGATTTACGCCTCTCTTTATTTGACCGGTCGTTCCAGTATTCGGGCAGGAGAAAACGGGCCTCGGGTGGTGCTCTGCGTGTCGGCCGGGGCTCAGCAGAGGAGGGACAGCGCCTGTTCGGCGGTGTCGCGCAACCGGGCGGGGTCGTGCGAGCTCTTGCCGATGACGCGCATGCCCTGCAGCAGGGTCAGCAGGAACCGGGCCAGGGCCCTCGGATCCTTCTCCGCCGCCAGTTCGCCCTGGGCCTGCGCTCTGGTCAGCGCCGAGGTCAGCGCCGCCTCGAAGAAATTCCAGTTCGCCTCGATCCGCTGAGCCACCGTCCGGTCGTGCGGCGCCAGCTCCACCGCCGTGTTCACCACGAAACACCCGCGCTGAAGCGTGTCCTGCGCCGCCTCCCGCGCATACCGCTCGACGAGGGCGCGCACGGCCGGAAGCACCGGACCCGGCTGTGAGAGCGGTCCGAAAAAATCGGCGCTGTTCTCTAGATAGCGGTCATACGCCTTCAGGTAGAGCTCCCGCTTTCCGCCGAACGTCGCGTAGATGCTCGCCCTGCCGATCCCCAGACGCTCCACCAGATCGGCCATCGAGGTCGCCTCGTACCCCTTCTGCCAGAACAGTTCCATCGCGCGCTGCAGCACCGCGTCCGGATCGAATTCCTTGGTCCTCGCCACGACGGCGAACCTACCGCTTACTAGAACGATCAGTCAATTAAGTTGGCGGTGACGCCGTCTCGGAACGGGAAGGGGAAGGGCATGGAAGAGATGCGGACAGAACCGTGCGGCAAGCGGGTCAGGGCGTTCCTGGAGGGGGTGCCGGTGGCGGACTCCTTCCGGCCCCTGCTGGTGTGGGAGCGCCCCTACTACCCGACCTACTACTTTCCGGAGGCCGACGTGCGGGAGGACGTCCTGGCCGAGCGGGGTGTCGCGCTCAGGAGGCACGACGGGCACGTGGCCTTCGACTGGGACGCGGCGGACTCCTGGTTCGAGGAGGACGAGGAGGTGTTCACCCACGCCAGGGATCCGCACAGCCGGGTGGACGTCCTGGCGAGTTCGCGGCATGTCCTGGTCGTCTGCGAGGGGACGACGCTGGCGGAGTCGCGCAACTCGAGGCTGCTCTTCGAGACCGGCCTGCCCGCCCGGGTCTACCTGCCCAAGACCCATGTGCGTATGGACCTGCTCAAGCCTTCGCAGACGGTGACGCACTGTCCTTACAAGGGGCAGGCGGAGCACTGGTCGCTGGAGCGGGGCGGCACCACCGTCCCCGACGTCGCCTGGTCCTACCGGGCGCCCTTCGCCGAATCCCAGAAGGTCACCGGGATGCTCGCCTTCTACCCCGGCAAGGTGGAGCTCCTCGTGGACGGCGAACGCTGGAGCTGACCACAGGCGACCCGCGAGGGCTGCCGCCGAGCGCCGAAA
>NZ_BAAATZ010000012.1:430838-442800 GCF_039533685.1 Actinocorallia aurantiaca | reverse complement strand
CTTGTCGTTCAGGCGGAGTTCAGCGTGTGCGGCCTCGGACCAGGTAGTCCACGACGAGGCCGATGACGATCAAGCCGCTGATGATGTTGACGACGATGCCGTACCAGGTGTCGCCGAACATGAAGCTCGCGATGACGTTGACGGCCAGGGTCAGGCCGAGGAGGACCCAGCGGAGGGAGTTGCTCATGATTTCGCCTTTCAGGGGATTTGCGGGGAGGTGTGGCGGCGCAGCATGGTCCGCGCCGGGATGACGATGGCGGCGGCGCCGGAACCGGCCACGCCGAGGAGGAGAAGGGCGGCGCTCGCGGGGTCCGCCTGGGGGAGCGGGAGCCCGGTGACCGCGGTGGCGAGGGCCGTGAGCGTCACGGCGGCGATGAGGGAGCCGATGACGGCGCCGGTGCCCAGGACGATGACGGCCTCCAGGCGCAGCATCCGCAGGACCTGCCGCCGCGTCGCGCCGACCAGGCGGAGCAGGGCGAACTCGCGCCGCCGGGCCGCCGTCGCCAGGGCGAGCGTCGTGACCAGGCCGATGACGATGAAACCGGCGATCATCGCGACGACCAGCAGGCTGACGAACCCCTGGAGCCGGAGCTCCCGCGAGAGGTCGGCGCCGAACGCGGCGCGGTCCAGCACCCGGACGCCGGAGTAGGCGGCGGCGACCGGCCGGAGGTCGGCGTCCCCGCGGACGAGGACGTGGTCGTCCAGGTTCGTGGCGGAGTGCGCGGCGACGAGATCGTGCGGCAAGAGCACGTCGCCGAAGCCGAGGCCCCGCTCGTACACCGCGACCAGGCGGAGTTCGACGCGGGTCCCGTCGCCGAGCCAGAGCGGGACCGCCGAGCCGATGCGGAAGCCATCGGCGGCGTCCCGGCTGAGGGCGACCGTGTCGCCGCGCAGGTCGTCGAGCCGACCGGCGGACGGCTTCGGGTCCATGGTCGCCGCGGCGTCCGCGCCGACACCCTGGGCGTTCAGGGACCTGAGGGCCCCCTCGCCCATTTCCCGGACGGTCATGACCACGGTGGTGCGCTTGACCGGTGTGACGGCCGTGACGCCGGGCACGCGCCGGACGGCCTCCGCGGCTTCCCGCGGGAGCCCCGGCCCGGACGACACCAGGATCTGGTCCGCACGGTTCCCGTCCGCCGCCTGCACGGTCGTCGCGTGGGCGATCGTGGACTGCGCGAACAGCTGCGTCCCGGCGAAGGCGATGGCCAGCGCGACCGGGGTGATGACCGACCCGGCACGCAGGGCGGCCGAGGAGCTCGCGTGCTGGGCCATCCTCCCGGCGACCGGTGACACCAGCCGGACCGCGCGGCCCAGCACCCGGTTGCCGAGCAGCGCCGCCGCCGGACCGAGCAGGGCGGTCGCGATGATCAGGGAGAGGACCAGGCCGCCGACGGAGGCGACGGCGGTGGCTCCGGAGGTCGTGACGGATGCGCCGAGCGTGCTCAGGCCCAGGGCGAGGAACACCGCTCCGGAGGCGACGCGCCAGCGGGGCAGGACGGCGGATTCGACCGCGCTCTCGCCCAGCGCCTCGACGGGACGGATCCGCGACAGGCGCAGGGACGCCACCAGCGCGGTGAGGATCGCGACGAGCAGCGTGACGGCGAACGCGGCCAGCGCGGGCAGGGGACTGATCGACAGCCCGAAGCCCGCCGGAAGGACGCCCCTGTCGACCATCGCCGTGTGCATCCAGGCGCCGAGCGCGAGCGATCCGAGACCGCCGAGGAGGGCGGCGGGCACTCCGGCGTTCCGCGTCTCGCGCATCAGCTGCAGACGCACCTGCCAGGGCGTCGCCCCGACCGCCCGGAGCAGCGCGAACTCGCGTGCGCGCTCCCGGACCGACAGGACGATCAGCCCGCCCACGACCAGCAGCGCCGTCATGAGGGCGCCCCCGCCGAGCGACGCGCCCAGCTCCAGGACGTCCCGCCGGGCGGAGGCCACGGACAGGTCCTCGGCGTCGCCGCGCGCCGGGCCGGTGGCCACGGTGAGGCCGGGCGCGGCCTGGCGCAGGGCGTCCGCGTCCACCCCGCCGTCGGCGAGCACCGCGAGGACGTCGGCCTGACCGGGGCGGCCGTACAGCGCCGCCGCCGTCTCGGGGGTGAAGAACGCCGCGTCGGGACCGGCCGAGACCAGCCCGGCGACCCGGTACGGCTGCGGCGTCCCGTTGACCTGCAACCGGACGACCCCGCCCGGTGCGACGCCCGCCGACCGGCTCAGGACGACCTCGTCCGCCTCCCGCGGAGGCCGTCCGGCGCTCAGCTCATAGGGGCGGAGGACCGCCGAGGCCCAGCCGTGGCCGGTCATCGACCGTCCCGAGTCCGCGAGGACGGGGAACGACACGTCGGCGATCACGTCCTCGACGCCGGGGACGGCGCGCAGCCGGTCGGCCGTCGAGAGGGGGACGCGGGCGCGCTCGGTCAGCGGCCGGGTCTGCTTCGCCGGCCCGTCGCCGAGCTGCTCCACCCGTGTCTCGACGCTCTGGGGCCCCGTCACGACGGCGGCGGCCGCTCCGAACCGCTCGACCGGGGCGTGCGCCCGCCACGCCGACTCCAGCAGCACCCCGCACGCCCCGACGAGCATCGAGGCGAACGCCAGCGCCACGAACACGCCGGTGAAAGCACCCTTCTTCACAGCGCCTCCCACCGGGCGGCCACGGCGGCGGCGGAGGGACCGGCCAGTTCGTCGACGATCCGTCCTTCGTCGAGGAAGAGGACGGAGTCGGCCCAGGCGGCGGCCATCGGGTCGTGGGTCACCAGGACGAGCGTCTGGCCGGTCGCGTCGACCGTCTCGCGCAGCAGCCGCAGGACGTCGCGGGCCGTGCGGGGGTCCAGCGCGCCCGTCGGCTCGTCCGCGAAGACGACCTCGGGCCGGGTCACCAGGGCGCGGGCCAGGGCGGCGCGCTGCTGCTGGCCGCCAGACAGCTCGGACGGGCGGTGCCGCAGCCGGTCGGACAGCCCGACGCGGCGCACCACCTCCGCCAGCCAGGCGGGTTCGGCCGCCGCGCCGCCGAGCCGGATCGGGAGCGTGATGTTCTGCTCGACGTCCATGGACGGGATCAGGTTGAAATCCTGGAAGACGTAGCCGACCCGTTCCCGGCGCAACCGCGTCCGCTTGGTCTCGCTGAGCCGGCCGATGTCCACGCCGCCGATCCGGACGGTGCCCGCCGTGGGCCGGTCGAGACCGGACGCGCAGTGCAGGAAGGTGCTCTTGCCCGACCCGGACGGCCCCATGACGGCGGTGAACCCGCCGCGCGGGAACGTCCACGTGACACCGTCCAGCGCCCGGACGGAACCGTAGGTCCTGGTGACCGCGTCCAGGCTGACCGCCTGTGCGGTCGCCTCGGCCGTCATGGTCATGATCCTCCTCCATCGACGTTGCCTCTCACCTGGTCGAATCTAGGTTTCGGAGGCTCTGGGCACATGGGCGCGCGCTCCCGAATCGATGGTGTAGCGGGCTACACCGTCCATCTGGGTGCGGACCGGGCTGCGGGAGCGCCGACACCCCCTTACGGTGGACGGCGAGGTGAGCATGAACCACGAGACGACGCTGAAGAAGACGCTGGGACGCAGCGCGGACGCCACGGGCGATCTGGTCTCGGGTCTGCGCACGGCTCTGCCCGCGATGCTCGGCCTCGCGCCGCTGGCGGCGGTCCTGGTGCTGATGTTCGTCGCCCTGCCGTGGCTGCCGGAGGCCGTGAAGCCGATGCGGAGGCTCGCGAACGCCGAACGGCGACGGGCCGGGCGGATCCTGGGCCGCGAGATCCCCGAGCCGTACCGGCCGTCGCGGGCGTCCGAGCTGGAGCAGGGCATCACGATCGTGCGGAACCCGACCTTCTGGCGGGACGCCGCCTGGATGGCGGTGCACGGGCTCACCGGCCTGGCCGCGGCCTTTCTCGCGGTGGGGGTGTGGGCGGGGATCCCGTTCACCCTGTCGCTGCCGCTGTGGTGGTGGGCGGCGCCCGAAGGCTCCCAGGCCGCGTTCATCACCCTGGACAGCTGGCCGAAGGCGTTGACGATGCCGTTCGTCCAAGGGGTCTTCTACGTCCTCATCCTGGTGTGGTTGGTGCCGCGGCTCGCGCGCTGGCAGGCCCGGCTCGCCGAGGCGCTGCTGCGGCCCAGCAGCCGGACCAGCCTCGCCGAACGGGTCGAGCGGCTCGCCGAGACCCGCGCCGAAGCGCTGGAGGCGCACGGCGCGGAGCTCCGCCGCATCGAACGGGACCTGCACGACGGCACCCAGGCGCAGCTCGTCGCCGTCGCGCTGCGCCTCGGGCTGGCCGACCGCCGCTTCGCCACCGACCCGGACGCCGCCCGCGCCCTCTTCCTGGACGCCAGGGACGGCATCGAGGAGGCCCTCACCCAGCTGCGGACCGTGATCCGCGGCATCTACCCGCCGATCCTGTCCGACCGGGGCCTGGCCGGGGCCCTGCGCGCCCTCGCCGCCGGGCAGCCCATCCCCGTCGAGGCCTCGTTCGACGAGGGGCGGGTGCCCGCGGCGGTCGAGGCCGCCGCCTACTTCGTCGTCGCCGAGGCCCTCACCAACATCGCCAAGCACAGCGGCGCCGCCCGCGCGTCCGTCACCGTCCGACGCGAGACGGACCGGCTGCGGATCATCGTGCGGGATGATGGCAAGGGAGGGGCCGACGAAGGCGGCGGCAGCGGCCTGGCGGGCATCCGCCGCCGGGTGGCGGCGTTCGACGGGACCACCCGCCTGGACAGCCCGGACGGGGAAGGGACGACGCTCGAAGTGGAACTGCCTTGCGGATCGTGATCGCCGAGGACAACGTCCTCCTGCGCGAGGGGCTCGTCCTGCTCCTGAACTCCGAGGGCCACGAGGTCGTCGCCGTCGCGGGCACCGGCCCCGAGGTGCTTCCGGCCCTGCTGGAGCACCGACCCGACGCCGCCGTCCTGGACGTCCGGCTGCCGCCGGGGTTCCGCGACGAGGGGCTGCGCGCCGCGATCCAGGCGCGCAAGGCGCTGCCGGGCCTGCCCGTGCTGGTCCTGTCGCAGTACGTCGAGGAGACCTACGCCGCCGAGCTGCTCGCCGGGGGCGCCGAGGGCGTCGGCTACCTGCTCAAGGACAGGGTGAGCCGGGTCGACGAGTTCCTGGACGCCCTCGGCCGCGTCGCGGGGGGCGGCACCGCCCTGGACCCGGAGGTCGTCTCCCAGCTGATGACCTCCCGCCGCGACCCCCTCCGGGAGCTCACCCCGCGCGAACGCGAAGTGCTCGGCCTGATGGCCCAGGGCCTGGACAACACCACCATCTCCACCACGCTGGTCATCACCGAACGTTCGGTCAGCAAGCACATCGGCGCCGTGTTCGCCAAGCTCGGCCTCCCGCCCACCGACAGCGGCCACCGCCGCGTCCTCGCCGTCCTGGCCTATCTCAACTCCTGACGGCCGGGGAGGTGCCGGACGCCGCTCAGCGGCCTCCCCGGCGGCGGCAGTCGTATACGAAGACCGCCGGGTCGGACATGGCGGCGTTCGGGGTGAGGACCTCGAGCTTCGCCCAGCCCGTGAAGTCGCGGCCGCCGACCCTCCAGACGCTCCGAGCCACGGGAAGGGTCTGCGGGCCGGTTCCGGCGAACCGCAGGGTGCCGACCGGGCCGGTCCTCCCGTCGCCGCGGACCCAGCGGTACGTCACGGTCACCGGGCCCCGGGAGGCCGAGACCGATCCGGAGAACGCGAAGGTGTAGCCCCTGTCGCAGCGGACGAAGCCGGACGAGGTGGCCGGGGTGACGGAAGCCGTTGCGGAGAGGGAGAGGGGCGGAGCCTGGGCGACGTAGACGACCACCTTGGAGCCGGCCTTGACGGTGGTCCTGGGGGGCGGGTCCGTTCCGAGGGCCGTGCCTTCCGCGACGCCCGTGTTCTCCCTGTCGACGCGTTCGGGGACGAGCCCGGCATCGCGCAGAGCCTGCGCGGCGGCCTCGTAGGAGGAACCCGCGACGCCCGGGACGAGGACGTTCTGCTCCCGTGGCGCCTGCGCGACGTACAAGGTCACCGAGGCGCCCGCCGGGACACTCGCACCGGCCTTCGGGTCGGTCGAGATGACCTGCCCCCGGGGGACGTCGGTGGTCTGGCGTGTCACGGCCACCGGATTCAGACCCGCGTCACGGATGGTCCGCGCGGCCTGGTCCTGCGGCATACGGGCCACGTTCGGGACGGGAACCGCGGTGTTCGCCGCGGCCTTCGCCACGCGGACCGTCACCTGCGAGCCCTTTTCGACCTCCGTACCGGCGCCCGGATCGGTGGAGAGCACTTCACCCGCAGCTGTCGCCTGTCCGTCGGGGACCTCCTGGTCCACTCGCCGGGGAGTCAGGCCGACGCCGCGGATGGCGGCCTCGGCTCTGGAGTAGGAGCTTCCCCGGACATCGGGAATGGCCACCGCGTTGACCGGTGTCCTCTGCGCGAGGATCAGCCCCACCAGGGCGTCGCGGCCGACGGTCGCCCCCGCCGGGGGATCGGTCTCGATCACCGTCCCGGGCTTCTGCGTCAGGGACTGCCTGAACATGACGTAGGGAACGAGTCCCGCAGCCCGCATCCCGTTCTCGGCGTCCGTCTGCGCGGCGCCGACGACGTCGGGGACGGTGACCGTCGCCGCCTCCGCCGCGAGGAGGGGCGACGACCCCGGCCTCACGGTGGACGGCTTTTCGCCGTCCGGGTCCCCGTCGGACAGCAGGAGGATCAGGCAGGCGATCAACCCGATGACCGAGCAGGCCAGGAGGATCTTCTTGTTCTTCCCCGAAAGCGGCCGGGCTTTCCCTCGCCGGTTCACGGTGGCGGCGATGACGGTCGGCGCGGTGTCCTCGACGGCCGGAGCAGGCTCGTCCTCGCCCGTCGGTGCGTCTCCCGGTGCTTCTTCGCCTTCCGGAAGAGAAGCCTCCGCTTCCTCCGGAAGAGAATTCTCCGCCTCCGACAGCTCGAGTACGGCGAGTTCCGCGACCGCCACCGCGAGGGACCGCTGTCCTCGCCGCTCCCAGTCCTCCCCGTACGCGGCCTCCGCGACGGCCTGAAGCTCCGCCGCGAACTCCGTCCCGTTCTCCGTGCGCTCCACGGGGTCCTTCGCGAGACCCCGCTGGAGCAGCCCGCGCACCTCTTCGGGAACTTCTTCGACCGGGATGGGGGCCTGAAGGTGCTGTTCCGTCAGCGTGGAAACCGAGGCCGCCCGGTACGGAGTACGCCCGGTCAGGCACTCGAAGAACACGGCCGCGGCCGCGTACACGTCCCCCGCGGACAGGACCAGCCCGTGCTGCCACCGTTCGGGCGGCATGTACGCGGGCGTGCCGCCGGCCTCGACCGGGGAGCCGGAGCGCGCCGCGATCCCGAAGCCGGTCAGGACGGCCACGCCGTCGGCGGTGACCAGCACCTTCTCGGGCCGGTGGTCCCGGTGCACCACCCCGGCCCCGTGCGCGGCGGACAGCCCGAGCAGCGAGCCCTTGAACACGGCCAGCGCCGCCTCGGGCTCCAGCGGGCCGCGCGCGGCGAGCAGTTCCCTCAGCGACACCCCGTCGACCAGGTCCATCACGACCGCGGCCCCGTCATCGGCCTCGACGTACTCCCGCACCCGGACGACGTGCTCGGACCGCATCCCGGCCAGGTGCGACGCGTCGCTCCGGAACTCCTCCCGGAACCGCTCGCTCCGTACCAGCTCGTCCGCCAGGTACTTCACCGCCACCAGGGTGTCGCCGTCCTCGTCCACCGCCATCACGACGCGTCCGGAGGCCCCCGACCCCAGCTCCCGCAGGTTCCGGTAGCCCGGAACCCGCCAACCCACCGCCAGATCCATCCGTGTTCCAGTCTCGGTCGCACCAGAATGAGCCGGTCACCGCGGTCGTGGCCGAACCACGAGCCCCCGACGGCGCCGGACGGTATTTCCGAGACCAGATCTAACCGTGGGCAGATAACGGACGGCTCTCGGCACGGCGCATGAGGCGGGCCCGGTTAGGGCGGTCGCGCGCCGGGGAGGCTGAGTCTCGTGGATCTCGAGGGAGCACTGCGGCGCAAGACGATGAAGGCCGGGCACCGGCTGCTCGTACTGGTGCTGGCCACCGTCGCGATCTGGGCGTTCTGGCAGGTGCGGACCGTGGCGATCCCCGTCCTGCTGGGCGTCTTCATCGCGTCCGTCACGGTCCCGCCGGCGAACGCGCTGATCCGGCGGGGGATGAACGGGGCGCTGGCCACGACCGTCGTCTGGCTCGGGATGGTCGCGGGCATCGCGCTCCTGGTGCTGCTGCTCGTCCCCGTCACCCAGGCGGGCATCTCGGACCTGGGCGCCAGCGTCGACCAGTTCGGCGTCACCCTCCAGGAGCTCGCGACCAAGGTGGGGCTGGGCGAGAGCCGCGTCGCCGACCTCACCGAGCAGGCCAGGCAGTGGGTGTCGGACGAGTCGGGACGGCTCGCGGGGGAGGCGCTCACCGGCGTCCGCACCACCGGCGAGATCGTCATCGGGGCGGTGCTCGCGCTCGTGCTGGCCATCTACTTCACCCACGGCGGGGCGCACCTCTTCGGCTGGCTCACGGACCTGGCCCCCGCCTCGGCCCGCGAGCCGATCCACTCGGGCGGGTCCGTCATCTTCCACGTCTTCGGCAGGTACGTGCGCGGCGTGGCGGTCGTCGGATTCGTCGACGGCTTCTTCATCGGCCTCGCCCTGTGGATCCTCGACGTCCCGCTGGCGATCCCGCTGGCCTTCCTGACCTGGATCGGCGCCTTCCTGCCGATCGTGGGCGCGTTCCTGGCCGGGCTCCTGGCCGCGATCGTCGCGTTCGTGGCCAAGGGCTGGCTCGTCGCGCTGATCGTCGTCGCCGTCACCATCGCCATCCAGCAGCTCGAAGGCCACATCCTGGCCCCGCAGATCTACGGCCGCGCCCTGGACCTGCCCGCGCCCGTCATCCTCGTCGCCATCGCCCTGGGCAGCACCCTCGCGGGCATCGCCGGAGCCTTCCTGGCCGCGCCCCTGGTCTCGGCCGCCGTGGCGCTCCTCCAGCACCGCAGCCCGCCCCCGGAGCCGGGCGGAGCCCCTCCGAAGACCCTCGGAGACACCGGGGACGCTCCCGCGAAGAACTGACGGCGTTCTTCTCTGCCGCCGGTGCCCACCAGGGCGTCCGCAGTCGTTTCCTCGACGGCCGGGACGGCTAGGCGACCGCCTGGAACCGCGTCCTGCGCGACCGCGAGCCGCCGAAGCTCCGCCGCCTCTTCGCTGGAACCCGGTGGTCTGTCCGGTCCGCCGGGATAAGAGCCGCCTTTTCTGGGTATTCCGGGTGATCGTGGACTTTTGTAAGAACTCATGGGACCGGGGGCCGCGTTGAGCATGACGGAGACCCACGTCGACTCCGAATTCGATCGGGCGCTGCGGCTGGCCGAACGCTCCTGCACACCGGGCGTCTACGACGCCGACCTCGACGACGGCTGGTTCATAGGCGGGGCCCTGCACGGCGGCTACCTGATGGCGCTGTGCGCCAACGCCCTGCGCCACAGGCTCCCCGACCACCCCGACCCCCTGACGATCAGCGCCTTCTTCCTCTCGGGAGGACGCCCGGGGCCGGCCACCGTGACCACCGAGGTGATCCGCCGAGGCCGCTCCCTCTCCCACGCCGCGGTCCGCCTCAGCCAGCAGGAGGACGACGGCCGCGTGGAGCGCCTCCGCGCCACCGCCGCCTTCCACGACCAGGACGCGGCCGGCGGCGCGTTCGTGTGCAGCCCGCCTCCCGCCCCCATGCCGCCGCCCGACGACTGCCCCCCGATGCCCCGCCACCTCGACCGCACGGACCTCTTCGACCGCCTCGACTTCCGCGTGGACCCGTCGACCCTCGGCTGGCACGCCGGCGAGCCCTCCCGGCAGGGCAGGATGGGCGGCTGGGTCCGCATGGCCGACGGCCGCGACCCCGACCCGCTCATGCTCCTGGTCGCCCTGGACGCGCTGCCCCCCGTCACCCTCGACTTCGGCCTGGACGGCTACGCCCCCACCATCGAGCTCACCGCCCATCTGCGGGCCCGCCCCGTCCCCGGCTGGATCCGCGTCCAGCACACCACCCGCGTCCTGGCGGGCGGCTACCTGGAGGAGGACGCCGAAGCCTGGGACGAGTCCGGCCGCCTCGTGGCCCAGTCCCGTCAACTCGTCCGAGCTCCCCGGACCTGATCCGCCCGGAGGTCTTCGGCGGTCTGCCCCCGGCCCGGGACGGGCCACCGCCCGTCTCGTAGCCCGGCCCCGCCAACTCGTCCGAGCCCCCGGACCTGACCTTCCCGGGAGATTCTCGATGGCCCGACCCCGCCCGGGGCGGGCCATCATCCGTCCCGGAGTGCGGCGTGCGACGCGGCCGGGGGATTTGACATTGACGTAGCGTCAACGTTTCTCATGGGGGCATGCGGATCGGCGAACTCGCCGCGCTGGTCGGGGTGTCGACCCGGACGGTGCGGCATTACCACCGGCTGGGGCTGCTGCCCGAGCCCGAGCGGCTGCACAACGGGTACCGGGAGTACCGGCTGCGGGACGCGGTGCTGCTGGCGCGGATCAGGAGGCTGGCCGAGCTGGGGCTGTCCCTGGACGAGATCGGCGCGGTGACGGCCGGGGACCGCGGGCGGGAGCTGCGCGAGGTGCTGCTGGAGCTCGACGCCGACCTCGCGCGCCAGCAGGAGGTCATCGCGGCGCGGCGGGAGCGGCTGGCCCTGCTGCTGGCGGAGGCGGAGGTGCATCCCGACTCGGCGGTGTCGGCCGAACTGGCGGCGGTCCTGCGGGACCTTCCGGCCGAGGGGTCGGAGTTCGCCCGGCTGGACCGGGAGATGCTGGCGCTGGTCGACACGGCCGCCGACGCGCGGCAGCGGGCGGAGTGGGCGGAGATGCTGAAACCGCTCACCACTCCCGAGGCGCTGGCCCGCGGGCATGAGCTGTACCGGCGGCTCGACGAACTGGGCGAGGCCGGCCCGGACGATCCCCGGGTCGCCGCGCTGGCGGCCGACCTGGCCGGGCACCTGCCGGAGGAGATGGCGGCGGCGATGACCGCGAACGCGGACCCGTCCGAGGAGCGGTCCTGGCAGTGGCTGGAAGAACTGTCCGTCGAAGTGACCCCCGCGCAGGCCGAGGTGTTCCGGCTGCTCGTCGCGGCCCTGCTGAAGGAGAAGAAGTGACGCTCCGGCTCGCCCGTACCGTGCTCTACGCGGTCGTCCCCGCCGAGGTGCTGGTGGTGGTCCTGCTCGTCTCAGGAGTCTCCCTTCCGCCGCAGCTGATCGCGGTGGTCGAGGTTTTGGTGCTCCTCGCGCTCGCCGTCGAGTTCGCGGCCGCCGTCCCGCTCTACCGGGCCGCGCGCCGCGCAGGAGCGGGACGGCGTACGGCGGCGCGTGCCGTCTACGAAGGGCTGGTGCCCGTCCAGGTCCGACGGCTCGTGGGCTTCGACCTGAAGGGGATGAGGAGCCTCGCCCTGTGGGCGGCCCGCCGCCGCGACGTGCCTTCGGGGGCCGTCCCGGTCGGGTACTCGGCGGAGCAGACGACGACCATGCTGATGTTCCTGTTCGCGATGCTCGTGGAACTGGTCGGCGTCGAGTTCCTGCTGCAGGCCCTGGACTGGCCTCCGCCCCTGCGCGCGCTGGTCTTCGTGGTCGACCTCTACTCGGTGCTCATCGTGCTCGCGGTGATCGCGGCCTGCGTCACCCGGCCCCACCTCGTCTCCTCCGGCGAGCTCCGCCTGCGCTACGGCGTCTTCTTCGACCTGAGCGTCCCGCGCGAGCTGATCTCGTCCGTCCGCACGGCCCGCAACTACGACGAGAAACGCCTGGTGACGCTGGAGGACGGCCTGATGGCGCTGGCCGTCGGCTCCCAGACCAACGTGATCGTCGAACTGTCCGCACCCGTCACCGTCACCCGCCCCCTGGGCCGCCGGGGCCGGGCGGCCACCCTCCGCTTCCTCGCCGACGACCCGGCCGCCGCCGTCCGGGCCCTCCGGTCCATCCAGGACAGGGAGTCCAGCCCGATCTGAACG
>NZ_BAAATZ010000012.1:372503-430797 GCF_039533685.1 Actinocorallia aurantiaca | reverse complement strand
GCGGCGGACCCGCTCGACCTCACGCGGCGGCCAGCGCGGTTCGGGGCCAGTGCCGACGTTGACGAACATCGCCCGGCCGGTCGCGTGACCGCATGACGTCAACCTTATATATGGTGACGTCATTTCCCCTTGATGTGACGTCTCTATGGTGTCATAGTTGAGGCATGGATCTGATGCCGTATGTGGACAACCTCCGCCGCGAGCTCGCCGTCGCCGCCGAGGCGGGCGGCCCGGACGCCCGCGCGCTGGCCGAGCGCCTCACCGGCGTTCTCGAAGCGGCCGCCAGGCTCACCCTGCTGGAGGTGCTGTCGGCCGCGGCGGACGAGATCACCAGCGAGCTCGCACCGGGGTCGGTCGAGGTGCGGCTGCGCGGCGGTGACCCGGCGTTCGTGGTGACGCCGCCGCCGAGGCCGTCGCCGGAGGGCGCGGTCGGCGGGCCGGAGACCGCGCCGCCCGCCGGGCCGCCGATCGCCGAGGAGGGCAGCACCGCGCGGATGACCCTGCGGCTGCCCGAGCACCTCAAGCTGCGGGTGGAGGAGGCGGCCGGCCGGCAGGGGATCTCGGTCAACGCCTGGCTGGTTCGAGCCGTTTCCGCCGCGCTCGAGCCCGGCGCCGGACCTCGTGCCGCCGACCCGACGCAGCAGGCCCAGAGCGGGCGCAGCTACACCGGCTGGGTGCGCTAGCCGGCCCCGCCTCCCCGTCACCCGTCATCACTCATCGCCCGGCCCCGAGGCCGGGATGTTCCACCCGACCCATGAGGAGGGCTCCGCCATGCCTGCTTTCGACACTCCCGAACCGATCACCGCCGACATCGAGGTCTACGTCGGCCAGGTCCGCATCCACGCCGGCGACCGCGCCGACACCGTGGTGGAGGTGCGGCCCAGCGACCCGTCCAACGAGGCGAGCGTGCAGGTCGCCGAGCAGACGATCGTCGAATTCTCCGGTGGACGGCTGCTGGTCAAGGGCCCCAGGCCCAAGGTCCTGGGGTACCTGCGGTCCTGGCGCGGCTCCATCGAGGTGACCGTCGACCTGCCGGCCGGCTCCCGTGTCGAGGGCAGGTGCGCCGCGGGAGGCGTCACGAACTTCATCGCCACCGGCCCGCTCGGCCAGACCTGCCTGCACAGCATGAACGGCGACCTGCGCTTGGAGGAGGTCGGCTCGCTGGAAGCCAGGGCGTCCACCGGCGAGGTCCAGGTGGACCGGGTGACCGGCCCCGTCGAGGTGACCGGCTCGACCGGGGCGATCCGGATCGGGGCCGTCGCCGGCCCCGGCATGGTGAAGAACTCCACCGGCGCCATCATGCTGGGCGAGGTCACCGGCGACCTGCAGCTGAAGACCGGCGTCGGCGAGATCACCGTCGGCCGCGTGCTGGGCGGACTGACCGCCAGGTCCGCGCACGGCCGGATCCGGATCGACGCGGCGGTGAGCGGCACCGTCCACGTGGAGGGCGGCCACGGCAAGGTCGGCATCGGCATCCCCGAGGGCACGGCCGCCCGGCTGGACCTGCACTCCAAGAACGGCGTGGTGCGCAACACCCTGACCGCCGCCGACGGTCCCGAGACCACCGACACGGTCGTCGAGGTGCGCGCCCAGACCAGCTGGGGCGACATCGACGTCCACCGTTCCTGATCCCCCCGGATACCAGCAAGGAGCCCCCATGAGTGACGCGATCACAGCCGAAGGACTGGTCAAGAGATACGGCGAGAGCACGGCCCTGGACGGGTTGAGCTTCTCCGTCCCGCAAGGGACGGTGCTCGCCCTGCTCGGCCCGAACGGCTGCGGCAAGACCACGGCGGTGCGGGTCCTGACCACGCTGCTGCGCCCCGACGGCGGCCGCGCCACCGTCGCCGGATGCGACGTCGTGCGCGACGCCCGGCGGCTGCGTGCGCGTATCGGGCTGTCCGGCCAGTACGCGGCGGTCGATGAGCACCTGACCGGCGCTGAGAACCTGGAGATGGTTGGACGCCTCTACCACCTGGGCGCCAAGCGCGCCAAGGCGCGTGCCCGCGAGCTGCTGGAGCGCTTCGACCTCGCCGCCGCCGCCGACCGTCTGGTGAAGGGCTACTCCGGCGGCATGCGCCGCCGCATCGACCTCGCCGGCGCGCTGGTCGCCGACCCGCCGGTGCTGTTCCTCGACGAGCCCACCACCGGCCTGGACCCCCGTGCCCGCGCCGCGCTGTGGGACACCATCTCCGAACTCGTAGCCGGCGGCAGCACGCTGCTGCTGACCACCCAGTACATGGAGGAAGCCGAACGCCTCGCCGACCGGATCGTGGTGATCGACCAGGGCCGCGCCATCGCCCGAGGCACCGTCGACGAGCTCAAGGACCAGGTCGGCGGCAGCCGCGTCGAGCTGACCATGGCCGACGCCGCCGAACTGGAGACCGCCCGGCAGATCCTCGCCCGGTCGCTCGTCGGCACCATTCGGACCGTGCCGGAATCGCTCCAGATCATCGTCTCGGTCATCGACGGCCCCGAGTCCCTCCGCCTCATCCTCGGTCGGTTGGCCGACGCCGGGATCCGGGTGCGGGACGCCGGGATGCGCCGGCCCACCCTCGACGACGTCT
Source organism: Actinocorallia aurantiaca (assembly GCF_039533685.1). Classification (NCBI taxonomy): domain Bacteria; kingdom Bacillati; phylum Actinomycetota; class Actinomycetes; order Streptosporangiales; family Thermomonosporaceae; genus Actinocorallia; species Actinocorallia aurantiaca. Next base: position 428,230 of record NZ_BAAATZ010000012.1, on the reverse strand, counting down.
ACCTCACCCTCACCGGACGCCAGGCGTCCGGCGCCGACCCGCAGATCCAGGAGGCCACCCGATGAACACGCTCGCCCTGCCCGTCGTCGACGGCTGGACCATCACCAAGCGCAACGCCCTGAAGATCAAGCGGTCGCCGGACCTGCTGGTCGGCGCCATCACGCTGCCCGTCGTGCTCGTGCTTCTGTTCGCCTACGTCTTCGGTAGCGCCATCGAGATCCCGGGAGTGTCCTACCGGGAGTACCTGCTCCCCGGCATCTTCGTCCAGGCAGTGATCATCAGTGCGCAGATGACCGGCTACACGCTCACCCTCGACCTGCAGAAGGGCATCTACGACCGGTTCCGCTCACTGCCCATGGCCCCGTCCGGGGTGCTGATCGGCCAGACCGTCAGCGACCTGCTGCTCAACGCCGCCAGCCTCATCGTCATGGCGGCGGTGGGACTGCTCGTCGGCTGGCGGGTGCACACCTCGCCCGGTGAGGCCGTGTTCGGCTTCGGGCTGCTGCTGCTGTTCGCCTACGCGTTCTCCTGGCTGAGCGCGACCGTCGCGCTGGCCCTGCGCACCCCCGAGAGCTTCAGCAGCATCGCCAACCTGGTCTCGCTTCCGCTGGTGTTCGTCTCCAGCGCCTTCCTCGACAGCTCCAAGCTGCCCACGCCGCTGCGCGTCGTCGCCGAGTGGAACCCCGTCTCCACCTTCACCCAGGCCGCACGCGAGCTCTTCGGCAACACCAGCACCGCACTGCAGACCTCCGACGCCTGGCCCATGCGGAACGCCATCCCGGCCTCCCTCCTCTGGATCGCCGTCATGCTCATCGTCTTCGTCCCCCTGGCCACCCGCCTCTACAAGAAGTCGGCCGGCGCCTGACCAGACGCGACGCCAAGGCGCCCCTCCGCCGATCCATGCCGGAGGGGCGCCTTGGCGTGTAGGAAACGTCCCGGGCCCAAAGGGCCTGCATGATCCGTGACATCGGCCGGCGACGGCCCGCGGCCCGCTCAGCGGTCGGCGATGATGAGGTCGGCGGCGTGCCAGGCCATGGCCATGACGGGGCCGTTGAGGTTGCCGGAGACCATGGTCGGCAGGATCGAGGCGTCGACGACGCGGACGCCCTCGAAGCCGCGCAGGCGCAGGCGGGAGTCGACGACGTCGTCGTCGGACGGGCCCATCGCGCAGGTGCCGATGGTGTGGTACCCGCAGAAGCCCTGGTCGAGGGCCGCGTCGATGATCTCGTCGTCGGACCGGACGCCTGGTCCGGGGAGCGTCTCGTGCTTCAGCCGGGAGGCGATGGGTTCGGCGGCGAACAGGTCGCGCATCCGGCGGAAGACGGCGGCCCCGGCCTCGCGGTCGGATTCCGAGCGCAGGTAGCCGGGGTCGAGGTCCAAGGGGGCGTCGGGGTCGGACGAGGTGATGGCCAGGGAGCCCTCGGAAGTCGGGTTGAGGACGTAGCCGACGCAGGAGACGCCCGGTTCCCGTTCCACGCCGACGCTCTCGCCGGCCCGGTAGGTGCCGGGGGACATCGGGCCCATGAGGAGCTGGGCGTCGGGGCGGGCCAGGCCGGGCCGGGACTTGAGGAAGGCGATGACGTCGTAGGCGGGTGTGGACAGCGGTCCCGCGCGGTCGACGAGGTACTTCAGGGCGGTGAGGGCCTGGCGGCCGGGGGTGCTCAGCAGGCGGTTGTAGCCGATGTTCTCGTGCAGGCGGAACTTCAGCGCCATGCAGCGGTGCTCCCGGAGGCGGGCTCCGACGTTCGGGCGGTCCAGGCGCACCGGGACGTTCGCGGCGCGCAGCACGTCGGCGGGGCCGATGCCCGACAACTGGAGGAGTTTCGGGGTGGCGAGGCTGCCCAGGGACAGGACCACTTCGCGGGCCGCCCGGTATTCGACGGCGTCGCCCCGGCGGTCGCGGCCCCAGACGCCGACGACCCTGTCCTTGAGGAACAGCAGCCCGGCGACGGTGGTGCCGGTGACGACGGTGAGGTTGGGGCGGTCGGCGACCGGGGCGAGGAACGCACGGGAGGCGCTCACCCGGCGCCCGTCCCTGATGGTGGCGACGGTGTAGCCGATGCGCTCCTCGTCGGACTCGTTGGGGTCGTCGACGGGCTTCAGGCCCAGGGCCGCGCCGGCCTCGATCATCTCGTCGCACAGGGGCTCGGGGCGCCGGGGCGGGGAGACCCGCAGCGGACCTCCCGAGCCGCGGGTGCCGGACGGGCCGAGCGCGTGGTCCTCGATGGCGAGGAAGGCGGGGAGGAGGGTGTCCCAGCCCCAGCCGGGGTTGCCCAGCCGTTCCAGTTCGTCGTAGTCGTCCCGGTGGCCGCGGTTGTAGACCATCCCGTTGATGGAGCTGGACCCGCCGAGGGCGCGGCCGCGCGGCCAGATCTCGTGCCCTCCCGCCGGCCCGAACGGGCGGGTGGGGTGCCGCCAGGCGGTGCGCGGGTCGTCCATGAGCCTGCCGAAGCCCTTGGGCATGGTGAACATCAGCCCCCGGTCCGGCCCGCCCGCCTCGATGAGCAGCACGCTGACGCCGGGGTCCGCCGACAGCTTGTTGGCGAGGACGCATCCGGCAGAACCCGCGCCGATGACGAGATAATCGAACATGGTGACTGTCTACTGCACCCTGCCCGTCGTTCCCCGGGTTTCTCCGGACTTACTTTGTCAAGGCGCCTGACGGTGCGACCGGCCGAGAGGAGAACACCCCTCGCGGCCGGGCACCGGATCACGGTCAGGGGCGGTGCCGTACGGCCTCCGGGAAGTGGGAGGCCAGGAGGTCGGGGGACTCCTCGCGGCCGTCCAGCACCCGGTTGGTGCGCCGGGCGGCCCGCCAGCCGGAGGGGGTGCGGCGCAGCTCCCAGCGGTTGGCGGTGGCGCGGCGGACGGTGAAGCCGTCCGGGGTGTTGACGATCATCAGCGTGTAGCAGACCGCGGTCGCCTCGTCCCCGTCCAGCGTGATGTGCGGCGGTCCGGCGAAGTGGGCGCAGCCTCCGCTGATCCACGCCTGGTGCGCGGACGAGCGGACCATCCCGGAGAGCTGCCCGTGCCCCCGCATGAAGATCTCGTCCACGTCGTAGACGCCGTCCTCCTCCCACAGCCCGGCGACCTGCTGGTCGCAGCCGCTGTCGACGAGGGGCGCGTAGGAGAGGATCAGCTTGGTGATCTCCTGCTCGTCCTCCAGGCGCCGGAGGCGGGCCTCCATGGAGGCGAGGCGCTGTTCGAGGTCGCTCACAGTCTCTCCCCGAAGGTCAGGTCGAAGTCGTCGGCCAGGTCGCGCAGGGCGGCGAGCTGGTCGCAGTAGTGGTCGGCGGAGCCGGCCTTGATGCGCACTCCGGCGACGGTGGCGCCGGCCTTCTTCAGTTCGAGCAGCGCGGAACCGGCGGCCTCGGGGGAGGCCAGCGGGTCCAGCGCGCGGGTGGGGGAGAGCACCACGTCGAAGTCCTCGGGCAGCTCGACCTTGCCGAGCATCTCCGTCAGGGCGTCCGAGGGCAGGCCGAAGGGCACCCAGCCGTCGGCCTGGGCCGCGCGGCGCAGGGAGCGCAGGGTGCGTCCCCCGATCCACAGGGGGACCTTCTTCTGGACGGCGTGGGGTTCGACGACCAGGCCGGAGAAGGAGTAGTACTCGCCCTGGTAGGAGGGCTCCCGCCGGGAGAGGGCGGCGCGCAGGGCGGCGAGGGCGTCGTCGGCGCGGGCGCCGCGGTCCTTGAACGGGGCGCCGAGCAGTTCGAACTCCTCCTCCAGGCTGCCCACGCCCAGGCCGAGGACGACCCGCCCGCCGCTGACGGCGTCGAGGGTGCCGTAGCGCTTGGCGATCTCCAGGGGGTGGTGGTAGCCGAGCACGAGGACCTGGGTGGCCAGGCGGACGCGCCGGGTGCGGGCGGCCAGGTAGCCGAAGGTGGCCAGCGGGTCCCAGTAGACTCCGCCGCGCTGGGCGGCGGCCTCGGCGGGCACCGCCACGTGCTCGCTGCAGGTGAGGTGGTGGTATCCCAGCCGGTCGGCGGTCTCGGCGATCAGTCCGAGCTCCTCGATGCCGGCGGAGGCCTCCCACGCGCCGTGGCCCAGGGGTGGCTGGGCCACCACGGGGGTGATGATGCCGATCCGCATCCCGATTCCTTCCTCGTCAGCTGGCGTTCGGCCAGGGATAAGAAAACGTTCTAGTCGACGAGAGGTCCAACAGAGCGGTATCCGCCCAGTCACCGGAACGTGTGAACATGGAGTTAACCAGGCAAGACAGACCCCCTTCACAAGGGGCCGGTGGATTGCTACATTCTGGTTAACAAGAATTCATTTCAGTCGCGTTGGAGGTGCGGTGAACGAGCAGATCGCCGAGACCATGGTGCGCAACGACCCGCCCCCGTCGATGGTGGAGCGGATGACCCTCATCCTCGACGCCTTCAACGGGCGGTCGGCCCGGCTGACCTTGGAGGACGTGGCACGCCATACCCGGCTGCCCCGCTCCACCGCCCACCGGATCCTCGACCAGCTCGTCCGCCAGCGCTGGCTGGAGCACAACTCCTACGGCTACGCGCTGGGGCAGCGCGCCCTCGGTCTCGGTGGGCAGGACCGCGGGCACGGCAAGCTCCGCGAGGCGGCCGCCCCGCTGCTGCACGAACTGCAGGTCACCACCGGTCTGGTGGCCCACCTGGCGGTCCTGGACGCCGCGGAGATCTTCTACCTGGACAAGGTCGGCGGGCGCTTCGCCTCGTCCGTGCCCTCCCGGGTCGGCGGCCGGGCCCCGGCCCACTCCACCGCGCTGGGCAAGTCGATCCTGGCCTGGCTGGAGCCCGAGGAGGTCGACGAGAAGATCGGCGGCGGGCTCGACCGGCTGACCAACCGCACCATCGGCGAGCTGGGCACCCTCCACCAGGAGCTCTACCGGGTCCGCCAGCGCCGCGGCCTGGCCTTCGAACGGGGCGAGACCTTCCCCGGCATCGCCTGCGTGGCCGCGGCGATCCGCGGCCCCGAGGGACCGGTCGCGGGCATCTCGCTGGTCGGGACGCTCAACACCCCGCTGGAGAAGGTGGCGCCCCTGGTGGCCGCCGCCGCCCGCGAGACCTCCCAGATCCTCTTCCCCAGCGCGGCCTCCCCGCGCCGCGACCCCCGGCGCACCCCCCGGAGCCGTACCGCCCAGGACAGCGGCACCTGGTCCGCCGAGACGATGAACCGGCTGATGGCGCTGGACGGCCGCGGCGACTGGATGTGACACGCTCAGCCCCACTGCCCGCCCCCGGACCACGTCTCGGGGGTGAGCAGCGGGGCCGGCCCGTCCAGCCCGAAACGGCTGCGGAAGAAGACCATCGGACGCTCCTCCGACCCGTGCTCCAGGGCGAGGACCCGTCCGATCACCACGTCGTGGTCGCCCGCCGCGTGGACGGCGTGCACCTCGCAGTGGACGCGCACCAGCACGCCGGGCAGGGACGGCGCCCCCCACCGGGAGAGCTCCCAGTCCAGCCCCTCGTACCTGAGTCCTCTGCTCGACCCGAACCTCCCGCACAGGTCCTGCTGCTCCTCACCCAGGATGTTCACGCAGAACCGGCCCGACGTCCGGATCCGTGGCCAGGAGCGGCCACGGTGGTCGGCGCAGAACAGCACCAGCGGCGGCTCCAGGGAGACCGACGCGAACGACTGGCAGGCGAAGCCCACGGGCTCCGCGCCGTCCATGCCGGTGATCACGGTGACGCCGGTGGCGAACTCCGCCATGGCGCGCCGGAGCTCGGCCGGGGCGGGCGGCTGGAGGACGGCGGTCGGGGCGGGCGGGCACTCGGCTGTCATGCGATCACCTCGGGTCTTCGCGGGAGGTCGGGCCGGTCTAGGCTCAGCGCCCCGAACGTAGGACGCGGGTCCGGACCGCGGGCAGGAGGATCCCGATGAGTGGAAGAAGGCCCGGATCTCTCTCCGCCGAGACCGTGGAAGGCCTGCATCCCGCTCATCGGGATCGGTTCGGGCACCGCTGCGGACCGCTCATCTACGTTCCGAACAGCCTGAGAATCCGGAGGACCGAGGGACGATGACCACAGAGCCGACCTACGAATCGACGTTGCGCGAGCTCCCCACCGACCAGGGTGTGCTGCGCTACCACGAGGCCGGCGAGGGGCCGCCCCTGCTGATGCTGCACGGCTCCGGCCCCGGCGTCACCGGCTGGCGCAACTTCAAGGGCAACCTCGCCCGGTTCTCCCGGCACTTCCGCTGCCTGGTCCTGGAATTCCCCGGCTTCGGCGTCAGCGACCCGACCGAGGAGCACCCGATGCTCGCCGCGTCGGGCGCGGTCGGGCGCTTCCTCGACGGTCTCGGCCTGCAGAAGGTCGACATCATCGGCAACTCCATGGGCGGCATCGTCGGCACCCGGTTCGCCCTGGCCAACCCCGAGAGGGTCGGCCGGCTGGTGACCATCGGCGGCATGGGCACCAACGTCTTCAGCCCCTCTCCGGGCGAGGGCATCAAGCTGCTGATGGAGTTCACCGACGACCCCAGCCGCGAGAAGCTGGTCCGCTGGCTGAACTCCATGGTCTACAACCCCGCGATCGTCACCGAGGAGATGATCGAGGAGCGCTGGGCCCAGGCCACCGACCCCGAGACCCTGGCCAGCGCCCGCCGCATGTACGGCAGCAGGGCCATGGCCGCCAACTTCAAGGCGCAGGCCTCCTCCGACACCCCGCCCTACTGGGCGATGCTGCACAAGCTGAAGGCCAAGACACTGATCACCTGGGGCCGCGACGACCGGGTCAGCCCGGTCGACATGGCACTCCTGCCCATGCGCACCATCCGCGACGTCGAGGTGCACATCTTCCCCAACTGCGGTCACTGGGTGATGATCGAGCAGAAGGAAGCGTGGGAGAGCACCGTCTTGGCCTTTCTGACCCGTGAGGAGCAGAAGGCATGACGGACACGCAGAGCTGGGACGCCGAGTACGACCTGGTCGTGGTGGGCAGCGGGGGCGGCGGCATGGTCGCCGCGCTGACCGCCGCCGACGCGGGGCTGAGCGTGCTGATCATCGAGAAGGGCTCGAAGTTCGGCGGCAGCACCTCCATGTCCGGAGGCGGGATCTGGATCCCCAACAACCCGACGCTGCGCGCCAAGGGCCACGACGACAGCCGCGAGTCGATCCGCCGCTACCTCGACCTGCTCACCGAGGGCAAGGTCCCCGCGGCCCGGCTGGACGCCTTCGTCGACAACGGCCCGCCCATGATGGAGCTCCTCCACCAGAGCAAGTGGATGAAGTTCTTCTGGACCAAGGGCTACTCCGACTACCACCCCGAGCTCGAGGGCGGACGTCCGCAGGGCCGGTCCATCGAGGCCAAGCCCTTCGACACCCGCAAGCTGGGCGAGGACGAGAAGTTCCAGCGGCCCAACAACATGAAGGGCCCGCTGGGCCTGTGGGTCACCGGCAAGGACTACCACGACCTGGCGATGGTCAAGCGGACCTGGCGCGGACGCCGGGCCTCGCTGGTCGCCGCGTGGCGGGTCTCGTCCAACCTGGTCCTGCGCCGCCACATGTCGACCGGCGGCCGGGCGCTGGCCGCGCGGCTGCGGATGGCGCTCAAGGACGCGGGCATCCCGCTGTGGGTGCGCACCAGCATGACCGACATCATCACCGATGAGAACGGCGTCGTCACCGGCATCGTCGCGACCGAGCGCGAGGGCAAGACGCACCGTCTGCGCGCCCGTCACGGGGTGCTGCTGGCCACCGGCGGGTTCGACCACAACGCGGAGATGCGCAAGAAGTACCTGCCCGAAGGCGGCCAGGACAACTTCGCGATGGGAGCCCGGGAGCTCACCGGCGACGGCATCACGCTGGGCGAGAAGCTCGGCGCCGCCCTGGACTTCATGGACGACGCCTGGTGGATGCCCGCCGTGCGGCACCCGGCCGGCGCCGTGATCCCGCTGGTCTCCGAACGCGCCATCCCCCGGCACGTGATCGTCGACAAGAACGGCAAGCGCTTCACCAACGAGGCCTCGCCGTACGTCAACTTCGTCCACGACCAGCTCGAGGGCGGCCACGTCCCGGCCTGGTTCGTCATGGACGCCAAGTCCCGCTCCCGCTACCCGTTCGCGCAGATCCTGCCGGGCGCGCCGATCCACAAGAAGTTCTTCGAGAAGGGGATCGCCTACACGGCCCCCACCCTGGAGGAGCTCGCGGAGAAGATCGGCGTTCCGGCGGACGCGCTGGCGGAGACCGTACAGAAGTTCAACGGGTACGCTCGGGACGGTAAAGACCCCGAATTCGGGCGGGGCGAGAGCGCCTACGACCACTACTACGGCGACCCCACGCTGAAGAACCCCAACCTCGACGTCATCGAGACCGCGCCGTACTACGCCTTCCGGCTGGAGGTCGGAGACCTCGGCACCAAGGGCGGCCTGGTCTGCGACGAGAACAGCCGGGTGCTGCGCACGGACGGCTCGGTGATCGAGGGCCTGTACGCCACGGGCAACACCTCGGCGTCGGTGATGGGCAACGAGTACGCGGGACCAGGCGCGACGATCGGCCCCTCGATGGTCTTCGGGTACATCGCCGCCAAGCACGCCGCGGCCAAGCGCAAGGCAGAACCATCATGACGGGATCCCTCAAGGCCCGGGTCGCCCGGGTCATCCGCGAGACCCGGGACGCGCACTCGCTCGTCCTGGAGCCCACGGAAGGCCAGGAAGACCGTTTCTCCTACCGGCCCGGCCAGTTCCTGACCATCCGGGTGCCCGCCGGCGACGGCTGGGCGGCCCGCTGCTACTCGCTGTGCAGTTCCCCCGACACCGACGACGGCCTCCAGGTGACGGTCAAGCGGGTGGACGGGGGCCTGGGCTCCAACTGGATCTGCGACCACGTCACCGAAGGCGACGTGCTGGAGGTGCTGCGTCCCGCCGGGACGTTCACGCCCTCCTCCCTGGACGGGGACTTCCTGCTCGTCGCGGCGGGAAGCGGCGTCACCCCGGTGATGTCGATCCTCAAGTCGGCCCTGGTCCGGGGGACCGGGAAGATCACCCTGCTGTACGCCAACCAGGACGAGCAGTCGGTGATCTTCGCGGAGGAGCTGCGCGGGCTCGTCGCCGCGCACCCCGGCAGGCTGTCGGTGGTGCACTGGCTGACGTCGGTGCAGGGGCTGCCCACCGCGGACACCTTCCGCGCGCTGGCCGCCCCCTACACCGACCGCCAGGCCTTCATCTGCGGCCCCGGCCCCTTCATGGAGCTGGCGACCGAGGCGCTCGCCGGGCTCGGCATGCCCGGGGACCGGGTGCACACGGAGAAGTTCTTCTCCCTGGGCGGCGACCCGTTCGCCGAGACCGGACCCGAGGCAGAGGCCGAAGGCACGGACGGAGCGGACGGCGCGCAGGTCTCGGTGGAGGTCGAACTCGACGGGCAGACCAGCACCGTCACCTGGTCCGGCTCGGGCCACCTGCTGGACGCGCTGCTGCGCGCCGGCATCGACGCCCCCTTCTCCTGCCGCGAGGGCTCCTGCTCGGCCTGCGCCTGCGTGGTGCTGGAAGGAGAGGTCTCCCTGGACGCCAACACGGTCCTGGACGACCAGGACCTCGCGGACGGCCTCATCCTCGCCTGCCAGGCGAAACCCCTCAGCGACAGACTCAAGATCAGCTACGACGGCTGATCGGTACAGAATTCTCACGGGAGATCAGGCGATGAGCGACAGCGTTCTCGACAAGGTGATGGAACAGGCGGAGCAGATCCGCGAACTCGGCCCCGTCAACGAGTCCCTCGGGAAGCTCGACGACAAGGCGGCCAAGGTGCTGCGCGACTCCGGCGTGATGCGGATGCTGCAGCCCGTGACCCACGGCGGTCTGGAGGTGCACCCCCGCGAGTTCGCCGAGACCGTCATGGGGGTCGCGTCCCTCGACGGCTCCACCGGCTGGGTCGCCGGCATCGTCGGCCTCCATCCGTGGGAGATGGCGTTCGCCGACGAGCGGGTGCAGCAGGAGATCTGGGGCGAGAACCAGGACACCTGGATCGCCTCCCCGTACGCGCCGATGGGCGTGGCCCGCCCCGTGGACGGCGGCTACATCCTGAACGGCCGCTGGCAGTTCTCCTCCGGCACCGACCACTGCGACTGGATCTTCCTGGGCGCCATGGTCGGCGACTCCGAGGGCAAGGTCGCCCAGCCGCCGAACGCGCTGCACGTGATCCTGCCCCGCTCGGACTACCAGATCGTCGAGGACTCCTGGAACGTCGTCGGCCTCGAGGGCACCGGCTCCAAGGACATCATCGTCAAGGACGCCTTCCTGCCCGAATACCGGACGCTGAAGTACACCGAGGTGGTCGACGGGACCGCGGTGCGCCGGGCCGGGCTGACCAACCCGCTCTACAAGGTGCCCTACACCTCGATCTTCCCCCTCGGCATCACCTCCGCCGTGGTCGGCATCGCCGAGGGCGCCCTGGCCGCGCACCTGGCCTACCAGCGCAGCCGCGTCCAGATCACCGGCACCAAGATCAAGGACGACCCGTACGTCCTGTACGCGATCAGCGAGGCCGCCGAGGAGATCAAGGCCTCCCGCGTCCTGCTGCTGGACTACATCTCGCGCATGTACGACCAGGCCGCCGCGGGCAAGGAGTTCACCTTCGCCGAGCGCGCCGCGGCCCGCCGCACCCAGGTCCGCTCGGCCTGGCGCGCGGTGCACGCGATGACCGAGATCGTGGTCCGCTCCGGCGGCAACGGCCTGCGCAAGGACAACCCGATCCAGCGTTTCTGGCGCGACGCCCACATGGGCCTGGCCCACGCCATCCACGTGCCGGGCTCCGTCTACCACGTCTCGGCCCTCACCCAGATGGACATCGAGCCCCCCATGGGCCCGATGCGCTCCATGATCTGACGGCTGCTCGGACAGACGAAGGCCCCGCTCCCGTGAGGGAGCGGGGCCTTCCGCGTGCCCGCCGGCCGTTCAGCCGGATCCGGCCGGGGCGTCGAGCCCGGCGACGAGCTTGGGAGTCCAGATCACCTTGCCGAGGAGGCGCTCGGCCTCGGGGGAGGAGGCGAGCCACACGACGGCCCTGCCCGGCGCATCCTCGGAAGCGGGCTCGAAGCCCTGGTCGGCGATGGCGTCGGTGCCGCCCCTGGCCGCGCCCGCCTCGGTGACCACGAAGCCGGGGTCGAGGTTGAAGGCGCGGACGCCGCGGCCCAGGTACTCGGCGTTGACCGCGCCGGCCAGCCGCCCGAACGCGGCCTTGGACGCCGAGTAGGCGACGCCCCAGCCGCCCTCACCGGGCGGGGCGGGCGGGTCGGTGGTGGCCGAACCCGAGCACAGGTTGACGATCGTGCCGCCGCCCTGCTCGAGCATGGCGGGGAGCACGGCCTGGATCAGGGCGAGCTGGTGCAGGTGGTTGCCGGTCATCGTCCGGGCGGCGACGTCCAGGTCGAGGTCCAGGATGCGGTCGTGGTTGCCCGGCAGGTGCGCCACGGCGTTGTTCACCAGGAGGTCGACGCGCCCCCACTGCGAGAGCACGGTTCGGGCGGCGTTCCGGACGCTTTCCAGGTCGAGCAGGTCCATCCGGACGGGCAGGGCGCGGGCTCCGAGCGCCTCGATCTCCGCCCCGGTCGTCTCCAGGCTTCCGGGCACGGAGACCGTCTCGCCACCGCCGTAGCGCGGGGGGATGCTGCCCTGGCCCTCCTCGACGGTGCGCGCGGTGAAAGCGACGTCGTAGCCCGCTCCGGCCAGTGCCAGAGCGATCCGGCGTCCGATGCCGCGGCTGGCCCCGGTCACCAGGGCCACCGGTCGTTCGGAGAGAGGCGCGGCGGCGGATTCGACGGGTGGAGTCATGCCCCGATGAGACCGCCGGGAGGCCGGAGGACGGTGAGCACTCTCACTCAGCGGGAAAGCCCGGACGCCGCACCGCCCCGCTTTGACAGCTTGAACCCTGCGGCCGGAGGCTCGGCCGTGACATCGGAAGACGGGATCGAGGACGTACGGTGACGCTGATCCGAGGACTTGGCTATCTGAAGGTCCAGACGAGCCACATCGATCGCTGGCGCGAGCTGGCGGTCGAGGCGCTGGGGTTCGCCGAGGGGTCGGGTCCGAACCCCGACGGCCTTTACCTGCGCATGGACGAGCGCAGATACCGGCTGGCGCTGCTGCCCGGCGACACCGACAGGGTGCTGGCCATCGGCTGGGAGGTGCGCGACCAGTACGCGCTGGCCGCCGTCCGCGAGGCGGTCGAGAAGGCCGGCGTGGAGGTGACCGCCCTGTCCCGCGCAGAAGCGGACGAGCGCGACGTCGAGGCCGCCATCTCCTTCCGGGACCCGGCGGGCATCCCCGTCGAGGTGTTCTTCGGCCCGGTCCTGGACCACAGCCCGCTGCGCACCGCGCTGGCCCAGAAGTTCATCACCGGAGCCCACGGCATGGGCCACATCGTGCTGCCCACCCCGCGCCAGAAGGAGACCCTCGCCTTCTACGAGCAGGTCCTGGGCTTCCTGCCGCGCGGCGCGATGAAGGTCGGCGGCGGCCCGATGCGGGTGCGCTTCCTGGGCGTCAACCAGCGCCACCACAGCCTGGCGATCTGCCCCGCCCCGCACGACGGCGACCCCGGCCTGGTGCACCTGATGGTGGAGGTCGACGAGCTCGACGCCGTCGGCCGGGCGCTGGACAACATCAACAAGGGCGGTTTCTCGCTCTCCTCGACGCTGGGCCGCCACACCAACGACAAGATGATCTCCTTCTACGTCCGGGCCCCCGGTGGCTGGGACATCGAGTACGGCTGCGAGGGCATGCTCGTCGACGAGTCGCACTACACGGCCGAGGAGATCACCGCCGACAGCTACTGGGGACACGACTGGTCGGGCTCCGAGCCGCTGGCCGCGTTCACCCCTCCCGGGAAGTGAAGGCCATGACCTCTTCTTCCGTGGCACCGGTCGGTCTCGGCGAGATCGGCTCCTTCGACCACGAGTGCGACGTCCTCGTCGTCGGCTTCGGCGCGGCGGGCGCGGCGGCGGCCTACGAGGCCGCGGCGGCCGGCGCCGACGTGATCGTGCTGGAGCGGGCCAGCGGCGCGGGCGGCTCCTCCGCCCAGTCCGGCGGCGAGCTCTACCTCGGCGGCGGCACCTCCGTCCAGAAGGCGTGCGGCTTCGAGGACACGCCCGAGGACATGTACGCCTTCCTGGAGGCGGCGCTCGGCCCCCACGCCGACACCGAGAAGCTGCGGCTGTACGCCGAGGGAAGCGTCGAGCACTTCGAGTGGTTCGTCGCCCGCGGCGTGGAGTTCAAGCCGACGCTCTTCACCGGCCACGCCTGGATGCCGTTCACCGACGACGGGCTCATGTGGCTCGGCGAGGGCGCCTGGCCGTACAACACCCTCGCCAAGCCCGCCCCGCGCGGGCACCGTCCGGCCGCTCCCGGCTTCGCCGGGAACGTCCTGATGCGCGAGCTCGAGAAGGCCGTGACCGCGGCCGGAGCCGCCACCCACACCGACACCGTCGCCGCCAACCTCGTGCTGGACGGCGACCGGGTCGCCGGCCTGGTGGCGCGCAAGTTCGGCAAGCCCGTCACCTACCGGGCGCGCAAGGCCGTCATCGTCACCACCGGCGGGTTCGTCGACAACGAGGAGATGCTGGCCGACCATGCCCCGGCGCTGCTCGGGCTCGGCAAGGTCAGCGACGGCCTCGACGACGGCTCCGGCATCCGCATGGCCTCCGCGATCGGCGCCGCGACCCGGCGCATGGGCGTCGTGGAGATCTCCATGACGGCGCTGCCCGCCCTGGTCGCCCGCGGCATGCTGGTGAACGGCAGGGGCCAGCGGTTCGTCAACGAGGACGTCTACCCCGGCATCTACAGCACCCACGCCATCCTCGAAGAACCCGGCCCGTACTGGGGGATCATCGACGAGGAGGGCTTCGAGGACATCCCGCCGGGCGACCTGTGGCAGGTGCAGCCCAAGTACGTGACCGAGACCCTCGCCGAACTCGAGGAGTCCCTGGGCATGCTGCCCGGCTCCCTGGAGCACACCGTCGAGGTCTACAACCGGCACGCCGAGAACGGCGAGGACCCCCACTTCCACAAGGACGCCCGCTGGCTGCGCCCGCTGAAGTCCCCGTTCGCCGCGGTCGACCCGCGCGACGGGTTCTTCGGGAGCGGCGCCGGCAAGGGCAGCGGCGCGGCCGGATTCACCCTCGGCGGCCTGCACACCACCGTGGACGGCGAGGTCCTCGACGTCTCCGGCGAGCACATCCCCGGCCTCTACGCGGCGGGCCGGGCGTCGTCCGGCATGCACGGCGAGGGCTACATCAGCGGCACCTCCCTGGGCGACGGCACGTTCTTCGGCCGTCGCGCGGGCAAGGCCGCCGCACGAGAGGAATAGCAAGTGAAGTACGCGGTTCTGGCGCCCGTCGCGGCGGGCGTCACCGCCGACCCCTCGTGGATCGGACCCTACGCCGAGCACGCCGACGCCTGCGGCTTCGAGTCGATCGTCGTCGTCGAGCACGCCGTGGTGTCCAGCGGCTACTCGAGCGTCTACCCGTACGACAAGTCCGGGAAGATGGAGCTGGCCGACGACCTGGACATCCCGGACCCGCTGGACCTGCTGGCCTTCCTGGCCGGGCGCACCAGCCGGATCCGGCTCGCGACCGGCGTCCTCGTCCTGCCCAACCACCACCCGGTGGTGCTGGCCAAGCGGATCGCGACCCTGGACGCCCTGTCGGGCGGCCGGGTCCGGCTGACCGTCGGCATGGGCTGGATGCGCGAGGAGATCGAGGCGTGCGGCGTCGAGTTCGAGAGCCGGGGCCGGCGCGCCGACGAGCAGCTGCAGATCCTGCGCGCGTTGTGGGCCGACACCGCTCCTCAGGGCGCGGCGTTCAAGGGTGACTTCTTCAGCTTCGAGAACCTGATGAGCTACCCCAAGCCCGTCCAGCAGGGCGGCGTCCCGATCCACATCGGCGGGCACACCAAGGCCGCCGCACGCCGCGCCGGCCGGTACGGGAACGGGATCCAGCCGCTCGGCCTCGTCGGCGAGGAGCTTCAGGGCGTCCTGAAGCTGATGCGCTCGGAGGCCGAGAAGGCCGGTCGCGACCCCGAGGCGCTGGAGCTGACCCTCGGGCACTCCCTCTCGGTGGTCACTCCGGAGAAGGCCGAGAAGCTGGCGGCGATGGGCGCGGACCGGCTCGTGCTGCGCGCCACCCCCACCAAGGACCTCTCCGAGGCCAAGGACGAGCTGTCGGCGTGCGCCGAACGGCTCGGACTGGACGGCTCTTGACGCTGTCGACGGGCGACCGGGTCGAACTCTCCGACCTGGTCGCCCGGTACGCCCTGTACGTGGACCGGCAGGACTTCACCGCGCTGGCCGGCCTGTTCACCGAGGACGCCGTGCTCGTCCTGCCCGACCCGCCCAAGGCGCTCGAACCCGTCCTGGAGTACTCCGGGCGGGAGGAGGTCCGCAAGGCGATAGGGCGGGTCGAGTTCTTCCCCGTCACCTCCCACTTCCTGGGAGGACAGGTGTTCGACGCCGGGCCGGAGCCCGGAACGGCCGTCGGATACGTCAACTGCGCGGCCAACCACGTCTCCGCCGGCACGGAGGACACGGGCGGACGGCCCGTCGACCTGGTGTGGCACGTCCGCTACACCGACTCCTACCGCAACGAAGAGGGCTCCTGGCGCTTCGCCCGCAGGTCCCTGCACATCGACTGGATCGAGACCAGGCAGGTCCGGCGCATGCGCGGCTGAACCCGCCGGTGAGGAACACCCCATGAGCACTTCCGCGACCCCTCGCGTCAGCATCGTCACCGGCGGCGCCCTGGGCATCGGCGGGGCGACCAGCGCCCGCCTCGCCGCCGGAGGCGACCTGGTGGTCCTCAACGACATCGACGGCGAGGCCGCCGAACGCCGCCGCGCGGAGATCGAGGCGGCCGGCGGCCGCTGCGTCACGGTGGTCGGCGACATCGTCGAGGACGACACCGTCAAGCGCGTCACCGAGACGGCTCTCGAAGCCGGAAACGGCCGCGTGGACGTCCTCGTCAACAACGTCGGCGACTTCCGCCCGGCGGCCAAGTCGTTCCTGGAGAGCACTCCCGAGCAATGGCAGCGCCTGTACGAGCTGAACCTGCTGCACGTCTTCAAGCTGACCCACGCCGTCCTGCCCACGATGCTCGAACAGGGCAAGGGCAGCATCGTCAACAACTCCACCGTCGAGGCGTTCCGCGGCATCCCCGCCCACGCCGTCTACTCGGCCTTCAACGCGGGCGTCTCCGCCTTCACCAAGAGCCTCGCGGTGGCCGTCGGCAACCAGGGCGTCCGCGTCAACGCCATCGCCCCCGACCTGGCGAACACCGAGCAGACCCCCGCCGCCTGGATGCTCCGCGACTACGACCCCGGCCTCATGCACACCTGGGTCCCCATGGCCCGCTTCGGCGAGCCGGAGGACTACGCCTCCGTCATCGCCTTCCTCGCCTCCGACGACGCCGCCTTCGTCACCGGCCACACCATCCCCGTCGACGGCGGCACCCTCGCCGCCTCCGGCTGGTTCGCCCGCGCCGACGGCCTCGGCTGGACCAACCGCCCCCGCCGCACCTGACCCGCCGTCCCACCGCGGATTTCCCACTCGTTTGATATCTCTGTTCGTGGAAGAGAACGAGTTCTGCGGCGGCCGCGTCCGCATCGTCCCCCTGTAGGCCGCCCGGTCCGGCTCGGATCTCCGATCACGGCTCAATCCGCCTCGCCGAGTTCGAAGCGGATACGAGCCGCCTCATAGGACGTACCGGCTCCCGGACGGCTCATGACCTCGGCACGTTTGTCGGACCACATCTTGTGCTCGTCCACGTTCTTCACTCCTCGGTCGGGGATGAAAGCTCTTCGGGTGTGGGTGAGGAGTTCGCGGAGCGCCGGGCCGCTGGTGTCCTTCCAGATCAGGGCGAGGAGGGCGGGGGAGGCGGCGTCGGTGATGGGCAGGGCGGTGAGGCGGTCGCGGTAGGAGGCGGCCATGGACTTGCTGAGGACGGCTATGCCGAGGTCGCGGGCGGCCAGGGCGGCGATGGCGTCGGCGGCGGTGGCCTGGAGGGCGATGCGCGGGTGGAGGTCGCGGGCGGCGCAGGCGCGGTCGAAGACCGTGCGCAGGCCGGTGCCGGGGGGCATGCAGATGATCGGGTGGGCGCACAGGTCCTGCAGGGTGATGCTCTGGTGCGCGGCCAAGGGATGGTCGTGGGGCAGGGCGGCGACGAGGGGCTCGCTGATGATCGTCAGGGACTCCAGGTCGGCGGGGAGGGACGCGGCTCCGATGAGGGCCAGGTTCAGGGCGCCGGTGTGGACGGCTTCGGCGAGGTGGGCGGAGTCCTCCTCGAGGAGGGAGATCTCGACGCCCGGGTGGGCCTCGTGGAATGAGGCTAGGGCGTCGAACAAGGGAGTGATGGTGCAGCCGGTGACCATGCCGACGGTGAGGCTGCCTCGGATCAGGTCGCTCACCTCGCCCACGGCTTGACCCACGGACCTGGCGGCGGCCAGCGCGGTGCGGGCGTGCTCGAGGGCGGCCTTGCCCGCGACGGTCAGGGTGGCGGTGCGCGCGGAGCGGTCGAACAGCTCGGCGCCGAGTTCCCGCTCCAGTTGCCGGATCTGGGCGCTGACTCCGGACTGGCTGATGTGCACGCGTTCGGCGGCCCGGGTGAAGTTCCGCTCCTCGGCGACCGCGACGAAGTACTCCAGCTGCCTCAGTTCCATGACTATGGATTCTAGTTCCCAGAAGAACCATCTGTTGGACTTCTGATCCTGGAGCGGCGAGGCTGAAGGGGAAGGAAACGAGCTCAGGAGGAACCCGTGCCGGATTACGAGAAGTACGAGAAGGCCATGCGGCCGGAGGACATCACCCGCCTGTTCGTCGAACGCTCGAACGCGGGAGACGCCGCCGGAGTGGCCGCGCTCTACGAGGAGGACGCCGTCATGGCCTATCCGCCCGGCGGCCGGACGGCGGGGCGCGAGGCGATCCGCGAACTGTGGGAGAAGGTCCTGGCGAACCGTCCCCGGTTCGAGCCGGAAGAACCCCTCCCGACACTGGTCAGCGGGGACATCGCCCTCACCTCCACCCCGCCGGGGGACGGGGCGGGAGCCCGGGCCCAGGTCGTCCGGCGGCAGCCCGACGGGAGCTGGCTGCGCCTCCTCGACCAGCCGGAGTTCGTCTCCCCGGCCCGCTGACCCCGCCGGAGGACCGGGTCAGGCGGCGGTGAGCCGGAGGTCGTCGCAGGCCGCCCGCATCCGCGGGAGGGGAGCGTCGAAGTCGAGGGCGACGCGCTGGGGGTCCCGCGGATGCACCCGGGCCGCGATCACGTCCAGGTCGCCCGGCCACGGGCCGTGCAGGTAGATCTCCGGGGCCCGCTGCCGCACCCGGGCCTCGTAGGGCTCCATGTCGTCCAGGGCGACGACCACGAGGAACTCGCAGACTCGCTCGACCACCCCGTCGTGGATGCGCACGGTGGTGTTCTGCGGCACGACCCGCAGCACCTCCGCCCGCGCCGGCAGCCCGAACCGCATCGTCTCGGCGTCGACGCCTCCGAGCAGCCCGCTCAGACCCCTGCCGATCCTGCTGAACAGCCTCATGCCACGCTCCCGCGCTCTCCGGCCCTCCGCTTCTCCGGGCGGACCCGAAGGGTGAGACGGCCCCCGTCCCGTCCCGGTTCCAGATCGCGTCATACGAATTACCCGAGGTCGGGGAGACGCCGCGGCGGACCGTGTCCTCCTGGTCGGGGAAGCGCGCGGGGTCACGCTCTCCCGGGGGTTCTCCCGACCTGTGGTCCCGGGACCCCCTGCACGCCTAACATCGGCGGATGTCCAGAGTGGATCTTCTGCTTTCGGTCGGTTTCAGTGTGCCGGCGGCTCTGCTCACCCTCTTCGCCGACGCGATGTTCTGGGATGCGTTCCTGACTCTGGTCGTGCTGGGCCTGTGGGCCGCGGCGGCCGTCTGCTGCAACGCCGCTGCCGTCGACTGATCGGTGAGGTCCGGCCGGGCGCGCGGGGCCCGGCCGGAACCGGTGACGGTCAGGGGGCCGTGGAGACGTACTCGCGGAGGTGGCGGGCGGTGAGGGTGTCGGCGTTCTTCACCAGGTCGGCGGGGGTGCCGGTGAAGACGACGCGGCCGCCGTCGTGGCCGGCGCCGGGGCCGAGGTCGACGATCCAGTCGGCGTGGGCCATGACGGCCTGGTGGTGCTCGATGACGATGACGGTGTTGCCGGCGTCGACGAGGCGGTCCAGGAGGGCGAGGAGCTTGTCGACGTCGGCAAGGTGCAGGCCTGTCGTGGGCTCGTCCAGGATGTAGGTGCGGCCCTGCTCGGCCATGCGGATGGCGAGCTTCAGGCGCTGGCGTTCGCCGCCCGAGAGAGTGGTGAGGGGCTGGCCGAGGCTAACGTAGCCCAGGCCGACGTCGTCGAGGCGGTCGAGGATCGCGCGGCTCTGGCCGGAGGGGAAGAAGTCCCGGGCCTCGGAGATGCGCATGGCCAGGACCTCGCTGATGTCCTTGCCGCGCAGCTTGTACGTCAGGACCTCGGGGGTGAAGCGGCGGCCCTCGCACTGCTCGCACACCGACGCGACGCCCGCCATCATCGCGAGGTCGGTGTAGACGAGGCCGAGGCCCTTGCAGTTCGGGCAGGCCCCCTCGGAGTTGGCGCTGAACAGCGCGGCCTTCACCTTGTTGGCCTTGGCGAACGCGGTGCGGATCGGGTCGAGCAGGCCGGTGTAGGTGGCGGGGTTGCTGCGCCGCGAACCGCGGATCGGCGACTGGTCGACGGTGACGACGCCGTCCCGGCCGCCGAGCGAGCCGTGGATCAGCGAGCTCTTGCCCGAGCCCGCGACGCCGGTGACGACGGTCAGCACGCCCAGCGGCAGGTCGACGCCGACGTCCTTCAGGTTGTGGGCGTTCGCGCCCGTGATCGACAGGACGCCCCGGTGCGGGCGCGCCTCCTCGCGCAGGCGGGCCCGGTGGCCGAGGTGCCGTCCGGTCAGCGTCCCGGACGCGCGGAGCCCGGCGACGTCGCCGGTGTAGCAGACGCGCCCGCCCTCGGTGCCCGCGCCGGGGCCGAGGTCCACGACGTGGTCGGCGATCTCGACGACCTCGGGCTTGTGCTCGACGACCAGCACGGTGTTGCCCTTGTCCCGCAGGCGCAGCAGCAGGTCGTTCATGCGCTGGATGTCGTGCGGGTGCAGGCCGACGGTCGGCTCGTCGAACACGTAGGTGACGTCGCTGAGGCTGGAGCCGAGGTGGCGGACCATCTTGACGCGCTGGGACTCCCCACCGGACAGGGTGCCGGTCTCGCGGTCCAGGCTGAGGTAGCCGAGGCCGATCTCGACGAGGGACTCGAGGGTGCCGCGGAGCGCGGCGAGCACCGGCGCGACCGAAGGCTCCTCGACCTTGCGGACGAACTCGGCGAGGTCGGTGATCTGCATGGCCGAGCAGTCGGCGATGTTGCGGCCGTCGATCCGGGACGCCAGCGCGGCCTCGTTGAGCCTGGCCCCGTCGCAGGCCGGGCAGCGCGCGAACTTCACCGCCCGGTCGACGAACGCCTTGGCGTGCGCCTGCATCGACTCGCGGTCCTTGGACAGGAAGAGGCGCTGGATCTTCACCACGAGGCCCTCGTAGGTGACGTTCATGCCGGCCTGCTTGATCTTCGTGGGGGGCTTGTGGAGGAAGTCCTCCCACTGCTCGGGCGTGTAGTCGCGGAGCGGGGTGTCGGGGTCGAACAGGCCGGAGTCCACGATGGTCTTCCAGTACCAGGAGTCGACCGCGAAGTTCGGGGCGGTGATGGCGCCCTCGTTGAGGGACTTGTCCCGGTCGACGATCTCGTCCACGTCGATCTGGGAGACGCGGCCGAGCCCCTCGCATTCGGGGCACATGCCCTCGGCGTTGTTGAAGCTGAACGCGCTGGACGTCCCGGCGTGCGGCTCGCCGAGGCGGCTGAAGACGATGCGCAGCATGGTGTGCGCGTCGGTGGCGGTGCCGACGGTGGAGCGGGAGTTGGCTCCCATCCGCTCCTGGTCGACGATGATCGCGGCGCTCAGGTTGCGCAGGGCGTCCACGTCGGGGCGGCCGAGGCTCGGCATGAACCCCTGCACGAACGCGCTGTAGGTCTCGTTGATCAGCCGCTGGGACTCGGCGGCGATGGTGCCGAACACCAGCGAGGACTTGCCGGAGCCGGACACCCCGGTGAAGACGGTGAGCCGCCGCTTGGGCAGGTCGAGGGAGACGTCGGCGAGGTTGTTCTCCCGGGCGCCGCGCACCTCGATCAGGTCGTGTCCGTCGGCGGGGGAGGGGGGCGTGCTGTCGAACTGGGTCATACCGGAGCGCCTCCGAACACTTTAGGCCGTATAGAGTTCAGGATGGCACAGTACTCTAGGGCTGAGACAATTTATGCCCTAAGGAGTTTCGTTGACGGTCTACGCGGCGCAGGGCGACCCGAAGCGGTCGATGTCCCTGCTGTGGGGCCGGGACGCCCCGGACCGGGGGAGGCGCCCCGGCCCCAAGCAGGGCCTCAGCGTCGACCTCATCGTGGAGACCGCGATCTCGATCGCCGACGCCGACGGCATGGCGGCGCTGTCCATGCGCGCCGTCGGTGAACGCCTCGGCCGGACGGCCATGGCCCTGTACACCTACGTCCCCGGCAAGGACGAGCTGGTCGACCTGATGTACGACCGCGTCCAGGCCGAACTGCCCGCCGAATACGAGCTCCGGGACGGCTGGCGCGCCGCCGTGACGGCCCGCGCGCACGACATGTGGGAGTTCCACCTGCGCCACCCTTGGACGCTCCAGGTGTCGCAGGCCCGCCCCGTCCTGGGCCCGTGCGAGTACGCGGCGTTCGAGACGTCCCTGAGGATCCTGCGCGAGACGGGCCTGCCCGCGCCCATGCTGCGCCGCACCATCTCGGTGCTGTACCACTTCGTACGCGGCGCCGCCCAGACCGTCGCGGAGGTCAGGCAGGCGGCCGCCGCCACCGGCGTCTCCGACGAGGAGTGGTGGTACGCCCGCTCCGCCGTCCTGGAAGAGGTGGCCCCCGACTTCGCCTCCCGCTACCCCACCCTCACCTGGATGGAGGGCGAAGGCGGCTTCCAGATGGAGGACGAGACCGTCCCCTACCTGGAGCAGGAGGCCCTCGAGACCTTCGCCACCGGCCTCACCGTCATCCTCGACGGCATCGAAACCGCCCTGCGCGAGCCCGGCCCGGCATAGAGGGGCGGCACGAGGACGCGTCGGTGTCCGGGAGGGGGATCCCGCTCAGCAGGACCGGGGGCGGCGGGGGACCGCTCTCGCCCGGTTCTCTGGGGGAAGACGTCTCGGGAGGGGAAACATGCCGCAGGGCAGGGGTTCGGGTGGGGCGCTGGCCGACGACCGGCCCGCCGAGGAGATCACCTTCGCGGGGTTGATCGAGGCCCGGGCCGGCGACGACCGGGTCGGGCTGTGGTTCGAGGAGCGCTGCTGGACCTGGCGGGAGGTCGTCGCCGAGGCGCGGCTGCGCGCGGGGCTCGCCGAGGGGATGCGGCGGCCGGGAGCCCGGCATGTGGGGCTCTTCCTGGAGAACGGGCCCGAGCACATGTTCTGGCTGCTGGGCGCGGCGCTGGCGGGGCTGCCGGTCGTCGAGCTGAACCCGACGCGGCGGGGCGCGGAACTGGCGCGGGACATCACGTTCACCGACTGCGGAATGCTGATCACCGAGACGAGCCGGGCATCGCTGCTCGAAGGGCTCGTACCGGACGTTCCCCGGCTGGTCGTGGACGGCGGGGACTACGCCGGAACGCTGGAGAAGACGGAGCCGTCCGCCTGCGAGGCCTCGGCGGTGAAACCGGAGGCGATCTTCTCGCTGGTGTTCACCTCCGGGACGACGTCCGCGCCCAAGGCGGTGATCTGCACCCAGGGAAGGCTCGGCCGGATCGCCGTCCAGCAGCAGCGGCGCCGGAACCTCACCGGAGACGACGTCTTCTACGTCGTGATGCCCATGTTCCACTCGAACGCGCTCATGGCGGGCATCGCTCCGGCCGTCAGCGCCGGAGGGTGCGTGGTGCTGCGCCGCAGGTTCTCCGCCTCGGGCTTCCTGCCGGACGTCCGCCGCTACGGCGTCACCTTCTTCAACTACGTCGGCAAGCCGCTGAACTACATCCTGGCGACCCCCGAAGGCCCGGACGACGCCGACAACCCCCTGCGCATCGCCTTCGGAAACGAGGCCGCCCAGCGCGACATCGAGGAGTTCTCCCGCCGCTTCGGCTGCAAGGTCTTCGACTCCTACGGCTCCAGCGAGGGCGAGATCCGCATCGTCCGGGTGCCCGGCACCCCGCCCGGCTCGCTGGGCGTGGCCGAGGAGGGCACGGTCGTGGTGAACCCGGAGACCCTGGAGGAATGCCCCCGGGCCCGCTTCGACGAGCACGGCACCCTCCTCAACGCGGAGGACGCGATCGGCGAGATCGTCAACAAGGCCGGAGCCGCCGTCTTCGAGGGCTACTACAACAACCCCGAGGCCGCCGCGAAGCGCCTCCGCAACGGCTGGGCCTGGTCCGGTGATCTGGCCTACCGCGACGCCGACGGCTTCTGGTACTTCGCCGGCCGCGACAGCGACTGGCTCCGCGTGGACGGCGAGAACTTCGCGTCCGCCCCCGTCGAACGCCTCCTGTCCCGATTCGAGGCGTTCGCGGACGTGGCGGTCTACGCCGTCCCGGACGAGCACGTGGGCGACCAGGTGATGGCGGCGGTGGTGCTCAAGCCAGGCCTTTCCTTCGATCCCACAGCTTTCGCCGATTTCCTGGACGCCCAGCCTGACCTCGGTACCAAGTGGGCACCCCGGTATATCCGCCTCATCGAAGAACTTCCTCGCACGGCAACCAGCAAAGTGGTCAAACGCCCGCTACGCGACGAGGCCTGGCACACCGCCGACCCGCTCTACCGGCGGGAGGGCGGCGCCTACCGCGGGTGGCGTGCGGAGGATCGCCATGACTTCGCGCCCGGATGATCACCCTTGCGTCACTTCGCTTGTGCGGGGTAGGCGGAAGGTGTTGGCTTTGCGGGTGAATGAGCAGATGATGCGCGGGGGCAACACGCTGGGCCTGGTACGGGTCGGGGACACGGTGCGTCGGCCCGCCCACGAGAGCAGCCCCTACGTGCAGGAGGTCCTGCTGCACCTGGAGAAGGCCGGTTTCGCGGGCGCGCCCCGCTTCCTGGGCGTGGACGAGCACGGACGCGAGATCCTCACGTACTGCCCCGGCGAGGTCGTCGACGACCCCGTGAAGCTGAGCGACGCCCGCCTGGCCTCGGCGGCCCGCCTCATCCGCGCCTTCCACGATGCGACCGCTGGCTCTCCCGTCGCCGACGGCGGCGAGGTCGTCTGCCACGGTGACCTGGGCCCCCACAACACCGTCTTCTCCGGCGAGGACGCCGCCGGCCTCATCGACTGGGACGACGAACTCCGCCCCGGCTCCCGCCTGTCCGACCTGGCCCACGCCGTCTGGTGCTTCGCCGCCGTGGCCGAACCCGTCTTCGACATCCCCGAGCAGGCCCGCCGCACCGCCCTCTTCTGCTCCGCCTACGGCTGGGACGCCCCCGAGCCCGTCCTCGACGAGCTCGCCGCCCGCTTCCGCCACGCCCGCGACACCGACCAGGGCCCCGCCCGCCTCGTCTTTGCCGACCTCGCCGCCTGGATGGACACCCACGGCCCCACCCTCAAAAACGCCCTCAAGGCCACCGGCTCCTGACCGCTGCCGGGCGGCCATCACCCGCCTTCTCCCTGTGTTGACCCGTCGGAGGAGATCTCCTCGGACCAGGCGAGGAAGCGGTGGAGATGGGTGCCGGCGGGGGTGAGGAGGATCCGGGGGCTGCCTGCGGCGACGTCGCCGCTGGTTCCGTCGATGGTGAGGAGGGTGTCGGGGGTGAGGAGGCGGTCGGCGATCGTCGCGGAGCCGTTCGCGGCGTCGAAGACCAGGCCGCCGACGCCCACGACCGCGGGCCTGCCCATGGACCGGGCCACGACGGCGGCGTGGCTGGCCGGTCCGCCGCGCGCGGTGACGATCCCGGCGGCGACGGCGAAGCCGCGCATGTCGTCGGGGGAGGTCTCCGGGCGCACCAGGATGACCGGAACGCCCGCCGCCGCCATGCGCGCCGCCTCGTCCGGGCTGGTCGCGACCCGTCCGGACGCGACGCCGGGACACGCGCCGATCCCCCGGGCGAGGATCTCGGCCTCCGCCGAGTCCAGGCGCGGCGTGCGGGCGTGCCGGAGGTGCCGCGGCGACACCCTCAGCAGCGCTTCACGCTGTTCGATGACCCCCTCGTCGACGAGTTCGACGGCCAGGCGGACGGCCGCCGCCCCGCCGAACCGGCCCGGCCGGACCTGGAGGAACCACAGTTCCCCGGCCTCGTAGGTGAACTCGACGTAGCAGGCGTCGCGGTAGTGCCGTTCGATCCGGCGCAGCGCGTCGCACAGCTCCGCCCACACGGCGGGCTCCCGCCCCGCGAGTTCGCGCAGCGGCCGGGTCGTCGCTCCGCCGGAGACGACGTCCGTCCCCTGGTGTTCGAACAGGACCTCGCCGAACGGCGCGTTCTCACCGGTGTTGGGATCGCGGCTGAACGCGACCCCGCTGCCGCTGTGCTCGTCCTTGTTCCCGAACACCATCGCCTGCACGATCACGGCTGTGCCGAGCCCGTCTGAGATGTCGTTCAACGCGCGGTACGTCCGTGCGCGTGGCGCGTCCCACGACGCGAACACCGCCTCGACGGCGCGTTCGAGCGGCCGGAGGCGCGATCGCGCGGCAGAAGCGCGGTCGTGCGTCTCGGCGGGCACGGGCTCGGGGGTCTCGGTGGCCTCGGGAGTGAGGCCGAGGTCGAGGATCGTGGTGAGCATGCCGGGCATCGACACGGGCGCGCCGGAGCGGACCGAGACCGCCAAGGGCCTTTCCCGTGCGCCGAAGACGCGGCCGGTGCGGTGTTCGAGGTCGGCGACGGCCGTCGTGAACTCGTCGTGGAGGCTTTCGGGGAGCCGTCCCTCCCGCAGGAAGACGCGGCACGCCTCCGCGGTGACGACGAAGCCGTCCGGCACCCGAAGTCCGAGGCGGCGCAGAAGGACGAGGCCGAGCGCCTTGCCGCCCAGGTTCTCGGCGGTCTCCTCGACCTGGGAGGAGATCGCGCGAATCCACCTCATCGGCTCTTCCCGAGGGTGACGAGAAGGTCTTCGTGCCACTCGGCCCATACCGTGTGATACGAGGCGGTGCTGTCGGTCACGTACTCCAGCGCGCCGGAGGAGGCGAGGCCGAGCGCTTCGGCGAGCCGGACGCGGTAGCGGCCGAAGCGGGGCAGGGCCGCGGACAGTTCGGCGCAGACGGCCGCGGCGCGCCGGTCGAGGTCGGCGAACCGGTCGAGGACGCGCGCGTCGTAGGCCGCGTCGTCGTGGTCGTTGGCGACCATGACGCCGTCGACGGAGCGGAGCTGCCAGGCCGTGCAGAGGTCGAGGAGTTCCGGGTTGAGCACGAGGAACCTGTCGAAGGACTCCTCCACGAACGCGCGGGCCCCGGCCGTCATGAGCTCGTCGGCGATCAGCCTGGCGTGCTCGGCGCGCCCGGCGTCGGTGAGCCGCCAGCAGGGCGGGTCGTCGAACACCCGGGCGAGGAGCCCGTCCACCGTGTGGTCGATGAGGACGAAATCAAGCCGGGACTCGTCCAGGCCCGTCACCGCGCGGATGCGTGCGAGCCCGCACGCGCCCGCGCAGCGCAGCGCGTGCAGGACCAGCAGGCGCGGGTCCGGCTGGCCGGTTCGTGGCCGGTTCATGGTCTGTTTCCTTCGGGGTGGCGTCGTCATTCCTGACGGCTGTAGGCGCGGACGGCCAGCGGGCAGAAGACGGCGAACAGGAGGCCCGACCACAGAAGGGCGAGGCCCGCGCTCCCGCCATCGGGCGTCCCGTTGAGCAGCGCGCGGCAGGCGTCCATGACGTGGGTGACAGGGTTGACGTCGGCCCAGGCGCGCAGCCATCCGGGCAGGGTGCCGGTCGGCGCGGCGAGGCTGCTGCCGAGCTGCAGCGGCAGGAAGGCGAGGAAGCCGAACGCCAGCACGGCTTCGGCGCTCCTGACGAGCACGCCGAGGAAGACGGTGACCCAGCTGAGGCAGAACCCGAACAGGACGGCGAGCCCGGCCGCTCCCAGCGCGGCGAGTGCTCCTCCCTGCGGGCGGAACCCGAGAAGCACCCCGAGAGCGGACAGGACGGCCACGGCTATCGCGTACCGGAGGATGTCGGCCAGCACCGAGCCGAGCAGCGGTGCGGTCCGGCTGATCGGCAGGCTGCGGAACCTGTCGGTGACGCCGTTCTTCAGGTCGAGGTTGATCGCCGCCCCGGTGGAGATCATTCCGGCCAGTCCCGCGCCCATGACGAGGATTCCGGGAAAGAGGTACTGGAGGTATTCGGCGGTGGAGCCCGCGACGGGGCGGCCGAACAGGTAGAGGAAAAGGACCATGAACAGCGCGGGCGTGACGACGCCGTTCACGATCGGGCCGGGGTTGCGGGCGGACTTGGCGAGGCTGCGCCGGGCGAGGATGCCGCTGTGCCGCAGGACGGCGAACCGCCGGGGCCGTGCCGTGCGGGAGAGAGTCGTGGTCATGCCGCCTCCTTGGCGTCGCGGGCGGGGGCTCCGGTCAGGGAGAGGAAGACCTCGTCGAGGCTGGGAAGGCGGAACGCGAGTTCGCCGACGGTGACGCCGTGCGCCTGGAGGCGTTCGGTGATCTCGAAGAACGCGGTGTCTCCGGTGACGGGCGTGGCGAGTTCGTGGCGGCGGGTCCGGTCGGGGTCGCGTCCCGTGACCTGGGCGAGGATCGCCGCCGCGCGTTCGAGGTCGCCGGTGTCGGCGGGGCGCAGGACGACGGTGTGCCCGCCGACCCGGCGCTTGAGGTCGGCGGGAGTGCCGGACGCGATCACGCGGCCGTGGTCGATGACGGCGATCTCGTCGGCGAGGGCGTCGGCCTCTTCGAGGTACTGCGTGGTGAGCAGGACCGTGACGCCGCCCTCGGTGAGTTTTCGGATGATCTGCCACAGTTCGTCGCGCTTGGCGGGGTCGAGCCCGACCGACGGCTCGTCGAGGAAGATCACTTCGGGCTCGCCGACGAGGGCGGCGGCGAGGTCGAGGCGGCGTCGCATCCCGCCCGAATAGGTGGCGGCGGGCCGGTCCGCCGCTTCTTCGAGCCCGAACCGGGACAGCAGTTCGCCGGCCCGCCGGACGGCGCCGGCGCGGCCGAGGTCGAGCAGCCCGCCGATCATGACGAGGTTGGACCGGCCGGAGAGCTCGTCGTCCACGCTCGTGTGCTGGCCGGACAGGGCGATGCGCCTGCGCACCCCGGCCCGGTCGCGCCGGACGTCGAGCCCGGCGACGCGCGCCGTGCCCGCGTCGGGGCGCAGGAGGGTGGCCAGGACGCGGATGAGGGTGGTCTTGCCCGCGCCGTTCGGGCCGAGCAGCCCGAGGACCCGTCCCCGGGCGACGGACAGGCTCACCCCGTCCAGCGCCGTCGTCCGGCCGAAACTCTTGGTCACCGCGTCGATCTCCAGGCCGTGGTCGGTCATGGCCCACCTCCGATGTTCACTGTTTTCAGATGACGCCAACATCTGGATGTTGTTTGTATCATGACACGGGCGGAGCGGAAGGAGAACCGATGGCGAGGCTGACCCGTGCCGAACGGCAGGAGCGGACCCGGGGGGCGGTGCTGGCCGCGGCCCGGCACGAGTTCGCCGAGCACGGCTACGCCGACGCCAAGGTCGACCGGATCGCCGAGCGGGCCGACCTGACCAGGGGCGCGGTCTACTCCAACTTCACCGGCAAGCGCGCGCTCTACCTCGCGGTGCTCACCGACGACGCCGAACAGGCCCGCGACCGCGCGCGTCCCCCCGAACGGTCGCCGGGCTCCGCCGCCGCGGCGCTCGGCGCGTTCGCCCGGATCTGGCTCGAACGGCTGCCGCTCGCAGGCGACACCCCCGGGAAAGGACACCTTCGGCTGCGTTCGCTGTCCGGAGTCCTCGACACCGACGAGACCCGGATCGCGCTGGCCGAACTCGTCAGGTTCGAGGCCCTGCTGCTCGCGCTGGCGCTCGAACCGCGCCGCGCGCCGAGTGCGCGGACCGTCCGGCTGGCCGGCCTCACGCAGACCCTCCTGCAAGGCGCGGCACACCTCGCGGAGAACGCGCCCGGGGTCGGCGACCCGTTCGACCTGGCCCGCGCCGCCGAACATCTCGCCGACATCACCCTCACCGACGAAGCCGACCCGGCGCACCTGCCCTTCGTCGCCCCCGCCCGGCCCGCGGCGGACCGGTGGACGCCGCCGCGCGGGCTCCGCGACGAGATCACCGGCCGCCGGGTCGACCTCGGAGACGACGGCCTGGTCGTCGCACTGGGCGTCGGACGGCTTTCCGCGGCCCGGGACGCGGTGCGCTCGGCGCGACCCGGGGACGCGGTGACATTCGCCGTCGTGACGGGCGATCCCGCCGAGACCGGAAGGCTTGCCAGACTGCGGATCGCCGACCTCGTCGGCTGCCTGCGCCGGGTGTTCGCGGCAGGAGACCTCCCGTGGCCGCACGTCGTGATGGACGACGGCGCGGAGGTGCCCGCCGCCCTCGGCCTCTCCTCGGCCGACGACCTCACCGAGGCGGCGATCCGAGTCCGCGACGGCGTGGTCGTGGCACGCGCGGACGGCCGCGGCTCCGGTCACGCCGTGGCGAAGCTCGACGGTCGGCGCCCTTCGGCCGAACCGATCGAGCAAGCCGGTGGCGGTTCGTCCGGTCGTTGAGCCGCGCCGATCAATGGTGTCCAGGTTGAACAGCGGGTTCCACGAAATGCCCGGCACGATGAGGCGCACAGGCTGACGAAGCCCTCCCGGCCGGCGCCGGAGACGCGGATGAACTCCGTGGAACCCGTCCATCAGCGGCGGTCCCGGCCCGGGTCGTCGTCCGAGGGCCGGGACTTCCAGGTCATCACGGGAGGCCGATGCGGTGGTTCAGCGCGAGGCGGCGGCCGGGGTCTCACGAAGGAGACCGGCTCGGGCCCGGATGGCGGCTGCGGCCTCCGGTTCGTGTTCGCCGGTGAACGTGGTGTTGTCCTCGTAGGTGACTCCGGAGGGCGGCGCGTCGGCGCCGACCGGGTCGGCGTCCCAGAAGTTGCCGCGGTAGACGACGTTGTCCAGCGGCGGCGACACGTGCAGGACGGCCGTGCTGTCGGCCCGGACGACCACGTTCTCCTCGACCGTCACCCACGCCGCGCCGTAGTCGGTGTACAGGCCGAAGTTGTACGGGGTGAGGGTGTCCTCGATGACGTTGCCCCGGATGACCGCTCCCGTGCCGTGGGAGCCTCCCTGCGGCCCGGACAGGTAGACGCCTCCGCCGTCGGCCAGCACCTGCATGGTGTTCGTGGTGAGGTTGCGCAGGATGCGGGTGCCCTGGCCGGGGCCGGCGACGATGCCGCAGTGGGGCACGTCGGCGATGTGGTTGTGCGCGACCGTGCATCCGGTCGTGCCGATCAGAGAAATGCCGGGTGAGCCGGAGAACTCCAGGGCGACGCGGTGGACCCGGTTGTCCTCCACGAGGGCGGAGCGGCTGCCGTCGAGCACGAGGGCTCCGGCGGAGAGCGTGTCGAAGTCGCACCCGCGCACCGTGATGTCCGCGCCGCCGGACACGCCGAGCCCGGCGGCGCCCAGCCGGGTGAAGCGGCAGCCCTCGATCCGCACGTCGGACGCGTCTTCCAGCACTACACAGGCGGGGATCGTGGCGGACTCGCCGGGCACCGTGACCGAGCCGACGCCCTCGCCGAGGGAGACGGTGTCGACCGGGCCTCCGGTGTAGAAACCGTTCCCGTGGTAGTGCAGGAACCCGTCAGGGCCGCTCGGCCGGAGCCAGGTCGCGTCGGCGAACGTCAGTCCGCGGAACGTCACGCCGCTCACGCCGGTGGCGCGCAGCAGCGTCTCCAGGACCGGCGCGACAACCTGCGTGCGTTCCGGGTGCTCGCCGGGGCGGGGCAGGTAGCGCAGGACGTGGTGGCCGGGACGTGAGCGGTCGAGGACGAATGTGCCCGGTTCGGTGAGGAAGGCGGCGTCGTTCTCCGCCCGGGTCGGCAGACCGGGTCCGCGTGAGGTCTGGCCTTCCCAGGTGGAGTTGTACAGCTCGAGGGCGTGGCCGAACGCGGGCTGCGTCATGGTGATCACGGTGCCGTCGCCGCCGGCCGAGACCGCGGCGACGCCGCAGCGGGCCTCCGTCCAGGGGTAGACGCCCCGGTGGACGAACTCCACGTCGCTCGGGCTGTGCCAGGCCAGGGGCGCCGTGCTGTCGGTGGTGTAACCGGTCTCGGTCATGGTGACCCGGCCGGGAAGCCCGCCGGCTCCGGCCCGTTCGGCCCGGCGGCCGTCCACGTACAGCTGGCGGGTGTCCAGGTCACCGACGTCGGCCAGCCACACGCCGTCCTGTTCCCGCCAGCCCGTGATGAGTCGGCCGCCGCTGACGACGACCTCCTCCTGCTCGGCCGTGCCGTATCCGTGGGGCTGGTAGACGACGCAGTGGCCGTCGCGACCCGAGTCGTCCTCGGTGATCTCCAGCGGCTCGGCCAGCAGGTGGGTCCCGGCCCTGAGCCGGACGACGATCTCGCCGGTGAGCGCGCGAGCCATGTGCCGGGCCCGGTCCAGGGTGGCGAACGGGTGCTCGCGTGTGCCCTGCGCGGCGTCATCCCCGTCCGGAGCGACGAACAGTTCGGTCATGGACATGCCATCTCCAGTCATGTTTATGGCGTACACCTGGTGTATACCATAAACGAAGGAGGAGATCATGGCACGCGGAAAAGCGGAAGATCCGGACCACGCGGTGGAGCTGTTGTGGCGTGAGGGCGGCGAGAAGCCCCGGCAGGGGCTGAGCCTCGACCGGATCGTGCGCGCGGGCGTAGAGCTGGCCGACGCCGAGGGCCTGGGCGGGCTGTCGATGCGGAAGGTGGCCGAACGGCTGGGTTTCACCACCATGTCGCTCTACCGGCACGTCCCCGGCCGCGACCAGCTCATCGACCTCATGTGCGACGAGGTGGCGGGTGAGACGGCGAGTGCCGGGCCCGTGGTGCGGGAGGAGGGCGACTGGCGGGTGCGGCTGGAGGCGTGCGCGCGGGAAGGGTGGGAGCTGCGCCGCGGGCATCCATGGCTGGCAGAGGTCAGGGGCGGCCGTCACGTGCCCGGCCCCCGCACCGTCGCCCGCTACGAGCAGATGCTGAGCGCGGTCGCCGGCACCGGCCTGCCCCCCGCCGAGGTGATCGCCGTGGTCGGTCTCGTCGGCAGGTTCGTCGACTCCGAGGCGCTGCTGCTGGTGGAGTCCGCCGAGGCCGAACGTCGCAGCGGCGTCAGCCACGAGGAGTGGTGGGGAGGTCGCGACACGCTGTTCGAGCGGTTGTACGCCTACCCCACGATCACCCGCCTGTGGGAGGAGGGAGGTTTCGACCGGCCGGAGGACACCTTCGAGTTCGGCCTCGCGCGACTCCTGGACGGCATCGAGCTGCTGATCCAAAAGCGTTACGAATCGAGTGACGAAACTGGGCTGTGCGTCGTGTGCGGCACGCCGGTGGAACGACCCGCCTCCGGTCGCCCCCGGGAGTACTGCTCCGCCTCCTGCCGGCAGCGGGCCTATCGCAGACGCAGAACCGGCCGGGATGGACAGAGCCGAGAAAAGTGACGGCCGGGGGTGCCGGAGCAACGGCTGGAGCCTGCCGCCACCGGGACGGTACGGTCGCCGGATGAGAATGCGTCCGGTGTTCGCGGCCCTGGCGTTGCTCGCCCTGTCCGCCTGCGGATCCCAGGTGCTCAGCGCCGCCCAGACGGAGCGGCTCGAGCGGGACGGCGTGGACCTCGTGCTGGTCTATCTCGTGGAGATCCCCGGTTACGCCCTCGCCGAGCAGTCGCTCGGCGTCATCGGCGAGGACGGCTTCGGCGCCTCGTACACGGACGGCGGTGGAAGGGTCGCTCATCTGCGCGTCGAGCGCGGCGCCTACACCGATGAGCTCTGCGCCGGGCCGTTCACGGACGCTCCGTCCGACGCCCCGGTCACCTGCGTCCGCGATGACGTCGGCTGGTACCGTGCCTCGAACGGCCGTCACGAGTACATCGCCGTCTCCGGCGATCACCGGCTCAGCCTGAACGCTCCCCTGGACGACCCGGACCGCGCCGTCCTCGGCCGGGCGCTCGCCGAAGCAGAGGACCGGTTCGGTGACAAGGCGCGTTTCGGCAGCCCGCCGCCCGTGCGTCTCAGTGATCCGTCGCCGACCTCCCCGGCGCCCCGAGGCGACCTCCCGACGATCGGCGATGGCGCGCCCGTCCACCCGTCCGGCCCCGGCGGATGACAGTGGAGACGGGCCGGGCGGATGAGCGGGAACGGGTGACGCCCCCTAAGCGGAGGTCCTGCGGCGGAACAGGAGCGCCGCGACCGGCGCGCTGACCACCACGATGCCCGTGAGCCAGGCCGCCGCCAGCGCGCCGGACGAGCCCATCGGCTGGTCCAGGAGCAGCGACCTGAGCGTGTCCACGATCGGCGTGATCGGCTGGTGGTGGGCGAAGCCGCGCAGCGCCTCCGGCATGGTCTCGGCCGGCACGACCCCGTTGGACAGGTAGGGCAGGAAGAGCACGAAGAAGCTGAAAGCGCCGGCCGCCTGGGGAGAGCCGACCAGCAGCCCCCAGAGGACGGACAACGACGACATCGCCAGGACGTATCCCGCCACCACGGCCAGCACCAGGAGCCAGTCGACGGGTGAGGCGTCCGGCCGGAAACCCATGAGGAGCGCGGCGATCAGCGCGAAACCACACGTGGTCACGTTGCGGACCACCGAGGCGACCACGTGCCCGGCGGGGACCGCCCAACCGCCGACCGGCAGGGTGCGGAAGCGGTCGATCATGCCCCCAGTCATGTCCTCGGAGATGCTCACGGCCGTCAGCGCGGCGCCGTACCCGCCGGCCATCAGCAGCACGGCGGGCACCACGAAGTCGACGTAGTCCAGCTTGCTGGAGCCGGTGGTGATCGCCCCGCCGAAGACGTACACGAACAGCACCATGATGATCACGGGCAGGGCGATGTTCACGATGAGGCCGTCGATGAGGCGTGTCTCGCGGCGCAGGTTGCGGGTGACGAGGAGGCGCAGGTCGCCCGCCGAGGTGAGGACGGCGCTCATGCCGCGGCTCCCGTGAACTCGAAGAAGACGTCGTCGAGGGTGGGGGAGCGCAGTTCCGTGCGCTCGATGGCGACGCCCGCGTGGTGCAGCAGGTTCAGCGTGTGGCGCAGATGGTCGGGGCCCTGGACGGCCAGCGTGATCTCGTGTGCTTCGGCTTCGCCGCCGGCCCCCGTCTCGCCGAGCGCGGATCTGGCGCGCTGTACGTCCTCGGCCCGTGCCAGGCGCAGGACCAGGCGTTCGGTGCCGACCTGGCGCTTGAGGGCGTCGGGGGAGTCGTCGGCCACGACACGGCCGCCGTTGATCACCACGACGCGGTCGGCGAGGTGGTCGGCCTCCTCCAGGTACTGCGTGGTGAGCAGGATGGTGGTGCCGGAGGCCAGCAGTTCGCGGATCACCGACCACAGTTCGGCCCGGCTGCGCGGGTCGAGTCCGGTCGTGGGCTCGTCGAGGAAGAGGATCCGGGGCTCCGAGACCATGCTCGCCGCGAGGTCGAGGCGCCGCCGCATCCCGCCGGAGTAGGCGGAGACCCGACGGTTCGCGGCCGCGGCCAGGTCGAAGCGCTCCAGGAGCTCCTGCGCCCGCTGCCGTGAGCGCCGCCGGCCCAGGTGGTAGAGGCCGGCGAAGAGTTCCAGGTTCTCCCGCCCGGTCAGCAGGTCGTCCACCGTGGCCTGCTGGGCGGTCAGGCCGATCATCGGGCGCACCGCCGCGCCCTCGCGCACGACGTCGTGCCCGCCCACCGTCGCGGTGCCGCCGTCGGGCGCGAGCAGCGTGGTCAGGATGCGCACCACGGTGGTCTTGCCCGAGCCGTTGGGACCGAGCAGGGCCAGCAGTGAGCCGGTGGGCACGGTCAGGTCGATCCCGGCCAGCACCCGGGTCTCGCCGAAGGATTTCGTCAGGCCTCGGGCATGGATCGAATCTGTGAGCGTCCTACTGTGTATGAGCGTCATGGTTTTAAAATAGTGCACAATCCTGGGAGCGGGTCAAGGAGGGATTCGATGGCGCAGGAGCGGCCGCTGCCGTCCGTGGTGGAGCGCATGTGGGGACGCGAGCCGGTGACGCGCCGGGGTCCGCGGCCGCGCCTGGACCTGGCCACGATCACCGACGCCGCCATCGAGATCGCCGACGCCGAGGGTCTGACCGGTGTCTCCATGGCCGCCGTGGCGTCGCGGGTGGGAGTGGCGGCGACGGCGCTCTACAGGTACGTCGACAGCAAGGAGGACCTGCTCACCGCGATGACCGACGGCATCGTCCCGCCGCCTCCCGAACCGGAGGGCACGCCCTGGCGGGACTACCTCGCCCTGTGGACCCGGATCCAGCGCGACCTCCTGCTGGAACACGCGTGGCTGCTGTCCGTCGTCCGGCTCGTCCCGCCGCTGGGACCGCAGCGGCTGCTGTGGTTCGACCGCGCGCTGACCGCCCTGGAGGGCACGGGACTCGGCCCCGGCGAGAAGGTCAACGTGGTGACCTCCCTGACCGGATACGCGCTCACCGACGCCACGCTCACCTACGGCCTCGGCGTCGGGGACCCGCAGATGGAGAGCGCCTCGATCTCCGGCGCCGCCGACTACGGCGAGATGCTCACCGGACTCATCGACCCCGAGACCTATCCGTCCCTGTCGGCCGTGCTGCACGAAGGCGCCATGCACGGCGCCGAGGGCTGGGTGGAGGACGCCGATTTCGTCTTCGGACTCGACCTGCTGCTCGACGGCGTCGAGGCGCTGATCGGACGGAGGGCGCGGTAAGGCCGCTTCCCCGGCACCCCCGAAGTGCCGATGAACCTCTTCCTTCACGTGCGAGCCTCACTGTTCCGAAGGAAGAAGAACCGCGAGTGCGACGCGCAGTACCCGCGTGGTCAATCAAGAATCACTGGTCTGGGTTTCGGAGGCGTCGTGGGGCGGTTCCGCGGTGGGGAACAGGATCGGGCTCAGTATGTGCGGTGTGCGGTGCGGCGCGGGGCGGTTCTCCAGCCGGGGCGTGATCGCGTCGCGCATCTCTTCGATCATTTCGGCGCGTTCGTCCGGGCTGAGCCAGAGCACGTGTTGCCGGTAGCCCACGGCGTCGGCGGCCGGATCGGCGCCGTCGTGGTCGAGATAGGCGTTGAACTCGGCCAGCAGGGTGGCCATGGCGGCGGCGAACGCGCGGCGGTGGTCGGCGGGCGACATCGACGCGGCCGTGTCGGCGTCGATCACGGCGCGTTCGCGGCACAGCCGGTAACGGCGTTCTACGGCGCCGCGTACCCGCTGCTCGCCTTCCACCTCCAGGACACCGCCCTCGGCGAGTACGCCGATGTGCCGGTACACGGTGGCCTTGTGCACGTCGCGGATGCGATCGCACAACTGAGAGGTCGTGAAAACGCGCCCGCCGGACATGGCCTGCACGATGCGCAGCCGCACCGGATGCGCCAGCAGCTCCAAGGTGTCCACGGCCACAATGATCGCATATCTGCTAACGTTCGCGAAAATTGCGAACGTTAGTCGACGTTCGCCGAACCCCCGGGCATGCCCTGGAATCCGAAGGAGCAGTGATGCGAAGTCAGTCATTCGAAGGCCCGCCTGCGACGGAGGGCGACGCGGGGGATCCGGCGACACCACTGGGGCGCCGGTACGACGTGAAGGGACGACGGCTGTTCCTGCACCGCTCAGGTACAGGGGGCCCGAGCGTGGTGTTCCTGCCCGGCGCAGGCCTGGTCGGGTTGGACTTCTGGAACATCCACGAACGCGCCGCACAGTTCACCACCAGCGTCCTCTACGACCGCGCCGGGACGGGCTGGAGCGACCCGGCCGACCTGCCCCGTACCCCCGCCCAGGTCACCGACGAGCTGCGCGGGCTGCTGCACACCGCCGAGGTGCCCGGCCCTCATCTGCTGGTCGGACACTCCCTGGGAGCCTTCTACGCGCGCCGCTATGCCCAGCGCTTCCCCGATCAGGTGGCGGGCCTGCTGTTGCTGGACCCCGGCCATGAGGACATCGCGGACTACATGCCGACCGAAGCGGTCCGCATGAACGAGCAGGCGAAGCCCGATCCCGAACGGCTACCGGACCTGACCGACGAGCAGCTCCATGCGGCTCGCGGCCAGTACGCGCAGCTGTATGCGTCGTGGCCGGACGCGATCCGCCGCGGCCTCATCGACCATCACCTCACCTCGTGGCGCACCGGCCTGCGGGAGAGTGGGAACTTCGAGACCGAGGTCTACGACGAACTCCGGCGCGGCGGGGACCTGCCGGATGTGCCGCTGACCGTGCTCACCGCCGGAGGCGACAATCCCTACTGGGCACAGTTCCTGTCCGAACAGGCCATGCGCGAGGCACTCGATGGCCTACGTGCCATGCACGCGGCCCTGACCGCGTCCGTCCCCGGCGGCGAACAACGCGTACTCTCCAGTGCCTCCCACCAATACGCACACATCGAACAGCCCGACGCGGTTCTCCATGCACTCCGCGACCTGCACGACAAAATCGTCGAACGGCGGTAACAGGTCCCTTGGCGCATCCGGTCTGGCCGGAGGCGGTGGCCGCCCGCTGATCGTGCTCACCGCCGGAAGCGGCAATTCCCACTGGATCGTAGGGGGCGGGCGTCGCCGATGCCCCGAAGGAGGGTGTCGACGACGCGGGCGGCGAGGGCGTCGCGGTCGTGCGCGGCTTCGTGGATCAGGGAGTAGTAGACGCGGCGGGCCCAGGCCAGGTCGGTGCCGGGGCGGAGGAGGCCGGTGTCGCGGGCTCGCCGGAACAGGGCGTCGGCGCCCGTCGCGGAGGGGACGTGGGGCGGTCGGGTCATGGCGGCGTCAGGCGGCCGTCGTGCATGGTCGCCACCCGGTCCGCGCGGTCGAGATGGCGGCTGTCGTGGGTGACCAGGACGGTGGCGAGGCCGTGGTGCCGGGTCAGGTCGGCCAGCAGGTCGACGATCTGGGCGCCGCGGTGCTCGTCCAGGGCCGAGGTGGGCTCGTCCACGAGCAGGACCTCCGGGGCGCCCATGAGGGCGCGGGCGATGTTGACGCGCTGGCGTTCGCCGCCCGACAGCTGGTGCGGGCGGGAGCGCAGCCGGTCCTTCAGGCCCACGGTGGCCAGCAGCCGTTCGGCGTGGTCGGGGCGGGATGCGCCGCCTCGCATGCGGTCGGTGACCTGGAGCTGCTCCACCGCTGTGAGCGAGGGGAGGAGGTTGGGCTGCTGGAAGACGATCCCCACGCGGTTCAGGCGCAGCCGGGTGCGTGCGGCGTCGGACAGGGCCCCGGCGTCGGTATCGCCGACCAGGATCCGGCCCGCCCGCGGGCGGACCAGCGTGGCGGCCACGGCCAGCAGGCTGGACTTGCCCGACCCGGACGGGCCGACCACGGCGGTCAGGGTGCCGTCGGGGACGTGCAGCGACACCTCGTCCAAGGCGACCAGTTCGCGGTCGCCGTCGGGGTAGACCAGGCGGACGTCGGTCAGGGTGAGGCTCATCGTGCGGCTCCCAGCGCGGTCAGCGGGTCGACGGAGGTGATGCGGTACACCGCCAGCGCCGCGCCGAGCATCCCCAGCGCGATCATGCCCAGGGCGGGGGCCAGGGTGGTGGAGAGCGTCAGGGCGAACGGCACCGAGCCGGACGCGACGGCTCCGGCCGCGGCCCCCGCGGCCCCGCCCAGTCCCGCGCCGGCGGCCAGCACCAGCAGCGCCTGGACGAGCGCGTCGCGCACCAGGTAGCCGCCGGAGCCTCCCAGCGCGCGCAGGACGGCGATGTCGCCGCGCCGCTGGACGGTCCACACGGTGAAGAACGCGCCGATCACCAGGGCGGAGATCGCGAACAGGAACCCGCGCATCAGGGTGAGCGAGCCGTTCTCCGCGCTGTAGGAGCCGATCGCGTCGACGGCGTCCCCGGTCGTGGCGGTGAGGGTGCGGGCGGCCCGGTCCCCGGCGGCGGGGTCGACGCCGTCCTCCAGCCTCAGGGCGATGACGGTGCCCGCGACGCCGGGACGGGCGCCGTCGAGCTTCCGCCAGGCGTCCAGGGGGATCCGCACCACAGGGGTGTGGGAGTACCACCGGTCGGCGGTGATCCGCGTGACGGTGAGCCGCTCGCCTCCGATCTCGATCGGGTCTCCGGCCGAGACGCGCAGCGCGGTGGCGGCGGTCCGGCTGAGCAGGACCCCGGCGTCCGGTCCGCCGAACACGGTCACGCCGAGGCCGGTCCCATCGGCCCTGGCCCGTGTCTGGGTGATGCCGAGCGGGTGCGCCGACCGCACGCCGGGCTGCCGCCGCCACTGTTCCACCTGCCGGTCGGTGACGCCGCCGTCGCCGAAGGACCTGCCGGTCTCGGCGTCGAAGGCCAGGTGGGTGGCGGGCAGCCGCTGGACGGCGGAGATGTTCTGGTCGGCCAGCCCGGCCGTGAGTCCCGACAGGAACACGATGAGAAAGGTGATCAGGGTGACGACACCGCTCATCAGGGCGAAGCGCCCCTTGGCGTAGCGGATGTCGCGTAGAGCGACGAACATAAGGTCCCCATGTCTTCGGTGGTGACTCCACGATCGCCGTTCCGGAGCCGGCTGCCATCGCCGTGAAGGTCGGTTCGCGGACGCCATGGGATCGACCGCGACATCCATCAAAAGGTTGACTCTTCCGCCCGGGTTCGCCGCAGCCGGGGAATGTTTGCTTATCTGGTGGCTGTGACCAGCGAGAACGGGGACGCCGAGGAGGACGGCCGGGTGCTGCGGCTGATGCGGACCGCGGTGCACGGCGTCTTCGCGGTGCTGCTGGCGGTGGCGCTGACGCGCACCCTCCTGTCCGGGTACTGGCCGCCGCTGGTGCCCGCGGTGCTGCTGGGCGCCGTCTACGGGGCCGGAGCCGCCCTCGACCACCGGATGACGGCCGCGGGCGCCAGGCTCTGGCTCGCCGGGGTGATCGGCCTGTGGGCGGTGACTCTGGCGCTCAGCGTGGACTACAGCTGGCTGGCGTTCCCCATCTTCTTCCTGTGCATGCACCTGCTCCCCGTGCGGGCGGCGGTGGCGCTGATCATCGGACTCACCGCCGCGGTGATCGCCGCGGTCGCGGTGCACCAGGGCGGCCTGGGGACGGGCCTTGTGCTGGGCCCGAGCATCGGCGCGATCGTCGCGGTGCTGCTG
This sequence comes from Actinocorallia aurantiaca, assembly GCF_039533685.1. Lineage (NCBI taxonomy): Bacteria > Bacillati > Actinomycetota > Actinomycetes > Streptosporangiales > Thermomonosporaceae > Actinocorallia > Actinocorallia aurantiaca. The sequence continues at coordinate 388,089 of NZ_BAAATZ010000012.1, read as the reverse complement.
GCGCTGGTCTACGCGGGCCTGTACCGGGAGGCCCGGCGGCGCCAGGCGCTGATCGAGGACCTGGTGCGCACCCGCGCGGACCTGTCCTCCTCCCAGCACCGGGCGGGGGTGCTGGCCGAACGGGAACGGCTGGCCCGCGAGATCCACGACACCGTCGCGCAGGGCCTGTCGAGCGTGCTCCTGCTGTTGCGCGCGGCCGACGCCGCACTGCCCGGGCAGGCCGAGCGGATCGGCCGGGCCCAGGTGGACGCCGCGCGCGGCAAGCTCCGCCTCGCGCAGGCCGCGGCCGCCGACAGCCTGGCCGAAGCCCGCCGCTTCGTCCTCGATCTGGCGCCGCCCGCCCTCCAGGACACCCCGCTGGCGGACGCCCTGCGCAGGGTGTGCGACGGCCACGGAGCCCTGTTCCACCTCGAAGGCGAGCCGGTGGAACTGCCCACAGGCCACGAAGTGGCCCTGCTCCGGGTGGCCCAGAGCGCCCTGGCCAACACGGGCGCGCACGCCGGGGCCACCCGGGTCGGCGTGACCCTCAGCTATCTCTCCGGCAGCGTGGTGCTGGACGTGTTCGACGACGGCCGCGGCTTCGACCCCGCCCGCGTCCGCCCCTCGGGCACCGGCTACGGGCTGCGGGCCATGCGCGACCGCGTCACCGAGCTCGGCGGCACCCTGGTCGTCGAGTCCACTCCCGGCGAGGGCACCGCCGTCGCCGCCACGATCCCCTTGGAGCGGGCATGACCGCACCCGTCCGGCTGCTGCTGGTCGACGACCATCCGGTCGTCCGCCGCGGCCTGCGCGCGGTCTTCACCGACCATCCCGGCATCGAGGTGGTCGGCGAGGCGGGCGACGGAGAGCGGGCACTGGCCCTGGTGCCGGACCTCCGCCCCGACGTGGTGCTGATGGACCTGCGGCTCGGCCCGGGCATGCAGGGCGCGGAGGCGACCCGGCGCATCACCGCGCTGCCCGGCCCCCCGCACGTCCTGGTGCTGACCACCTACGACAGCGACGCCGACATCCTCGCCGCGGTCGAGGCGGGCGCCACCGGCTACCTGCTCAAGGACGCCCCGCCCGAGGAACTGCTGGCCGCCGTGCGCGCCACCGCCCAGGGCCGGGCCTATCTGGCCGCGCCGGTGGCGTCCCGGCTACTGGGACGGATGCGTTCCCCCGGGCCCGCGCTGTCGGTCCGCGAGCTCGAGATCCTGGAGCTCCTGGCCCGCGGGCTGTCCAACAAGCAGATCTCCAGGCGGCTGTTCATCAGCGAGGCCACCGTCAAGACCCATCTGGTGCACATCTACGGCAAGCTCGGCGTCGAGAGCCGCACCGCGGCCCTCGCCGCGGCCTTCGACCGCGGCGTCATCCGCCCGCGCTGACCCGGCGCCCGCGGAAGGCTCCCGGGAAAAGGAGAAGGGGAGCGGCGCGCCGCTCCCCTCTCTTCGCAGTCCCGAAACGCTCAGCTCGCCGGGGGCAGCATGCGCTTCATGGCGGCGTGGGCCTTGGCGACGAGGACGGAGCGGGGGAAGCCCGCCCGCTTCTGGACGGCCTCGTAGTTGCCGCCGGCGACCCAGATGGGGCCGTCGGAGAGGTGCTCCAGGCCTTCGCGGGCGACGTCGTCGGGGTCGGCGACGTTCAGGCCCGGCATGTCCATGTTCAGGCCGGCACGTTCCATGGCGGGGGTGCGGGTGACGCCGAGGATCAGCTCGAGGACGTCCACGTCGTACTCGCGCATCTCCAGCCACAGGCCCTCGGCGAAGACGCGGCCGAAGGACTTGACGGCGGAGTAGATGCTGATCTGGGCCTGGCCCATGTAGCCCGCCATCGAGCCGACGAGGAGGATGCCGCCGCGGCGGCGCTCCTTCATCAGGGCCCCGAAGTGGTGGGTCAGGGCGAGCTGGGCGGTGATGTTCAGGTCGATGACGTCCTGGAAGCGGTCCAGGTCGCCGGTGACGAACTCGTGCCCGTAGCTGTTGGCGCCCGCGTTGAAGACCAGGAGGCCGACCTCGACGTCGTCGGTGACCTCGCGGACCGCCTTGAGGGGGTTCTCCGCGACCAGGTCGAGCTGAAGAGTGCGCACCTCGACGCCCTTGGCGCGGACCTGCTCGGCGGTCTCCTCCAGGGGGCCGGGCTTGCGCGCGATGAGCACCAGGTTGATGCCCGCGTCGGCCAGGCGGTGGGCGAAGGCCGAGCCGACTCCCTCGGAGCCTCCGGCGATGACGGCCCAGGGGCCGTACTTGGTGCTGTCGATCATTGTTCTCCGTCCAGGTCCGGGGTCCAGGCGACTCCGTTGATGTGGGAGCCGCCGTCCACGAACAGGGTGTTTCCGGTCAGGTAACGGGCGCCCTCACTGGCGAGGAAGAGCGCCACGGGGGCGATGTCGGTCTCGGGGTCACCGAGCCTGCCCATGGGGTTGGCGCGGTCGGCGGCGGCCTCGATCTCGGGGTGTTCGGCGGCGATCCGCCGGAACGCCGCGCTCTTGGCGCCGGGGCAGACCGCGTTGACGACGACTCCGGTGGGGGCCCACTCGCGGGCGGCCGTGCGGGTGAGGGTCCGCAGGGCCTCCTTGGCGGAGTTGTACTCCAGGCTCCCCATGTGGGCGTTGACGCCGTTCAGCGAGCACATGTTGATCACACGGCCCCAGCCGCGCGCCTTCATGTGCGGGAAAGCGGCACGCATCGCCCAGAAGGGCCCGTAGTAGCCCATGGCGAAGCCGCGCTGGAGCTGCTCGTCGGTCTTGGTCTCGACCCGGCTGACGCTGCCCGCGCCCCAGGCGTTGTTCACCAGGACGTCCACCGAGCCCCAGGTCTCGACCGCGGTGCGGACCATGGCCTCGACCTGGGACCTGTCGGTGACGTCGGTGGGAAGGAAGAGGGACTCCGCCCCGAAGTCCTCCTCCAGCTCCCGGGTGACCCGCGCGCCGGTCTCGGGGTTCAGCTCCGCCACCAGGACCTTGGCCCCCTCGGCGGCGAAGCGGCGGGCGACGCCTCTTCCGATGCCGTCGCCCGCTCCCGTCACGACCGCCGTGCGGCCCGCCAGCACGCCGTCACTCATCGACGACCTTGACGGTGCCGTTCAGCGTGGCCTGCTGGATCGTGATCCTCAGGTCCGGGCAGGTCCGGTACCGGTCGGTGCGCAGGTTGGGGCAGTCCTCCATGGCCTGCTCGCTCCACTGGATGGAGGTCTGCTCCCAGCTGGACTTGCGCACCAGCACGGGCCCGTCGCACCGCTGGCAGCGCAGCGGCTGCATGGGCGCGTCGGCCAGCCGGTTGTCGGGGCGGATGGTCATGACTGTCCTTCGGCGGCGGCCCGGGCGAGGTTCTCCTCGCACTCCCTGGCCCAGGACTCGACCGGACGGGTGGTGTCGATCTCGAACTCGAACCGCTCGGTCATCTCGGGCGCCACTTCCGCGGTGTTGACGTAGAACTGCTCGTACCAGCGGCGCAGCTGGTAGACGGGCCCGTCCTCCTCGCACAGCAGCGGGTTGTCGATCCTGGCCTTGTTCTTCCAGATCTGGATGTCCTGGTCGAAGCCCCTGAGGATGAAGCCCGACAGCTTGCCGGCGAGGACCTCTGCGGCCTCCTTCGGCAGCTGGTCGCTGTGCTTGGCGATGATGCCCGAGTGCAGGACGAAGGAGTTCTCGTCGATCGGGTAGTGGCAGTTGATGAGGACCGAGTGCAGGTCGAAGCCCTGGTAGTGGTAGGTCAGCTCGTCGACCATGAACGACGGGCCGTGGTAGGTCGCCACCGAGGTGTTGCCGATCATCGTGTTGCCCTCGGCGTCGGGCCGGGCGACGTCGGGGCGGGTCTTGCCCTTCATGATCTGGGTGGCGGTGGTGCCGTCGAAGATGTTCTTGAAGTACGTCGGGAAGGAGTTGTGGATGTAGAAGAAGTGGGCCATGTCGACGACGTTGTCCACCACCTCGCGGCAGTTGGTGTTGACGATCTGCTCGGTCCACCGCCAGTCGGTCCAGTCGTCGCTGGTGGCGCCCTCGATCCGCGGGATGGTGACGTCGGCGGGGGGCGGGTTGCCCTCGGGGTCGTTCCAGACGAACAGCAGGTGGTCCTGCTCCATGGTCGGCCAGGAGGAGGTGCGGGCGCGCAGCGGCACACGGCGCGAGTAGGGGATCTTGGCGCAGCGGCCGTTGCCGCTCCAGCGCCAGTCGTGGAAGGGACAGGCGATGTCGTTGCCCTTGACGGTGCCCTGGGACAGGTCGCCGCCCATGTGCCGGCAGTAGGCGTCGAGGACGTTCACCTTGCCGTCCTCGCCGCAGAAGACCACCAGCTTCTGGCCGAAGGCCTGGATGGTGTGGGGCTTGCCGTCCTTGAAGCTCTGGGCGAGCCCCAGGCAGTGCCAGCCGCGGGCGAACCGGTTGGGGATCGTCTCCACTTCGATGGCGCGGATCGCATCGGTCTCAGCTGCAGCCACGGTGATCATCCCTTCGGGGGCGGTTTTGATGCCAGAAGAACGCTATGTCGCAGGTCACTGCCCGGATCCGCCGAGTCTCATTGGCCGGGACGCTTTGCCTGGGCCCTCTCGGCACCATGGTCTTCTGCTCAACGTACCCTGAGCACGAGGAGAGTCGCCGATGAGCAACGAGGTCCTGGAGGCGGTACGCGGGCTGCTGCCGAAGATCGCCGAACGGGCCAGAACCGTCGACGAGAAGGGGCGGATCCCCGCGGCGTCCGTCCGCGAGCTGACCGAGGCGGGAGTCTTCCGGATGCTCCAGCCCGTCAAGCGCGGCGGCATGGAGGCCGACCCCCTCTCTTTTTACCGCGTGGTCCGGGAGATCGCCGGCGCCTGCGGCTCCACCGGCTGGGTGGCGGCGGTGCTCGGCGTGCACTCCTGGCATCTGGCGCTCTTCCCCGAGGAGGCCCAGAACGAGGTCTGGGCGAAGAGCCACGACACGCTGGTGGCCTCCTCCTACGCCCCGCTCGGGCGGCTGACCCCGGTGGACGGCGGTTACGAGCTGTCCGGACGCTGGGGATTCGCCTCCGGCTGCGAGTTCGCCTCCTGGATGCTGCTGGGCGGCCTGGTCGTCGGCGAGCAGGGCAGGCCCGTGGACTTCATCACGGTGCTGGTGCCCAAGAGCGACTACGAGATCCAGCGGGTGTGGGACACCACCGGCCTGCGCGGCACCGCCAGCGACGACATCTCGGTGGAGCGGGCGTTCATCCCCCAGCACCGCGTGGTGCGCAACTACGACCAGGCGCAGCTGCGCGCCCCCGGCTGCAGGATCAACACCGGGCCGCTGTACCGGATCCCGTTCGGAACGATCTTCACCACCACCGTCGCGTCCGCGGTGATCGGCGTGGTGGCCGGCTGCTACGACTTCTACGTGGGGGCCATGCGCGACCGCATCCGGCTCAGCCTGGGCGGCGGCCGGTTCGTGGACGACCAGTTCGCCCAGGTCGCGGTGGCCCGCTCCGCCTCGGAGCTCGACGCCGCCGTCCTGCAGATCGAGCGCAACCTGCGGGAGCTCTACGAGCACGCCGTCCGCAACGAGGAGATCCCGATGGAGCTGCGCCTGCGCGCCCGCCGGGACCAGGTGCGCGGCGTGGAGCGGGCGACCGAGGCGGTCGACCGGCTGTTCAAGACCGCGGGCGGCAACTCCCTGCGGCGCGGCAACATCATCGAGCGGGCCTGGCGGGACGCCCACTCCGGCAGCATCCACGTGGCCAACGACCCAGAGCGCGCGCTGGCCCTGTACGGCAGGGGCGAATTCGGGCTGACCATTGAGGACAACCTGGTCTGACGGCTCCTGCCGGAACGCCCTCACGCCTGTCCGCGCCACCTCCCGTCAGAGGGGCAGACGTATGGTGTTAATGGTCACCCCGGGCCCGACGGCCCGGGAGATCCCGGCGGACTGGAGGCGTGAAGGTGGGAGCGTACTCGGAGGCCTATCGGCGGAGCCTGACCGATCCGGAGGGGTTCTGGCTGGACGCCGCCCGTCTCATCGACTGGGAGTCCTTCCCCACCCGGGCCCTGGACGACTCGGGCGCCCCGTTCTACCGCTGGTTCTCCGACGGGGAGCTGAACACCTCCTACAACGCCCTCGACCGGCACGTCGAACGCGGCCACGGCGACCGGGACGCGCTGATCTGGGACTCGGCGATGGTCCCCGCCAAACGCCGCTACACCTACCGCGAGCTGCGCGACGAGGTGGCCAGGGCGGCCGGGGCGCTGGTCTCGCTCGGCGTCGGTAAGGGCGACCGGGTCATCGTCTACATGCCGATGGTGCCCGAGGCGGTCATCACCATGCTGGCCTGCTCCCGGATCGGGGCGGTGCACTCGGTGGTGTTCGGCGGGTTCGCGGCCAAGGAGCTGGCGGTGCGCATCGACGACGCCCGCCCCAAGGTGGTCGTCGCGGCCTCCTGCGGGCTGGAGCCCGGCCGGATCGTGTCCTACAAGCCGATCCTCGACCAGGCGCTGGGCCTGAGCTCCCACCACCCGGACCACGTCCTGGTTTTGCAGCGCGACCAGCAGCGCGCGGAGCTGGGCCCGGGCGAGCACGACTGGGAGGACGTCGTCCCGGACGCCGCTCCCGCCGACCCGGTACCGGTCGCCTCGACCGACCCGCTCTACATCCTCTACACCTCCGGGACCACCGGGAAGCCCAAGGGAGTCCTGCGCACCACGGGCGACCACGCCGTCGCGATGGCCTGGTCGATGGGCGCGGTCTACGACGTCCGCGAGGGCGACGTCTGGTGGACCAGCTCCGACGTCGGCTGGGTCGTCGGCCACAGCTACATCGTGTACGCCCCGCTGCTGGCGGGGGCGACGACCGTCGTCTACGAGGGCAAGCCGATCGGGACCCCGGACGCGGGCGCGTTCTGGCGGGTGATCTCCGAGTACGGGGTGCGGAAGCTCTTCGCCGCGCCCACCGCCCTGCGAGTGATCAAGAAGGTGGATCCGAAGGGGGCCGAGCTCGCGAAATACGACCTCGGCTCGCTGACCGGGCTGTTCATGGCGGGTGAGCGCCTCGACCCGGAGACCTACCAGTGGGCCTCGGAGATGCTGGGCGTCCCGGTGGTCGACCACTGGTGGCAGACGGAGACGGGCTGGGCGATCGCCGCCAACCCGCGCGGCCTGGAGCCGATGCCGGTCAAGCCCGGCTCGGCCACCGTCCCTATGCCCGGCTGGGACGTGCGGATCGTCGGCCCCTCCGGCGAGCCGATGCCCGCCGGCCGGGAGGGCGAGATCGTCATCGGGCTCCCGCTGCCGCCCGGAGCCCTGGCCACTCTGTGGGGTGACGACGAGCGTTTCACCGAGTCCTACCTCAGCCGGCACGAGGGGTGCTACACCACCGGCGACTCCGGCCTCTTCGACGAGGACGGCTACCTCACGGTGCTGGGCCGCGTCGACGACGTCATCAACGTGGCGGGCCATCGCCTGTCGACCGGCGCGATCGAGGCCGCGCTCGCCTCGCACCCCGCCGTGGCCGAATGCGCCGTGATCGGCGTCCCCGACCAGGTCAAGGGTCAGATCCCCTACGGCCTCGTCGTCCTCAAGTCCGGCACGGACGCCGACGAGGCGGAACTGCGCGCCGAACTCGTCGCCGCGGTCCGCCGCGACATCGGCCCCGTCGCCGCGTTCCGCGATGTCACCGTCGTCCACGCCCTCCCCAAGACCCGCTCCGGCAAGATCCTCCGCAAGACCATGCGCGGCCTGGCCGAGGGCCGCGACGAGCAGCCCCCGCCGACCATCGAGGACCCCGCCGTCCTGGAGGCGCTGAAGCCCCTCCTGCGGCCGGGGGCCGCCGGAGACCCGGGGAACTGACCCGGACGCGCGGAGGCCGCCGCCGGACCCGGAGAGGTCAGGGGCGGGTCGCGGCGAGGATGAGGTCGACCATCTTGTCGATCTCGGCGTCGCGGGGGCGGCGGCCCAGCATCAGGGGGCCGAGGAACAGCGGCGCCACCAGCATGGTCACGACCGTTTCCGGGGAGTGGGCGTCACCGGCCTCGCCGCGGGCCGCGGCGCGGGCGACCATCTGCCGCCAGGCGTCGAGGACGGGCCGGTACTGGTCGATGACCAGGGCGTTGAAGTCCGGGTGGCGGCGTCCGGCCATGAGGCCCGACATCGCCAGGTCGACGGGGTCCGCGGCGAACGAGGCCACCAGGTGCGCGAAGGCGCGCACGTCGGATTCCCAGGAGCCGGTGTCGGGGGGCTCGACCTTGCGGACGTGCAGCGACAGGGCCTCGACGAGGAGGTCGTCGTGGGTCGGCCACCAGCGGTAGAGGGTGCGGCGGCTGACTCCCGCCCGTTCGGCGACCTCGACGGTGGTGAAGGTGATCTTCCCCTCCGCCAGGAACGCGAGGACGGCCTCGCCCACGGCGCGGCGCACCCGTTCGCTGCGGCCGCCGCTCCTGGTGCGGACCCGGGCGGGGGCGGGGTCGTCCCGGTCCTCGTCCGGAGGACGACGGTCTTCCGGCTCCACCGCGCTCACCTCGCCTCGTGTCCTCCGCTCCGGGCGGGCCGGGGCTCCCCGCCGTTCGGCCCCGCCAGTTTAGGGCCGGGACGGTGTCGGCCGGATCCGTGGTCGGCTCCGTCTCCCGCGCGCCGGCAGGGTCGGGAGGCCACTTTCCAGACCAATGAAACAGATTCTTAACGACACACAGTGGATACTTTAGCGGCTCCAAGTGCGATGATCCTGCGAGGGCCGAGGACACCCCCCGCCTCAGGTCGACGCCCGAGTCATCGAACGAGGAGAGCAGGACATGCAGGAGCGGTACGACTTCATCGTGGTGGGGGCCGGGCCGATCGGCTCGTCCACGGCCCGCCATCTGGCGGAGGGCGGGCACTCGACCCTGGTGGTCGGGCCCGACGAGCCCGCCGGGTTCGAGGACCACCAGGGGGTCTGGGCCGGCTACTACGACGAGGGCCGCCTCGCCCACGTGCTGGAGGTCCCCCTCATGACCTCCATGCTCGCGATGCGCTCGATCCGCCGGTTCGCGAAGCTGCGCGAGCGCACCGGCGTCGAGTTCACCGTCCCGACCCACTCGGTGTCGGTCATGCCCCGGCAGACGCTCACCACCTCCGCCTCGGACTGGTTCGACCGGGACCTCCTCGCCCGCAACGCCCGCGACCTCGGAGTCGAGGTGTTCGAACTGGACGAGGACGGGCTGCGCGACGCCTACCCCTCCCTCGACTTCGAGCCGGGGCACGTGGCCCTGGTCCAGCGTGATGCCTTCATCCTCAACCCCCGGCGCCTGGTGGAGGCCGAACTCGCCGCGGCCGTCGCGGCGGGGGCCGTGCTGGTGCGCGACGAGGTCGTCCGCACCGAGAACACGGATGACGGCGTCCTCGTGACGGCCGCTTCGGGCGCCTCGTGGCGGGCCGGACGGGTGGTCCTGGCCACCGGCGCCGCCAGCAACGCCACCGGCCTGCTGCCCCGCCCGCTGCTGATGCCGAGTTTCGGGGCGACCGTCGTCCTCGTCGAGGTCGACGGACCGGACGCCGTCGACATGCCCGCCATGATGTACCTCAAGTACCGCGAGGGGCGTTCGCTCTTCGGCGGCATCGTCATGTCCCCGCGGCCCTACCCCGACGGCAAGTGGTACGTGAAGGTCGCCGGCGGGAGCCTGCTGGCCAACCCGCTGGACACCGCGGAGGAGATCTCCGCCTGGGTCCGCACCGGCGGCCGCCGGGAGGACATCGACGAGGCCCTCGCCGTCCTGCACGACCTGATGCCCGGCCGGGAGTTCGGCCCCGCGCGGACCCGGCCATGCATGGTCTCCGCCACCCCGACCGAGCGCCCCTACATCGACTGGGTCGACGGGGGCGACGGGTCCGATGAACCCGATAAAACCACGATCATCGCGGTCGAGGGCGAGCGCGGCGCCATGGCCGCCGACGAGATCGGACGGCTGACCGCCGAACTGGCCGTCCACGGCCGGTGGAAGGACACCATCCCCCACGAGGTGTTCCAGGCCCACTGGGCCGAACCCGGCTGGACCACCGCGGGATGGCTCGCCTCCCAGCGGTGAACCCGCCCGCCCCACGACCGAGAGAACCGGAGAAGACCATGCTGAACAACCAGGTGCCCGTCATCCCCGAAGGGATGCGGAAGATGTACGACGACTGGCACATCGCCCCCGCCGTCCGGGCCGGGGACTTCGTCTTCTGCTCAGGAGTACTGGGCACCGGCGCCGACGGCAGCGCCCTCGCCGACCCGGCCGACCAGTTCGACGCGGTGTTCCAGAACCTGCGCCATGTACTGGCCGCCGCCGGCGCCGACCTGTCGCACGTCGTGGAGATGGTCACCTTCCACCTCGACCTCCAGGCGGACATCTCCGCCTTCACCGCGGCCAAGGACCGGCACGTCGCCGAGCCGTACCCCGCGTGGACCGCCGTCGGCGTCACCCAGCTGGGAGCGGACGCCATACCCGGCGCCCGCGTGGAGCTCAAGGCGACGGCGTACCTGGGCTCCTGAGCCCGCGTCCGGCCCCGCATGACGAAGGCCCTTCCCGGTCGTCGCGGGAAGGGCCTCTCGAAGGAGCGGGGTCGTGTCAGGAGCCGGAGCGGAGTGACTCGACGAAGGCGTAGGAGTCCTCGAAGGACGCGCTCAGGACGCCGCGGTGGTCGGCGCCCTCGTAGACGTCGTAGTCGACCTCGCCGCGTTCGCGCAGCTCGCCGACCAGCAGGTCGGTGGTCTGCTTGGAGACCAGCACGTCCGCGGTGCCCTGCGCGACCTGGGTGGGGACCCGCAGGTCGAGGTCGACCGGATCCTGGGAGCGCAGGTAGGCGGTCAGGGGCGCGAGGTCGGCGCCGGGCCGGAAGACCTTGTCCAGCGGGAAGGTCAGGGCGATCTCACGATGCTTGGCGGTGCACTGGGTGCGGCCGGCCGTCAGCAGCGTGGCGGACGCCTCCTCGGTCAGCATCTCCTCGGGCACGATCGCGGGATCGGCGGCCTCGGCGCCGGTGATCAGGGTCGGTAGGAACGCCAGCGCGTACTGGGCGCCGGGCAGCTGCGACTGGATGTAGTCGACGGTCTGGCTGAGGCCGTAGCCGCCGGGGGCCAGCGAGACCACGCCCTTCAGGTTCAGCTGACCCGTCCGCTGCTCGGCCGCGGCGGAGTACAGGGCGGCCTGGCCGCCCTGGCTGTGGCCGATCGCGAACCAGTCCCGTCCGATCCGGTGGTCCAGCGCGCGGGCGGCGTGCACGATGTCCACGACGGTGTTTGCGGCGCTCTCCCCGTTCATGTAGGGGTGGCCGCCCTCGGTTCCCAGGCCCTCGTAGTCGGTCTGGACGACGGCGTAGCCGCGCGACACCCATTTGTCCAGGTAGGCGGCGGTGATGGAGACGTAGTCGTGGACCGGCCCGTCAGGGGTGTCGGCGGAGGGCGCGCACACGTCGGCGGTGCCGGTCGTGCCGTGCGCCCAGCTGATCACCGGCCAGCCTCCGCGCGGGGCCCGGCCCTCGGGGGTCGACACGGTGCCCGACACCTTGATCTTCTTGCCGCCCACGCCCTGGGAGGTGTAGGTGACCAGCCGGTTGGCCGCGGCGCTGGGCAGCGCCGCCGAGGTGGTCAGCGGACGGTCGGACAGGACCCGGCCGCGCTGCCCGGGCGGGACGTCCTTCGGTCCGGCCGAGGCGGGGACGGAGGCGACGGCCGTCGCCCCGGTGAACAGGGCCGCAGTCGCGGCGAGTACGGACGTGCGCTTGCCTGCTGATCTCAAGACTGCTCTTCCTTCATGTGGTTGACCGCGCGGTAGGCGAAGACCATCGCGGTGCCGATCGGGATGCCGGGCCCCGGGTAGTAGGGGCCGGTGAAGGAGGCGCTGCTGTTGCCGGAGGCGTACAGGCCGGGGACGGGGACGCCCTCGGCGTTCAGGACGCGCCCGTCGGTGTCGGTGCGCAGGCCGCCCTTGGTGCCCAGGTCGCTGAGGACCACCCGGGCGGCGTAGTAGGGCGGCTGATCGACCGGGACGAGGGCGGGGTTGGGGCCCTTGCCGACGGAGAAGAACCGGTCGTAGGCGTCCTCGCCGCGGTGGAAGTCCTCGTCCACGCCCTTTTCGGCGAAGGAGTTGAAGCGCTCGACGGTCGCGGTCAGGGCGTCGGCGGGCAGGCCCAGCCTCTCCGCCAGTTCGGGGAGCGTGTCGGCCTGGATCCAGGTGCCGGCGGCCAGGTGCTCCTCGGGCACGGCGGCGGGGACGGAGATCGCGGGCAGGCCGCCGGAGCGCGAGTCGAAGACCAGGTGGGCGGGCACCCGTCCGGGGGCCTCGGCCATCCTGCGGCCCATCTGGTCGTAGGGCAGGGACTCGTTGGCGAAACGGTTCCCGGACGCGTCGACGATCAGGCCGCCGCGGAAGCCCAGAAGGAAGGCGGCGTTGCCGTCCGGGGTGGCCAGGCCGGGGCACCACCAGCCCTGGTCCATCGAGCCCAGGGCGGCGCCGACCTCGGTCGCCGCCCTGATCGCCGCGCCGGTGTTGGAGCCCGCGGGGGCCATGGTCCATTCGGCCGAGCCGGGCAGGCCGTGCTCCTCGCGCAGCCCGGGGTCCCGCTCGAAGCCGCCGGCGGCCAGCAGCACGCCGCGCTCGGCGCGGATCCGCACGGTCCCGCCGTCGGTCTCGGCCTCCACGCCCGTGACCCGGCCGTCCTCGACGACCAGCCGGGTCACCGCGGTGCCGGTGCGGACGGTTCCGTTGCCGGTGCCGGTGAAGGCCAGCAGCAGCCGCCCGATCAGCGCCCGGCCCTGGACCAGCGGCGCGTCGGGGTCGTGGCCCAGACCGGCGCGGTCGCGGTCGACCGGCGGGCGCACGAGGGCGGCCAGTTCGCCGATCCTCTCGTGGGGCAGGACGCGCGGAATGAAGGAGCGGCCCATGTCGAGCCGGCCGGGGGCGTCGAAGTAGTCGGGGAACGGCTGCCACTTGAACTCGACGGCGGGGTCGCTCTCCAGGAACGCCACCACTTCGGGGGCGGTGGCCAGGAAGACCTCGCGGTACTCGGAGTTCTCCTCGCCCAGCAGCGCCTTCAGGTAGGTGCGGGCCGACTCGGTGGAGTCCCCGGCCCCGTCCCGTTCCTGCACCTGGCTTCCGGGCAGCCAGATGGCCGCGCCCGAGTAGGCGGACGTGCCGCCGAGCAGAGGTGTCTTCTCCAGGACGACGGTGCGCAGCCCGCCGGCCGCCGCCGCCAGCGCGCCGGCCATGGCTCCCGCGCCGGATCCGGCCACGATCACATCGACGTGCTCGTCCCAAGATTCCACGGAATTCACCATAAAATGTCCTTTCACGTTCACGGCGATTCCCAGGCAAGCAGCAGGTCGTGAAGTGCCAGAGGTCTCATCCCACTCACCGGTATCCTGATCCGAGGTGAGCCGTCTCCGCGTCAACATGGTCGGGTCAGCCGTATGTCGAGCATGAACGGGGGAGACCGTGCCGAGGATCGCAGCCGCGAGGCCGCCCGCCGAGCCCAGCTCGCCCGAGCAGCACGACAGAAGGCAGCGGATCCTGCGCACGGCCGTGCGGATCGGCTCGGAGAAGCCGCTGGAGCGCGTGCAGATGCACGAGGTGGCCAAGGCCTCCGGAGTCGCCATCGGCACCCTCTACCGGTACTTCCCCTCCAAGATCCACCTGTTCGCCGCCGTCATGGCCTCGCAGGTCGACCGCTTCCGGGAGAGCATCCGCCCGATGCCCGGCGCGGCCCCCGAGGACGTGGTGAGCGAGCTGCTGGTGGCCGCCAGCAAGGAGCTGCTGCGCCGCCCCGTGCTGGCGACGTCGATGCTCCAGTCGGCCAACACCGCCAACGTGGCGACCGTGAGCGACGCCATCAAGATCGACAACACCTTCAGGGCGATCGTGCTGGAGTCCCTGGGCATCGAGGTGCCCAGCGTCCAGGACGTCACCCTGGTCCGGCTGCTCATGCAGTGCTGGTACGGCGTGCTGCAGTCCAGCCTGAACGGCCGCGCCTCCATGGCCGACGTGGAGAACGACATCCGGATGGCCTGCCGGCTGCTGCTGGCCCCCCGCTCCAACGCCCCGAAGCCCGGCTGACCTCGCGTTCCGTTGACCGGGATCCGGCGGGAGACCGGCGTCACACCTCGGTACTTTCCCGGGCATGAAGCGTTTTGACGGAGTGAAGGTGCTGCTCACCGGGGCGGCTTCGGGGATCGGCAGGGCCACCGCGATCAGGCTGGCGGCCGAGGGCGCTGCGATCTTCGCCGTGGACCGGTCCGAGGAGGGGCTCGCCGGGACCGCCGAGGCGGTGGGCGGCCCGGGGACCCTCACGACCCGCGTCGTGGACGTCACCGACGAGTCCGCGGTGGTCGCCGCGGTGCGGGAGGCCGTGGACGTCCTCGGCGGCATCGACGTCCTGGCCAACGTGGCGGGCGCGCACCGCACCACGCCGATCGACGAGCTGACCGTCGAGGACCTGAACTTCCTGTTCTCGGTGAACCTCGTGGGCACCGCGCTGTTCTGCCGCGAGGCCCAGCGGCACCTGCCCGACGGCACGGGCGTCATCGTCAACGTGTCCTCGCTTTCGGCGACCCAGGGCAACCCCTACATGAGCGCCTACTCGGCGTCCAAGGGCGCGGTCCTGTCGTTCTCCCTCAGCCTGGCCGCCGAGCTGAGCCACCGCCGGATCAGGGTGGTGCCCGTCTCCCCGGGCAGCACCCTCACCCCGCTGACCCTGCGGCCCGACGTGCTGCCCCAGGGCCGGGACCACCGCTACTTCGACCGGATCCTGGCGCCGTTCGGCGCGGCGGACCCTGAGCAGATCGCCTCGGTGATCGCGTTCGCGGCCTCCTCTGACGCTTCCTACCTGACCGGCCTCGACCTGCGGGTCGACGGCGGTTCCCACATGTGAGAGGAAGACGGACATGACACGCACCATCGCGGTGAGCGGATCGGCGTCCGGCATCGGCAGGGCCCTGGCCGGGCTGCTGCGCGACCAGGGCGACAAGGTGATCGGGATCGATCTGGCCGGCGCCGAGGTCGAGGCCGACCTGAGCACTCCGGAGGGCCGCTCCCGCGCGGTCGGGGAGGTGCTGGAGCTGTCGGGAGGGACGCTGGACGGCGCCGTGGCCTGCGCAGGGGTCTCCGGTCTGACGACCCTCACGGTGACGGTCAACTTCTTCGGCGCGGTCGAGCTGCTGGAAGGGCTGCGGCCCGCGCTGGCCCGGGCGGAACGCCCCCGGGCCGCGGTGGTCGGCTCCATCTCCGGCACCCAGCCGGTGGACGACGACGTGGTGCGGGCCTGCCTGGAGGGCGACGAGCCCACCGCGCTGAAGGCGGCGGAGCTGTCCCTGGAGAAGGGGAAGGGCCGCAAGCTCTACCCGTCGGGGAAGTCGGCGGTGGCCCAGTGGCTGCGCAAGGCGGCGGTCGGCCCGGACTGGGCGGGGGAGGGCATCGCGCTCAACCTGATCGCGCCGGGCGTGGTGCGCACTCCGATGAGCGAGCCCCTCTTCGCCGACGAGAAGATGTTCAAGGTCATGAACGAGGCGGTCCCGATGCCGCTGAACGGCTACGCCGACGCCGAGGTGATCGCCGAGACGCTGCGCTGGCTGATCTCCCCGGCCAACTCGCACATGGCGGGGCAGGTCATCTATGTGGACGGCGGCGCCGAGGCGACGCTGCGGGGCCCGGAGGTCTTCTGACACCGG
>NZ_BAAATZ010000012.1:365641-372470 GCF_039533685.1 Actinocorallia aurantiaca | reverse complement strand
GCCGCCGAACTTGGTGGTGCCGGTGTCGTCGAGCGAGGCCACGCTGTAGGCGGCGTAGGTCTGGTACGGGTCGCGCCCCTCGAAGTACGGGGTGACCTGGGAGCTGATCTCCTCCACGGAGAAGACGCCGTCGGCGGCGGTGAACTTGCGCTCCACCACCGGGGCGGCCATCAGCGCGATCATGTCGCTGTAGACGATGAAGACCTGGCCGCTGATCCCCTCGGCGGCGGGGGAGGCCAGGTAGCCCACGAAGGTGCCGACCCGCTCGGGGGCCATGGAGTCGATGCCGCCGGGCGCGGTGCCCTCGTTGAAGGACTCGGAGGTCATCGCGGTGCGGGCCCGGGGGCAGATGGCGTTGGCCTTCACCCCGTAGCGGGCCAGGCCCTGGTTGGTGGAGAGGGTGAGCGCGACGATGCCCGCCTTGGCGGCCGAGTAGTTGGGCTGGCCGGCGCTGCCGAACAGGAACGCCTCGGAGGCGGTGTTGACGACCCGGCCGTAGACGGGGCCCCCGGCGGCCTTGCTGGCGTTGCGCCAGTGCACGGCGGCGGCGCGGGAGACGGCTGCGTGGCCCTTGAGGTGCACGCGGATGACGTCGTCCCAGTCGGCCTCGGTCAGGTTGAACAGCATCTTGTCGCGCAGCACGCCCGCGTTGTTGACCACGATGTCCAGCGAGCCGAAGGAGTCGACGGCGGCGGAGACGAGCCGCTCGCCCAGCGACCAGTCGCTGACGTCGCCGGTCACCGCGACGGCCTGGCCGCCCTGGGCCTTGATCTCGGCGACGACCCCCTCGGCCGCCGGGCCCATGTCGTTGACGACGACGTTCGCGCCCTGCGCGGCCAGCGCGAGGGCCTCGGCGCGGCCGAGCCCGGCGCCCGCGCCGGTGACGACGGCGGTGCGGCCCGCCAGGGAGAGGTCTGCGTTCATGGGTTGCTCCCGCTCATGTTCCGAAGAGGACCTCCTGACACTAGTACGAATTCTAGTTTTTTCGGGAGTCCCGGTCTCGTTGAGTGGGTGATTTTTGCACTTCGGCCAGGGGTGGCTCACTGAGTGGGACATCCCTTGCCATCAGTCGAAACGAATTCTAGATTCCGGCTATGACGACGCTCAATCTGGCGAGCCTCTACGAGGCGGTGGCCGCGGCCGTCCCGCGGCGCACAGCCCTGGTCTGCGGCGGGCGCAGGCTGACGTTCGAGGAGTTGGACGAGCGGGCCAGCGCCCTGGCACACGGGCTCCTCGCCTCCGGAATCGAGCCGGGTGACCATGTGGGACTCCACATGCTCAACGGCCCGGAGTACGTTGAGGCCCTCCTGGCCTGCCTGAAGGCCCGGACGGTGCCGATCAACATCAACTACCGGTACACCGACCGGGAGCTGGAGTACCTCTACACCAACGCGGAGCTGACGGGGCTCGTCATCGACGAGGAGCTCACCCCGTCCGCCGCCCGCGTGGCCGCGAACTGCCCGAAGCTCCGCCTGGCCGTCGTGGTGCGCACGGGCGACACCCCGGACGAGGAGCCGTCCTGGCCCTCCGCCGTGAACGTCGTGGAGTACGAGGCGGTGCTCGAGGGCCGGCCGGTGACTCCGCCCCTGGCGGACGAGCGCAGCTCCGACGACCGCTTCATCATCTACACGGGCGGCACCACCGGCATGCCCAAGGGCGTGGTCTGGCGGCACGAGGACTTCTACATGGCCGCCCTCAAGGGCGGCAACCACTACGGCCCGCCGTACCTCACCGCAGAGGAACTGGCCGCCGCCGCGGCCGCGAGCCTCGAGGGCTTCTCCTACCTGCTCACCGCCCCGCTGATGCACGGAGCGGCCTCCTACAACCTCTTCACCTCGCTGCTCGGCGGCGCGAAGATCGCCGTCCAGCGTCGCTTCGACCCCCTGGAGGCGCTGCGGACCGTCGACGAGGAGAAGATCGGCATCCTCATGGTGGTCGGCGACGCCATGGCCCGGCCGCTGGCCGACGTCCTTCGCGCGCACCGCTCGGAGTTCGACCTCTCCTCGCTGTTCGTGCTGGGCTCGGGCGGGGCGATCCTCTCCCGCAGCATCCAGGAGGAGCTCAAGGAGCTGGTGAAGCCGGACCTCTTCGTCAACAACAGCTTCGGCGCGTCGGAGTCCGGTGCCGACGGCACCATCCAGATCGGCCCCGACGGCCTCATGCGGCTGGCTCCCAATCCCCGCGTCACCGTCGTCGACACCGACCTCAAGCCGGTCCCGCCCGGCTCCGAGGAGATCGGCACCATCGCCCGCAGCGGCCATGTCCCCCTGGCCTACTACAACGACCCGGAGAAGACGGCCCGCACGTTCCCCGTCATCGACGGTGTGCGCTGGTCGATCCTCGGCGACATGGCGAAGGTGGAGGAGGACGGCACCATCGTCGTGCTCGGCCGCGGCTCCGGCTGCATCAACACCGGCGGCGAGAAGGTCTTCCCCGAAGAGGTCGAGCAGGCGCTCAAGGCCCACCCCGCGGTGATGGACGTGCTGGTGGCCGGCGTGCCCGACCGCCGCTTCGGCGAGCGCGTCGCCGCCGTCGTCGAGCTGCGCCCGGACGCCCCCGTCCCCAGCGTCACCGAGCTGCGCGATCACTGCCGGGAGCACCTGGCCGGCTACAAGATCCCGGCTCTGATCACCTTCAGCGAGTCCATCATGCGCTCGCCCAGCGGCAAGGCCGACTACCGGTGGGCCAAGAACGTCCTGACCAGCGAGAACGACGAGAAGGAGACCCCCCGTGCCTGAAGCAGTGATCGTCGACGCCGTCCGCACCCCGGTCGGCAAGCGCAACGGAGCCCTGTGCGGGCTGCACCCGGCCGAGTTGCTCGGCCTGACCCAGAAGGGGCTGCTGGCCAAGGCCGGCGTCGACCCGAGAGAGATCGGCCAGGTCGTCGGCGGCTGCGTCACCCAGGCGGGGGAGCAGGCCAACAACGTCACCCGCAACGCGTGGCTGGTCGCCGGCCTGCCCTACCAGACCGCCTGCACCAGCATCGACTGCGCGTGCGGCTCCGGCCAGCAGGCGGTGCACGTGATCGCCGGCCTGATCGCCTCCGGCGCCATCGACGCCGGCATCGGCTGCGGCGTCGAGGCCATGAGCCGGGTCTTCCTCGGCGCGGCCCTCGTCCCGGGGGGCGGCATGCCGGTCCCCGAGGGTTTCGCCCTCGACATGCCCGACCAGTTCACCGCGGCCGAGCGCATCGCCAAGGACAAGGGCATCACCCGAGAGGCCGCCGACGCGTTCGGCCTGGCCTCCCAGCAGAAGGCGGCCCGCGCCTGGGCCGAGGACCGCTTCGCCGGTCAGATCCTGCCGGTCGAGGCCCCGGTGATGGGTCCGGAGGGGCCGACCGGTGAGACCGCGACGGTCACCCGCGACCAGGGCCTGCGCGAGACGAGCCTGGAGAAGCTGGCCGGGCTGAACCCGGTCTACCCCGGCGGCATCCACACCGCGGGCAACTCCTCGCAGATCAGCGACGGCTCCGCCGCGGTGCTGCTGATGAGCGCCGAGAAGGCCGCAGAGCTGGGCCTGCGCCCGCGCGCCCGGATCGTGGCCTCCGGCATGGTCGGCTCCGACCCGTACTACCACCTGGACGGGCCGATCGAGGCGACCTCCCACGTGCTGAAGAAGGCCGGCATGAAGCTGTCGGACGTCGACCTCGTCGAGATCAACGAGGCGTTCGCCTCCGTCGTCCTGTCCTGGGCGCAGGCGCACGAGCCCGACATGGACAAGGTCAACGTCAACGGCGGCGCGATCGCGCTCGGCCACGCCGTCGGCTCCACCGGCTCGCGCCTGATCACCCAGGCCCTCTACGAGCTGGAGCGCACCGACAAGTCCACGGCCCTGATCACCATGTGCGCCGGTGGCGCGCACGCCACGGGCACCATCATCGAACGGATCTGAGAAAGACCATGACGATCGGAATGACCGAGGAGCACCGCGACCTCCGGGACGCGGTGCGTACCTTCACCTCCCGGGAGGTGACCCCGCAGGTGCTCCGCGCCGCCGTGGAGGCGGAGCACGAGGAGGTCCCCCCGTTCTGGAAGGGCCTCGCCGAGCAGGGCCTGCTCGGCCTGCACCTGCCGGAGGAGCACGGCGGCGCCGGCTACGGCCTCGTCGAGCTGGCCGTCGTGCTGGAGGAGCTGGGCCGGGCCCTGGCCCCGGGCCCGTTCCTGCCGACGGTGCTGGCCGGCGCGGTCCTGCACCGCGCCGGGCACACCGCCTGCCTGGAGCCCCTGGCCGAGGGCGGTGTGATCGGCACGGTCGCCCTCCGCCCGGGCGGTCTGACCCTGACCCGCGAGAACGGGAACGCCGTGCTGAACGGCGAGTCCGAGCCGGTGCCCTCCGGCCGGGTCGCCGACCTGTTCGTGCTCCCCGCCCGCGAGGGCGAGAAGACCGTCTGGGTCGTGCTGCCGCGCGACGCCGTCGAGGTCTCCGAGCTGCCCAGCCACGATGTCACCCGCCGCCTGGCCTCGGTGAAGGCCGACGCCGTGGCCGTGGCCGACGACGCCGTCCTGACCGGCCTGGCCGACCAGGACGTGCTGGACCTGGCCGCCGTGCTGTTCTCCGCCGAGGCCTCGGGCCTGGCGGACTGGACGACCGCCACCTCCGCCGACTACGCCAAGGTCCGCGAGCAGTTCGGGCGTCCCATCGGCCAGTTCCAGGGCGTCAAGCACCGCTGCGCCCGGATGCTGGCCCTGGCCGAGCAGGCCCGCGCCTGCGCCTGGGACGCCGCCCGCGCGCAGGCGGAGGACGCCTCCGCCGCCGAGGCCTCGCTGGCCGCCGCCGTCGCCGGGGCGACCAGCGTCGAGAACGCCTTCCGCAACGCCAAGGACTGCATCCAGAACCTCGGCGGCATCGGCTTCACCTGGGAGCACGACGCGGGCTTCTACCTGCGCCGCGCCCAGTCCCTGCGGCTGCTGCTGGGCTCCACCGCGCAGTGGCGTCGCCGCGTCGCCCGGCTCACCCTGGACGGCGTCCGCCGCGAGCTGAGCGTCGAGCTGCCCGAGGCGGCCGAGCGCGTCCGCGGCGAGATCCGCGCCGAGCTGGAGCCCGCCAAGGCCCTGGAGGGCCAGGAGCGGCTGACCTACCTGGCCGAACGCGGCTACACCTCCCCGCACCTGCCGAAGCCCTGGGGCAAGGGCGCCGACGCCGTCAGCCAGCTGGTGATCGCCGAGGAGATGCGCGCGGCGGGCCTGCGCGCCGCCGACATGATCATCGGCAACTGGGTGGTGCCGACCCTCATCACGCACGGCTCGCCCGAGCACCACGAGCGGTTCCTGCCCGCCTCGCTGCGCGGCGAGCTGCGCTGGTGCCAGCTGTTCAGCGAGCCCGGCGCGGGCTCGGACCTGGCGGCGCTGTCCACCCGGGCCGAGAAGGTCGAGGGCGGCTGGAAGATCACCGGCCAGAAGGTCTGGACGTCCATGGCCGTCGAGGCCGACTGGGGCATCCTGCTGGCCCGCACCGACCCGGCCGCGCCCAAGCACAAGGGCCTGTCGTACTTCCTGCTGGACATGAAGTCGCCCGGCATCGACATCCGGCCGCTGCGCGAGCTGACCGGTGAGGCCCTGTTCAACGAGGTCTTCCTCGACGACGTGTTCATCCCCGACGACCTGCTGGTCGCCGGCCCCGGCGACGGCTGGAAGCTGGCCCGCACCACCCTGTCCAACGAGCGGGTCTCGCTGTCGCACGACTCCTCGCTGGGCAGCGGCGGAGAGGCGCTGCTGCACCTGGTGGCCGCCGAGGGCGGGCAGGTCGACGACGAGCGGCTCACCACGCTCGGCCAGATCCTGTGCGACGCGCAGTCCAGCAGCCTGTTCGGCCTGCGCACCACGCTGCGCTCCCTGTCGGGGGCGCAGCCCGGAGCGGAGGCCAGCATCAGTAAGCTGATCGGAGTGGAACACGTCCAGCAGGTGTGGGAGACCGCCATGGACTGGGCGGGCCCCGCGGCCCTGGCCACCCCCGGGCGGAGCCTCTCGAGCGGGAACCCCGACGCCACCTGGATGTTCCTGAACTCGCGCTGCATGTCGATCGCCGGAGGCACCACCGACGTGCAGCTCAACGTGATCGGTGAACGGATACTGGGCCTGCCCCGCGACCCGGAGCCGGTCGGGAAGGCCTGAGGGGGATGACGATCGAGCTCTCCAGCCCGTGTCGGGGGACCGGCGTGGACGCGGCGGCCGCCGCGGCGCGCCGGGTGATCGACGGTCTGCTCCGCGCCGGGGACATCTCCGGGGCGGACCTGGGCGGGGTCGCCGACCGCCTGAACGCGATCGCCGACGAGCTGGACGCGGCCGCTCCCGACCTGCGGGAGCGGCTGGTGGACATGTGGCACGGCGACGGCAACACCAGGCACGACGCGGTCGCCGGGTCGGAGAACCCGATCGCCCCTCCGCTGGAGTACACGGCCCTGCCGGACGGCTCCATCGAGGCCGTGACCGTGCTCGGGCTGCCCTACCAGGGCCCGCCCGAATGCGTCCACGGCGGGGTCTCGGCCCTGATCCTGGACCACACGCTGGGCGTCGCCAACGGCTGGGCGGGGGTGTCGGGCATGACGGCGGAACTGGTCCTGCGCTACCACCACGTCACCCCGCTGTTCGAGCCGCTGACGATCAGGGCGAGGCAGGTGTCGGTGGACGGCAGGAAGATCCGCACGGTGGGCTCGATCTCGGCCGGAGGCCGGGAGTGCGTCACCGCGGAAGGCCTGTTCATCGCCAAGTTCCAGCCCAGGCCGCGCTAACGGGAACGCTCCAGACCCGCCGTCCCTTCGGGGGCGGCGGGTTTTCGCGTCGGCCGCCGGGACGCCGTGCCCCGGCCCGTGACGCGGGAACGCCCCGGCCGT
>NZ_BAAATZ010000012.1:328714-365605 GCF_039533685.1 Actinocorallia aurantiaca | reverse complement strand
GGGCGTTCTCCGCCGACCGGGTGTCTCAGCTGGGGGAGGCGGCCGAGGTCTCCGGGGAGAGGCCGACGGTGTTCTCGACATCGCGGCGGATCACCTTGCCCGTGGCGTTGCGGGGCAGGGGGGAAGTGGTGATCTCCCAGCGCGACGGGACCTTGAAGTAGGCCAGGCGCTCCTTGGCGAAGCCGGCCAGCTCCTGCTCGGAGGCGGGCTCGCCGGTGAAGACGACGACGGCCATGACCTCCTGGCCCAGGTCCGGGTGCGGGGCGCCCAGGACGACGCACTCGTGGACCCCGGGGTACTCGGCGAGGACGTTCTCGATCTCGACGGGGTAGACGTTCTCGCCGCCGCGGATGATGAGGTCCGAACGGCGGGTGGTCAGCCGCAGGCGGCCCTGGTCGATCATGCCGATGTCGCCGGTGCGCAGCCAGCCGTCCGGGCCGATCGCGGAGGCGGTGGCCTCCTCGTTGTTCCAGTAGCCGAGCATGACGTACGGGCTGAGCACGCAGACCTCGCCCTCCTCGCCCTCGGGCAGCGCCCTGCCCTCGGCGTCGCGGATCTCCAGGCGGACGCCCGTGACGGGGCGGCCCAGCGTGCCCGGGGCCTGCTCGAGGTCCATCGGTGAGGCCACGGCGATCGCGGTGCAGGACTCGGTCAGCCCGTAGCTGTCGACGAGGGCGCCGCGGGCGGGCGGGAAGGCCTCGGTCAGCCGCGCCTTGAAGGCGGGGGAGGAGGGCGCGGACGCCAGCGCGAACGCGGTCAGCGACGAGAGGTCGTACTTCGAGACGTCGCCGTGCTCGAGGATCCGGTGCGCCATGGTCGGCACGGCGCCCCAGTTGGTGACCTTCTCCTTCTCCACCAGGCTCAGTACCCGGTCGACGTCGAACCCGCCCTGGTACATGACCACCGTGCTGCCGGTGGCCAGCCGGGGCACGGCCAGGTTGTGCAGGCTGGCGATGTGGAACAGCGGCAGCGCCAGCAGGTAGCGGCGGTCCTCGGGCCTGCTCTCGATCCCCCACTTGGCGGCCATCTCGACGATCATCGCGTCGTTCACCCGGTGGTACTCGATCACAGAGGCCAGGTTGCGGTGGCTGTGGACGGCGCCCTTGGGCCGCCCGCTCGTCCCGCTGGTGTAGAGGATGACGGCCGGGTCCTCCGGAGCGGCGTCGTGCACCCGCAGCTCGGCGCCCCGGTGCCGCTCCACGGCGGCGGGAACGCCCTCCTCCAGGGTCAGCACCACGGCCCGGTCCCCGATCTGGGCGGCCCGCTTGGCGTCGGCGATGACCAGCTTGGGCTCGGTGTGGCCGAGGGCGTACTCGATCTCCAGCGGCGCCCACCAGGCGTTGTAGCCGACGGCCACGGCGCCGACGGCGACCGCCGCCCAGAACGAGACGATCCAGTCCGGGACGTTGGCGGCGTCGATGGCGACGCGGTCGCCCGGCCGCACGCCGTGCTCCTCGCGCAGCGCCTCGGCCAGCGCGGCGACCCGCTCCGCGTGCTGGGCGTAGGTGAGGCGTTCGGTGACCGTGACGATGTAGTCGCGCTCGCCGAAGCCGACGGAAGCGGTGAGCACCTCGCCGAGGTTGCGGGCCGCGCCGACGAAACCGGGCGCCGGATGTCCGGGCGTCTCGATCAGTTCGAACGCCCCGCCGGGGCCGGTCAACCCGCCCATGATCTCGGCCATCATGATCGCCGGATCAGTGCTCATGCAATCCTCCTCGTTCGCGGCGCCCGCGCCCGCACAAACCGGTACAGGCCGCTCATTCTCGCCGTGATCCCGCTCACTGCCCGGAGGTTCCCGATGAGTGGGACCTGCGGTTTCTCCACGCCGATTCACTTCATTCCGCTGAGTGGGACTGAGCGGATGGGGTGGTTCCGGTCACTTCACTATGTCGATTCACTGTGACCCACACAACAGGAGAAACATTGCGAAGCCTAGCCGGGAAAGTGGCGCTCGTGACCGGCGCCGGGCAGGGCGTCGGTCAGGGCATCGCGTTGGCCCTCGCCTCGGAGGGCGCGGACATCGCGGTGCTCGGCCGGACTCCGGCCAAGCTCGAGGACACCTGCGAGCTGATCCGCGGGCGCGGAGCGAGGGCGGAGGCCTTCGCCTGCGACGTGGCCGACACCGAAGCCATCCCGGCGCTGGTCGACCAGGTGGCGGAGACGTTCGGCGGAATCGACATCCTCGTCAACAACGCCTACTCGGGAGCCTACGGCCCGCTGCTCACGCTGAGCGACCGCGCCTTCCAGAAGGGGTTCAAGACCGGGCCGTTCGCCGCCTTCGCCTTCATGAAGGCCTGCCACCCCCACATGAAGCAGCGTGGAGGCGGGGACATCGTCAACCTGGTCACCTCGGCCATGGTCCGCTGGGACCCCTCCACCTACGGGGCGTACGCCGCGGCCAAGCAGGCGCTGAAGTCGCTGACCCGCACCGCCGCCGCCGAGTGGGGCGTGGACGGGATCCGCGCGAACGCCATCGCGCCGCACGCCCTGTCGCCGGGGCTCAAGAGCTGGACCGAGGCCTTCCCGGAGGAGGCCGAGGAGTTCCGCAAGACCATCCCGCTCGGCTACATCGGCGACTGCGAGCAGGACATCGGCCGGGCGGTCGCCGCCCTGGTCGGGCCCCACATGCGCTATCTCACCGGGGCGACCGTGCCCCTCGACGGAGGCCAGGCCTACTTCGGCTGACCGCCGGACCAAGGATTTTCCTTCTCCCCTCACCACCCCGACCGGGGGACCTTCGGGTCGCCCGGTGAAAGGAAAGACCCCCACATGAAGGTGAACAAGTTCGGAAGCCTGTCCGCAGGCATCCTGTCCCTGGCGCTCTTCGCCACGGGCTGCGCGGGCGAGCGCTCCGGCACGGACGGCTCGTCCGAGGGCAACGCCGACAACAGCACCTCCGACAACGCCTTCGGCACGCTGGCCTCGCCGTGCGGCGCCGGCGACGCCAAGGGCGCCACCGCCCAGGGCGTCACCGACTCCGAGATCGTCATCGGCTACGGCGACGACCGAGGCTTCACCAAGGCGCCCGGCCTGAACAAGGAGATGGGCGACGCGGTCGCCGCCATGATCGCGTGGTGCAACGAGCAGGGCGGAATCAACGGCCGCAAGATCAAGGGCAACCAGTACGACGCCGCCTACATGCAGTCCGTCAGCGTCATGCAGAAGGCCTGCAAGCAGGACTTCATGCTGGTCGGCCAGGGCTTCGCCCTGGACGACGCGGCCGAGCAGTACCGCGTCGGCTGCGACCTGCCGACGGTGGCGGGCTTCACCGTCGGCGCGAACGCCTCGATGGGCCCGAACAAGTTCGAGGCCGTGCCCTACCCGGTGGACCACTACAACGCCGCGAACCTCAAGATGTCGCTGGAGAAGTTCCCCGAGATGAAGGACGGGCTGGACACGATCAGCTCGACCTCCGCGGCGGTGGAGGCCGGCACCCAGAAGATCGTGGACGTCCTGGACGGCCTGGGCGTCGACGTCAAGAACTGCGGTGTCAAGCTCAACGCCGCCGGTGACGCCAGCTACGTGCCGTTCGCCGAGAAGTTCAAGAAGTGCGGCGTCAAGGCGCTGTGGACGTCCAAGAGCCCCGACCCGGCGTCCTTCAGCATGCTGGAGGCCCTGGACCGGGTGGGCCTCGACGTGCCCCTGGTCTTCGAGTCCACCTGGTACAGCGACTACGTGAAGCAGTGGAACACCAAGGGCCTGGGCGACAACATCCACCTCAACACGGTCTTCCAGCCGTTCGAGAACGCCGACAAGGTGCCGGCGGTCAAGAAGTACCAGGAACTGGTCGCGGCCAAGGACGGCAAGCCCGCGCTGCTGGGCATGCAGGCGACCTCCGCGTTCCTGCTGTGGGCCACCGCGGCCCAGAAGTGCGGTTCCGACCTCACCCGTGAGTGCGTGACGACCGAGCTGTCCAAGGTGCACGAGTGGGACGGCGGCGGCCTGCACGCCCCGACCGACCCGGGCGCCAACATGCCCGCCAAGTGCTCCATGATGCTGAAGCTCACCGGCTCCGAGTTCGAGCAGGTCCTCCCCGCCGAGGCCGGCAAGTTCCAGTGCGCGGACGACAACGTGGTCAAGATCGACAAGAAGCTGTGGGGCACCAAGCTCAACGCCGACCGGATCTCCACCACCTTCCTGAAGTCCTGAAGTCCTCCCTGATCGGGCCCTGGGCCTGATCGACGGCGGGCCGGCCATCTCCCCGATGGCCGGCCTGCCCGCCAGTTCTCCCTCACTCGCACAAGGGCGACCATGACCACCTTCCTTACCTTCACGATCCTCGGGCTCGTTCTGGGGTCGGTCTACGCCATCGCCGCGTCAGGTCTAGTCCTCACGTACAACACCTCCGGCATCTTCAACTTCGCCCATGGCGCGCAGGCCATGCTGGGCACGTTCTTCTACTGGCAGCTCACCGTGGGCTGGGGACTGCCGGTGTGGTTGTCCCTGGTGCTCGTCGTGGGTGTTCTCGGCCCGCTCATGGGCATGCTGCTGCACAGCGTGATCATGAGGGGACTGCGCGGCGTCTCCGACGTCGCCAAGATCGTGGTGACCGTCGCGGTCATGCTGGGGACGGTGTACCTGTCCCAGTGGATCTGGTCCCCGGAGGAGTCCAGGACCCTGGACATGTTCTTCGGCACGGACGCGTCGGTCGAGGTGGCGGGCGTGGTCGTCCGGGTCCACGAGATCATCTGCCTCGCGGTGGCCGTGGGCATCGCCGTCGGCCTGCGCCTGCTCTTCCACCGGACCCGCACCGGTGTGGTCATGCGCGGCACCGTGGACGACCCCGACCTGCTGCGGCTCAACGGGCACGACCCCGAGCGCGTCGCCATGCTGTCCTGGGCCATGGGCTCGGGCCTGGCCGTGCTGGCCGGCATCCTCATCACCCCGATCAGCGGCGGCTCGCTGGAGGCCAACGCGCTGACCCTGCTGGTCATCGACGCCTTCGCCGCCGCCATGTTCGGCCGGCTGCGCAGCATCCCGCCGGCCTTCATCGGAGCCATGGTGCTGGGTCTGGCCGCCACCTATGTGACCGCGTACTTCCCCACGGACTGGACCTGGACGGGCAACTTCCGGGTCTCGCTTCCGATGATCATCCTGTTCGTCGTCATCATCGTGCTGCCCCAGGACCGGCTGCGCGGCGCGGCGGTCCGCACCCGCGAGCGCTTCCGGGTGCCCTCCGTGCGTGCCGCGCTGGTGTGGGGCGCGGTCCTGGTGGGCGGGGTCTTCCTGTACTCGCTGCTGCTGGAGGAGCCGGGCATCACCACGCTCGGCCTCGGCATGGCGTTCGCGATCATCGCGCTGTCGCTCACCGTGCTGACCGGCTACGCGGGGGAGATGAACCTGGCCCCGCTGTCCTTCGGCGCGGTCGCCACCGTCACCGCCTTCCACTTCGGCGTCACCGGCTCGGGCCTGGACGCGAGGCTCACCCCCTGGGGCATCCTGCTGGCGGTCGCGGCCACCGCGGTGGTGGGAGGCCTGGTCGCGCTGCCCGCGCTGCGGCTGCGCGGCCTCTACCTGGCGCTGGCCACCCTGGCGTTCGGAGCGCTGCTGTCCAACATGGTGCTGCGCGACACCACCGAGCACACCCTCTTCGGCGTCGAGTTCGCGCTGTTCCCCGACGGCACGCTGATCGTCCCCAAGCCCAGGCTCGGACCGCTCGACCTGAGCGACCCGCTGGTGTTCCTGCTGTCGTGCACCGTGCTGTTCGCGCTGATCGCCCTCGGGCTGGTCGCCCTGCGCAACAGCGGGTACGGCAGGCGGCTGGCCGCGATGAAGGACAGCCCCGCGGCGACGGCGATGCTCGGCCAGGACCTGGTGAAGCTGAAGTTCGGCGTCTTCATGCTCTCGGCCGCGATCGCGGGCCTGGGCGGCATCCTGATGAGCTCCGCCAGCGGCTCTGTCGAGGGCGACAACTTCGGGATCATCGCCAGCCTGGGGCTGGTGATGATCGTCGTCGTGGGCGGCATCGGCTACGTCAGCGGCGCCCTGTTCGGCGGGCTGATCACCGGTGCGGGCTTCGCCGTCCTCATCGGCACCTTCAACGAGCTGGCCGTGGCCCACCCCGAGTCGGCGACGATCTTCCGGTCGCTGGGCAGCATCGTGATGGTCGCCACCGCCCTGATCGGTATGGGCGTCGGCAAGAACCCCACCGGCTCGGTTCAGGACCTGTTCGACGGCTACCGGTCGCTGCGGAACGCCAAGCCCGTGCTGTTCGGCGGCGGCGCCCTCGTGGCCGTGCTGTACGTCCTGGCACTGATCGGGGTGTTCGGCGCCTGGACCTTCTCCCTCATCACCCTGGTCGTGGCGTTCGCGCTTCCGGCCATCGGCGCCAAGCTCATGCCGCACGCCGTGGAGGCGACGGGCGGGCATGCCAAGAGCGCCGAAGCCGCTCCGGGAGAGATCCGCGACGACGAGCCGTACACCGACGACCTCCGCGACCGGCTCGACCGGGCGCTGGGCCTGCCCGCCCGCACGGGCGACGGCCGGCCCGCCCAGACCGCAGAGAAGGGAGACGTCCATGCCCTTGCTTGAGACCCGGGGCGTCACGGTCCGCTTCGGCGGCAACACCGCGGTGGACCAGGTGAGCATCGGAGCGGAAGAAGGCCGGATCACCGGCCTGATCGGACCGAACGGCGCGGGCAAGACCACGCTGTTCAACACGATCACCGGGCTGCAGAAGCCGACGGAGGGCAGGGTCCTCATCGACGGGACCGACATCACGAAGCTGCCCCCGGCCAAGCGCGCCAAGCTCGGCCTGGCCCGCACCTTCCAGCAGCTGGAGCTCTTCCTGTCCCTGTCGGTGCGCGACAACGTCAAGGTCGCCGGGGACATCCTGCGGGCGACCACCCGCAAGCGCATCGACATCGACAAGGAGACCGACCGGATCCTGGAGTTGACCGGTCTCGCTGATGTCGCGGACCGGGACGTCTCCGACATCCCCACCGGCCGGGCCCGGGTGGTGGAGGTCGCCAGAGCACTGATGACCTCGCCCCGGGTGCTGCTGCTGGACGAGCCCGCCTCGGGCCAGACGGAGCAGGAGACCGAGGCGTTCGCCGGGCTGCTGAGCGGCCTGGCCGACGACGGGCTGGCCATCTGCCTGGTCGAGCACGACCTCCCGCTGGTGATGAAGCTGTGCGCCACCATCCACGTGCTCGACTACGGCGCGGTCATCGCCTCCGGCACCCCCCAGGAGATCCAGCGGTCCCCCGAGGTCATCGCGGCCTACATCGGCACCGAGGAGGTGGCATGAGCACGCACGGAGAGGGCGGCGCGAGCGCGTCCCCGAGCGCGTCCCCGAACGCAGGGGGCGGTGCTCCGGCGGCCGAGGCGCAGGCCCCGCTGCTGGAGCTGGTGGGAGCCCGCGCCGCTTACGGTGCGATCCCGGCGCTCCACGGGGTGGACCTGACCGTCCCCGCCGGGTCGGTGGTCGCGCTGCTCGGCCCCAACGGCGGCGGCAAGTCCACCACCCTGAAGGTGTGCGCCGGGCTGATGCCCCTCACCGGGGGCGAGCTCCGGCTGGCCGGACGCCGGGTCAACGGCCTGTCCGCCCAGGACGCGGCCCGGCTGGGGGTGTGCTCCATCCCCGAGGGCCGCGGCGTCTTCCCCAACCTGACGGTCCGGGAGAACCTGTGGATCACCACCGGCACGGGCGTCGACCTGAAGAAGATCGAAGAGATCGCCTACGCCCGGTTCCCCATCCTCGGCAATCGCCGCGACCAGCTCGCCGGCTCGATGTCCGGCGGTGAGCAGCAGATGCTCGCGCTGTCGCGGGCGCTGGCCACCGACCCGGCCGTCCTGCTGCTCGACGAGCTGTCCATGGGCCTGGCGCCCATGATCGTCAGCCAGATGTACGAGACGGTCGCCGAGCTCGTCGCGGGCGGTCTGTCGGTGCTGGTGGCCGAGCAGTTCGCCCGCGTGGTGCTGCCGATCGCGGACATCGCCGCCCTCATGCTCCACGGCCGCATCGTGGCCACCGGCCGGCCCGATGAGATCGAAGGCCGTCTTTCCAGCGAATACCTAGGAGGTTGACCCATATGAGCACGACCCACAGCGAAGAGCGGCGCGCCAAGTTCGCCCAGGACGTGGCCGGACAGAAGATCGGCTCCGGCGGCAACGCGTCCGCCGCCGACGGAAAGTTTCGGATCCTCGGCATCGTCGTGATGATCCTCGGCGTGGCGGGGACCTTCGTCGCCTACAGCAACTCCCTCGCCCTGGACGACAACCGGGACATCGCCTCGACCCAGATCCTGGCGATCGCGTTCGTGGCCGTCACCCTGCTGGGCGCGGCGCTGTACGTCGCCGCCGCCGTCACCCGGGTGCTGCGCCTGTGGCTGATGCGCCAGCTGGCGGAGTCCCAGGCCCACACGGAGGCCGTCACCGAGGCGCTTTCCCGGCGTTGACCAGCCGGTAAGCCCATCGCTCCCGGTCAGCGGGATGCCCCCGAGCCGGGGGCATCCCGCTGACTTAGTTTTACCGGGCACCCTTACGGGGGGTGCGTGTTTGGAGGAAATTCCGTTGGCTCAGTCGACCCCTGACATCTTCGCCCCGGTCAAGCCCGGGCCGGTCACGGTGCGCAACGAGACGATCGCCGAACTGCTGCTGGCCCGCATCGGGGACGACCGCCCCGGCCTGCTCAGCGGTGACGACGCCTGGACGTGGGACGAAGTGGTCCGGGAGAGCGCGGCCCGCGCCTCCCTGGCCGCGAGGCTCCGCCAGGACGGCCCGTTCCACATCGGCGTTCTGCTGGACAACGTGCCGGAGTACATCCTGTGGCTCGGCGCCGCGGCGCTGGGCGGGGCGACCGTCGTCGGGATCAACTCCACCCGGCGCGGCGCCTACCTCGAGCAGGAGGTCCGGCACACCGACCTCCAGCTGGTCGTCACCGACCGGGCGGGGCTCGAGCTGCTGGACGGCCTCGACATCGGGGTGCCGCGCGAGCGGTTCCTGCTGATCGACGACGAGAAGTACCCGGCCCTGGTCGCCGAGCACGCCTGCGAGCCCGCCGCGGACCCGTCCGTCGACCCGAAGACGCAGCTGCTGCTGCTGTTCACGTCCGGGACGACCGGCGCCTCCAAGGCGGCCCGCTGCTCCCAGGGCAGGCTCGCCGAGCTGGGCCGCAACAACAGCGCCAAGTACGACGTCAAGCGCGAGGACGTCTGCTACTGCCCGATGCCGCTGTTCCACGGCAACGCGCTGATGGCCCTGTGGGCCCCGGCGCTGGCCGCGGGCGCGACGGTCGCGCTCACCCCGAAGTTCTCCGCCTCCGGCTTCCTGCCGGACGTGCGGCGCTACGGGGCCACGTTCTTCACCTACGTCGGCAAGGCCATCGGCTACATCCTGGCCACGCCCGAGCAGGACGACGACGCGGGGAACACCCTCACGCACGGCTTCGGCACCGAGGCCTCGCCCGAGGACCGCGCCGAATTCCTGCGCCGCTTCGGCTGCAGGCTGGTCGAGGGCTACGGCTCCAGCGAGGGCGCGGGCATGATCAAGCAGACGCCCGACACGCCCGTCACCGCCTTCGGCCGCCCCATGCACGCCGGAGTGCGGATCGTCGACCCGCAGACCCGCGAGGAGTGCCCGCCCGCCGTCCTCGACGAGCACGGCCGGGTCGCCAACCCCGAGCAGGCCATCGGCGAGATCGTCGACACCGACGGCGCGGAGAAGTTCGAGGGCTACTACAAGAACCCCGAGGCCGACGCCGAGCGCGTCCGCCACGGCTGGTACTGGACCGGCGACCTCGGCTACCTCGACGGCGACGGGTTCCTGTACTTCGCCGGCCGGTCGGGAGACTGGATCCGGGTCGACTCGGAGAACATCTCCGCCCTGCACAGCCAGCTCGTGCTGCGCCGCCACCCCAAGGTCATCGACGCCGTCGCGTTCGCGGTGCCCGACCCGCGCTCCGGCGACCAGGTGATGGCCGCGGTCGAGGTGTCCGAGGGCACCGCCTTCGAAGACCTCGACCTCCCGGCGTTCCTGGCCGCCCAGAACGACCTGGGCACCAAGGGAGCCCCCCGCTTCGTGCGCTTCTCCCACACCCTGCCCACCACCGGATCGGGGAAGCTGGCCAAGAAGCAGCTCCAGATCGAGGGCTGGCGCACCGACGAGCCCGTCTACCGGTGGGTGGGACGGGGCGCCCCCGACTACACCCCGATGACCGAGGCCGACAAGGAGGCGCTGCGCGAGGAGTTCGTCGCCAGCGGCCGACTGCGCTTTTTGCCCTGACCATCCAGAGAGAGAGTGCCCATGGATCTGCGTGAGTCCGCAGCGCAACAGGAACTGCGCGCGGAACTTCGTGCCTACTTCGCCGACCTGCTGCCCGCGGACGAGCGCCGCCGGGTCGGCGAGGAGGGCGTCGGCGGCAGCCGGTTCCGCGAGGTCGTGAAGATGCTCGGGAACGACGGCTGGCTGGGCATCGGCTGGCCCGTCGAGTACGGCGGCCAGGGCCGGTCCCTCTCCGACCAGTACATCTTCTTCGACGAGGTGCAGCGGGCCGGCCTGCCGTTCCCGTTCGTCACCGTCAACACCGTCGGCCCGACGCTGATGAAGTACGGGACCGAGGAGCAGAAGAAGCAGTTCCTTCCGGGCATCCTCTCCGGGGACATCGTCTTCGCGATCGGCTACACCGAGCCGGACGCCGGCACCGACCTGGCGTCGCTGCGCACCAAGGCGGTCCGCGACGGCGAGGAGTTCGTCGTCGACGGCAGCAAGATCTTCACCAGCGGGGCCAACACCGCCGACTACGTGTGGACGGCCGTCCGCACCGACCCGGACAAGCCCCGCCACAAGGGCATCTCCATCGTCATCATCCCCACCGACGCCGAAGGGTTCTCCTGGAGCCCCATCCAGTGCGTCGGCGGCATGGTCGTCACCGCCACCTACTACTCGGGCGTGCGGATCCCGGCCGAGAACGTCGTCGGCGAGGTCGACGGAGGCTGGGGCCTGATCACCAACCAGCTCAACCACGAGCGCATCGGCCTGGCCGCGCTCGGCGGACGCATGATCCGCCTCTGGGAGGACGTGCGGGACTGGGCCCGCGACAACGGCGTCATCGACCTGCCGTGGGTGCGCCGCGACCTGGCCCGCACCTACGCCAAGCTCGAGGCGATGGCGCTGCTGAACTGGAAGATGACCTGGGCGGTGGAGACCACGGGCGACCTGTCGGGCGCCCAGGCCGGAGGCACCAAGGCCTACGGCACCGAGACCCACATCGACGTGCAGCGCACCCTCACCGGCATCCTCGGCGCGGCCGGCCGGGTCCGTCCCGAGTCGCCGGGCGCGGTGCTGTTCGGGCAGATCGAGCAGCTGTCCCGCCAGGGCATCGTCAACACCTTCGGCGGCGGCGTCAACGAGGTGCTGCGCGACATGGTCGCCGTGCAGGGCCTGGGCCTGCCGCGGGCGAGGTCGGGCCGATGAGTGAAGAATACGAGGCCAGGCTGCAGGCCTGGGTGGGCCGGGAGCTGGTCGCCGAACGGCGCGGCCAGGACCCGGTGAACGTGCCGATGATCCGGCACTGGGCCGAGGCCATGGAGGACGCCAACCCCGTCTACCTGGACGACGAGGCCGCCAAGGCCACCGGGCGTCCCGGTGTCGTGGCGCCCGCGTCGATGGTCCAGGCGTGGACGATGCGCGGGTACGCCGCCACGGTGAACCCCGTCGATGACGGCTCGTCCGCCGGATTCGACGAGCTGGTGGCGCTGCTCGCCGAGGGCGGTTACACCTCGGTCGTCGCCACCGACTCGGAGTTCGAGTTCCAGCGCGAGCTCGTCCCCGGCGACCACGTCACCGTCTCCGAGACCGTCGAGTCGATCTCGCCGGAGAAGAAGACCGGGCTGGGCACCGGGCGCTTCGTGTCCACGATGAAGACCTACCGGGACCAGAACGGCGAGGTCGTCGCCACCCAGCGCTGGCGGACCCTGCGGTTCGTCCCGGTGGAGAAGCCGAAGCCCAAGGCCAAGCGGCCCCGCCCGGCGATCAACCCGGACAACGCGTTCTGGTTCGAGGCGGCCAAGGAGCACCGGCTGGTCATCCAGCGCTGCGCGACCTGCGAGTCGCTGCGGCACCCGCCCGGCCCGTGCTGCCCGGTGTGCGGCTCGTTCGAGTGGGACACCGTGGAGTCCACCGGAGAGGGCACCGTCTACAGCTACGTGGTCGCCCACCACCCGCGGCACCCGGCGTTCGACTACCCGCTGCTCATCGCGGTGATCGAGCTGCCCGAGGGCACCCGGCTGACCGCCAACCTCACCGGCGTCGCGCCCGAGGACGTCGAGATCGGCATGCCGGTCTCGCTGGAGTGGCTGGACGCCGACCCCGACCTGACCCTGCCGGTCTTCCGGCCCGCCGTCCCGAAGAAGGAAGACTGATGGACTTCACCCTTGGCGAGGAACTCGAAGAGGTCCGGGGACTGGCCCGGCAGATCTTCACCGACTACGCCACCGCCGACCGGCTGCGCGCCGCCGAGCAGAGCGGGAGCGGCGTCGACGACGGCCTGTGGAAGGCGCTGGGCGACGCCGGGCTGCTCGGCATCGCGCTGCCCGAGGAGGACGGCGGCGCGGGCCTGGGCGTCGGCGGCCTGTGCGTCCTGCTGGAGGAGCAGGGCCGCACCGTCGCGCCCGCACCGGTGTGGCCCGCGCTCGTGGCGGGGCTGACCATCGCGAAGCACGGCGACGCCGCGCAGCGTGAGGCGCTGCTGCCGGGCCTCGCGGAGGGAGCCGAGCGCGTCACCGTCGCGCTCGAGGAGTTCTCTCCCGCCGACCCGGCCGACCCCCGGTGCTCGGCCGTCCCGGACGGCGACGGCTGGAGGCTGACCGGCGTCAAGGCCGTCGTCCCCTCGGCCGTCGGCGCGAAGTACGTGCTGGTCACCGCCCGCACCGAGAGCGGCCCCGGCGTGTTCGTCGTGGAGGCCTCCGCGCCGGGCACGGAGTGGGAGTGGACGCGGACCACCACCCACGACGCGGCCGGGAACCTCACCCTGGAGGGCGTGCCCGCCCGGGCGCTGGGCGAAGGCGCGCTGCGGACGATCCTCGACCTCACCCGGGTCGCGGTCACCGCCGTCCAGGCAGGCGTCGCCGACGGGGCGATGCGCCTCGCGGCCTCCTACCTGTCCGAGCGCGAGCAGTTCGGCCGCCCGCTGGCCACCTTCCAGGCCGTCCAGCACCAGCTCGCCGACACCTACATCGAGATCGAGGCCATGCAGGCGTGCCTGTGGAAGGCCGTCTCGCTGCTCGAAGCCGGTGAGGACGCCGCCGCCGCGGCCCTGACCGCCAAGTGGTGGGCCGACGAGGGCGGCCTGAACGCCGTCCACCGCGCCCAGCACCTGCACGGCGGCATCGGCGTCGACGTCGACTACCCGATGCACCGCTACTTCCTGTGGGGCAAGCAGCTCTCGGGCGTCCTCGGCGGCGCGTCCGCCGACCTGGCCGAGCTCGGCGACCTCCTGGCGGGGGCCGCGTCATGAGCCGCGCCTACCAGGACGTCGCGGTGGGGGAGGAGCTGCCGGAGCTGAGCGTCCCGCTCACCCGCACCATGATCGTGGCGACCGCGCTGGCCAGCCGCGACTACCAGGACGTGCACCACGACCCGTCCCTGGCGGCCGAGCGCGGCTCCAAGGACGTCTTCATGAACATCCTGACCAGCAACGGGCTGGTCGACCGGTACGTCACCGAGTGGGCCGGGCCCGCCGCCGTGGTCAAGAAGATCAAGATCCGGCTGGGCGCGCCCAACTACCCCGGCGACACCATGCTGCTCACCGGCAGCGTGACGGCCAAGGACGACTCCGGCCGCAGCGTCGAGATCGCCGTGAAGGGCGTCAACTCGATCGGCCCGCACGTGTCCGGCACCGTCGTGGTCCAGCTCCCGGAAGGAAGTGAGTCATGACCGTGCTGCCCGGAGCCGCCGCCATCGCCGGCATCGGCGCCACCGAGTTCTCCAAGGAGTCCGGCCGCAGCGAGCTGCAGCTCGCCTGCGAGGCGGTGCTGGCCGCCATCACCGACGCCGGCCTGGAGCCCTCCGACGTGGACGGCATGGTGACCTTCACCGCCGACACCTCCTCGGAGATCCACATCGCCCGCAACCTCGGCATCGGCGAGCTGAAGTTCTTCTCCCGCATCGGGCACGGCGGCGGCGCGGCCTGCGCCACCGTCCAGCAGGCGGCGATGGCCGTCGCGACCGGCGTCGCCGACGTCGTCGTCTGCTACCGCGCGTTCAACGAGCGGTCCGGCGAACGCTACGGGCTCGGCCAGGCCGAGCGGCCCATGGACGTCAGCGCCGACCGCGCCGCCTACTCGTGGATGACGCCGTTCGGCCTGTCGACGCCCGCCCAGTGGGTGGCGATGTTCGCGCGCCGCTACATGCACGAGTACGGGGCCACGAGCGCCGACTTCGGCCGCGTGGCCGTCGTGGACCGCAAGCACGCCGCGACCAACCCCAAGGCCTGGTTCTACGAGCGGCCGATCACGCTGGAGGAGCACCAGGCCTCCCGCTGGATCGCCGAGCCGCTGCACCTGCTGGACTGCTGCCAGGAGAGCGACGGCGGCCAGGCGATCGTCGTCGTCTCCGCCGAGCGGGCCCGCGACCTGCCGAACCCGTCGGCGGTCATCTGGGGCGCGGCGCAGGGCTCGGGCCCCGACCAGCTGATGATGACCAGCTACTACCGGCCCGAGATCTCCGGCATCCCGGAGATGGGGCTGGTCGGCAAGCAGCTGTACGCGCAGAGCCGGCTGACGCCCTCCGACATCCAGGCCGCGATCCTGTACGACCACTTCACCCCGCTGGTGCTGCCGCAGCTGGAGGAGCTGGGCTTCTGCGGCAGGGGCGAGGCCAAGGACTTCATCGCCGACGGCAACCTCGAGCTCGACGGGCGGCTGCCGACCAACACCCACGGCGGCCAGCTCGGCGAGGCCTACATCCACGGCATGAACGGGATCGCCGAGGCGGTCCGGCTGGTGCGCGGCACGTCCGTCAACCAGCCCGGTGACATCCACAACGTCCTGGTCACCGCCGGGACCGGGGTGCCGACCAGCGGCCTGATCCTGGCGGCGGACACGTGAGCGGACAGGAGAATCCGATGAACTCGGGAGAATGGCGCGGACGCGACCTCGGCGCCCGGACCGAGCGCTACGAGGAGACCGACGCGATCCTCTACGCGCTGGCCGTCGGGGCCAAGGCCACCGACCTGGACCTGGTGTTCGAGGAGAAGCTGAAGGTCCTCCCGACCTTCGCCCTCACCCGCGCCCAGTGGGCCCCGGACGTGCTCGGCTCGGCCGGGGCGTTCGACACCGGCACCGCCGTGCACGGCTCGCAGCGCCTGCGGGTGCGCGGGGCCCTGCCGCGCTCCGGTGACCTGGAGATGAAGGCCCGCGTCTCGGAGGTCTGGGACAAGGGCGGCGCCGCGGTCTTCGAGGTGGCGGTGGACACCGACTACCTCGAGGCCACCTGGTCGATCTTCGCCCCCGGCTGCGGCGGCTTCGGCGGCGACCGCGGCCCGTCCGCCGCCCGCCGCCCCGAGCGCGAGCCCGACCACGAGTTCACGCTCCGCACCGGCACCGAGCAGGCCGCCCTCTACCGCCTGCTCGGCGACCGCCACCACATGCACATCGACCCGGAGGCGGCAAAGGCCGCGGGCATGCCCAAGCCGTTCATGCACGGCCTGTGCACCCTCGCGGCGGTCACCCTGCCCCTGGCGGACCTGGCCGGCGCCCACCCGGCCGACCTGCTGGAACTGGACGGCCGTTTCGCCTCCCCGGTCTTCCCCGGCGACGTCCTCCAGGTCAGCGCCTGGAACGAGGACGACGGCGCCCTCCTGTTCGAGGCCGCCGTCGACGGCAAGACCGTCCTCTCCGCGGGCCGCGTGCTCTTCGGCTCGTAGCGGCAACACCTTTTCGAGGGCCCGCCAGGAGATCGGCGGGCCCTCGCTTTTCAGGGGGTGTGCTCCGGCTCGCAGGCTCCCTGCGACGGTGAGTTCGCGGCCCGACCTGTACCTGTTCACCGGGATTCGCCCTCACCCGGGCCTTCCCCTTCCCCGGCCCGTTCCAGCGGAACCACACGCCTGCCGCGGTGCGAAGAACGGTGGGGAGCGACCGGTGCCGGGGATTCCGGAGAACGCGTGAACTCGGCAGCGTGGTCAGCGGGTCAGGATCGTGATGCCTGCGGCTAGGAAGAGAAGGGCGAATGCCGCGAGGGCGATCCGCTGGTAGAGGGTCCGCCAGCGGTTCTCGCTTGCGAAAGGACGGATCAAAGTGACCATCAGGAAGGGGGCGGGCACGATGAGGAAGGCCAAGGAGATCGACGGGAACAGCAGCGCGGCGAGTCTTCCGCGGAAGCCCGTCTCGTAGCCGTTCTCGCCGTCGCTTCTCGCTCGTACCCGGTCGCCCTGGTCGTAGTGGCTGCCGAACTTGAGGTCGCTCGTCGGTTCAATCGACGAATTGTCGGGTGTGAAGGTGCCTCGGCAGCCGTTGCGGCTGTGTTTGCTGGTCCCGTGATAGCAGACGTCCAGCTCGTACACGCCCGGTTCGCCTTTGAGTTCGAAGGCGTACGGCAGGCTGTTGTAAGCGGGCAGCATGAACATCGAGGCTCCGAAGAGCAGGAGGAAGAAGAGCCCGACGGTGGACTTGCGTCTCTGGCCGGCGGTCAGATGGTGGACCATTGCCACTCCGATTCGAGGAGAACAGGGCAGGAGCGATGTTCTTCCAGGCGGACCGGAAACCACCAGAGGTCGTTGTCCCTGGAGGCCGGGATCTCCTTTCGGGACATTTCCGGCTTGGGTCCGGCGGGTGAACAAGCAGATCAGCGCGCTGTTCGACTGTCCCGACACGGAGATTTTCCCGCCGCCCCGCCCTATCTCCGGGCGTCGGCCGCGGGTCCGCGAAGCGGGGGAGGGGTGGCGAGGGCGGAGACGAAGGCGGCTTCGGCGGCGTGGGCGGAGTCCGGGGTCCACATGTCCAGGGGGACGGAGCGGAGGCGGCGGCCCTCGGGGGAGAGGAGCTGGCCGGCGAACTTCAGGCTCCACAGCGCCAGGGTGCGGTCGGTGATGGACAGTTCGGGGACGCGCGAGGTCAGGGACGTCTCGAAGGCGGGGAGGTCGTCGACGGAGCGGAGCCAGACGCTGAACATGACGTTGTGGGCGCCCGAGAGGGAGACGCACATGCGGGTCTCGCGGAGACGGGCGATGCGGGCGGTGATCGAGGGGGTCTCCCCGGCGGGCGCCGAACCCCAGAAGGTGACGGAGACGGGCCAGCCGGAGAGCGAGCGGCTCACCTCGCAGCGGTAGGCGATCAGCCCGTCCCGCTCCAGTCGGGCCAGGCGGCGGCGGACCGTGGTGGGGCTGAGCCCGGTGCGCTCGGCCAGCGCCGCCGCGCTCTGCCGGACGTCCGAGGCGAGCACGCTGATGAACGCCTGGTCTTCGGGTGACAGGACCCCGCGGCCGGAGAAGGCGGGGACGGACGGCGGGCTCGCGGCGGGGGAGGCGAGGCGGTCCAGGCGCCAGTGGCTGCCCTCGGAGTGCAGGATGCTCGCCACATGGGTGCGGGTGGCGGTGATGCCGGGCACCGCGCCGAGCCGGAAGCCGATGTAGCTGGCGAGGTGGGCCTGCCTGGCGAACGTCGTGGTGAGCAGCAGGTCGCGTCCGCCGGTGACGTGCTCGATGCTGAACAGGTGCGGGTCGTCGGCCAGGGCCAGCGCCACCTCGTGGACCCGTCCGGGCGCGCAGTCCAGCTCGATGAAGGTGATCAGCGCGCCCGGCGGCAGCCAGGCCGGGTAGCACGTCAGCCATGCCAGGCCCGCCTCGGCGAGCCGGGCCCAGCGGCGGGCCGCGGTGGACGGGTCGACGCCCAGCTTCTCGCCTATCCGCCGCCACTCGGCTCTCGGCTCGCGCTGCAGGGCGGTGACGAGCAGGTAGTCGAGCTCGTCGAGGGTGGCTGATTCCTGCAAGTGATCTGTCAAAGGTGCGGGATCCTGGCGTTTCGTTGGTCTTGGGTGGTTGTCTACGCAGACTACCGTCATGTTCACGCATGACGACGCCGCCGCTCTCGGCGACGAACTGACCCGGCTTCGCCGCGCCCTGCACCGCGAGCCGGAAGTAGGCCTGCACCTGCCGCGCACCCAGGAGCGCGTCCTGGAGGCCCTCGAAGGACTCCCGCTGGAGATCTCCACCGGGAAGGACCTCAGCTCGGTGACGGCGGTGCTGCGCGGCGGCCGCCCGGGCCCGGCGGTCCTGCTGCGCGCCGACATGGACGCGCTGCCCGTCCAGGAGGACACCGGCGTCGACTACGCCTCGCGGCTCCCCGACGCGATGCACGCCTGCGGCCACGACCTGCACGTCGCCGGGCTGGTCGGGGCGGCGCGGCTGCTGGCCGCGCACCGCGAGGAGCTCGCCGGGGACGTCGTGTTCATGTTCCAGCCCGGCGAGGAGGGCTACGGCGGCGCCAAGATCATGATCGACGAGGGGCTGCTGGACGCCGCCGGGAGCATGCCCGTCGCCGCCTACGCGGTGCACGTCTTCTCCACCGGGTTGCCCGCCGGGTTCGTCGGCACCAAGGGCGGCACGTTCATGGCCTCCTCCGACTCCTTCGACGTCCGCGTCGTCGGCAAGGGCGGGCACGGCTCGTCCCCGCACGCCGCCTGCGACCCGATCCCGCCGCTGTGCGAGATCGTGACGGCGCTGCAGACGCGCGTCACCAGATCCATCAACGTCCTCGACCCGGCCGTCGTCACCGTCGGAAAGCTGCGGGCGGGCACGACCCGCAACGTGATCCCCGAGGACGGGCGGCTGGAGGCCACGGTCCGCACGTTCTCCGAGCAGACCCGCCAGGACGTCCGCGAACTGGTGATGGAGACCGTCGAGGGCATCGCCTCGGCGCACCGCGTCAAGGCGGAAGTGGACTACCGGCACGACTACCCTGTCACCGAGAACTCCGTGGACGAGGCCCGGTTCGCCCTCGAGACCGCCGGAGAGCTGTTCGAAGGCCGCACGTTCGAGTCCCCCCAGCCGTTCCTCGGCTCCGAGGACTTCTCCTACGTCCTGCAGCAGGTGCCCGGCGCGATGCTCTTCCTCAGCGCCTGCCCGCCGGTCCCGGACCCGTCCGCCGCCCCGGTCAACCACTCTCCGCAGGCCGTCTTCGACGACTCCGTCCTGCCGGACGCCGCCCTGCTGCTGGCCACCCTGGCCGCACGCCGCCTGGAAGGGACCACCGCGTGAACGTCTCCGAGAAGACGTCGGCCGCGTCGATCCGCGCCGTCGTCGGCATCCTCGTCTTCTTCGAACTGACCAGCGGGTTCCTGCAGACGAGCATCGTCCCGCTGCTGCCGGCCGTCGGCGAGGCCCACGGCCTGGCCGACTCCGACCTCAACTGGATCAGCTCGGTGCAGCTGCTGGCCGCCGCGGTCATGGTCCCGATGTTCGGCCGGCTCGGCGACCTGCACGGCCACCGCCGCATGCTGCGGATCGCGCTCGCGTCCATGGCCGTCGGCAGCCTGCTGGTCGCCCTCGCCCCGAACCTGGCCGTGCTGCTGCTCGGCCGGATCCTGCAGGGCGCGTTCGCCGCGCTGCTCCCGCTGGAGATCGCGCTGGTCCGCGACCGGCTGCCCGAAGCCCTCGCCCGCCGCGCCATCGCCTGGCTGGTCGGCGCGCTCACCCTCGGCGGCCTGGTCGGCATGCTCGTCATGGGCGCGGCGCAGCAGGCCATCGGGAACGTCGGGACGGCGCTGCTCATCCCGGCCGTCCTGGCGGGGTCTTGCTTCCTGCTGTCGTTCTTCGCCGTGCCCGAGAGCGAGGCCCGCGCCCAGGGCCGCACCGACTGGCCGGGCCTGGTCCTGCTCGGCCTGGCGATGATCAGCGTCCTGGCCGGGATCTCCCGCGCCGGAGGCTCCGGCTGGACGAGCGCCGGCACCCTGCTGCCGCTGCTGGGAGGCCTGGTCCTGCTCGCCGTCTGGGTGAAGGTCGAACTGCGCTCGAAGGACGCGCTGGTGGACCTGCGCGAGATGGCCGACCGCCGAGTCGCCCCCTTCTACGGCGTCGCGTTCCTGTTCGGCGTCGTCTTCTTCGGCACCCAGACTCCCGACACCACCTTCCTGGCCGCCGACCCCGCCGAGACCGGCTACGGCTTCGCCCTGACGGCCCTGGACCTCGC
Organism: Actinocorallia aurantiaca; assembly: GCF_039533685.1. NCBI lineage: Bacteria > Bacillati > Actinomycetota > Actinomycetes > Streptosporangiales > Thermomonosporaceae > Actinocorallia > Actinocorallia aurantiaca. The sequence goes on along the minus strand of NZ_BAAATZ010000012.1, from coordinate 345,482 downwards.
CACGATCACCCTGCCCGCCGCGATCGCCGCCGTGATCGGCGCCGCCGGAACCGCGATGATCGCCAGGCGGATCGGCTACCGCCCCGCCCTGGTCGCGTCGTTCGCCCTCGTGGCCCTCGGACTCCTCGGCCAGGCCGTCGCACATGACGCCCTCTGGCAGTTCATCGTCCTCAAGCCCCTCATCGGCCTGGGCACCGGCGTCGCCCTCGGCGCCATGCCCACCGTCATCGTCGAGGGAGCCGACCCGTCCCGCTCCGGCATCGCCACCGCCCTCTACAACAACATCAAGTCCGTCGGAGGAGCCGTCGCGGGCGGCATCATCGCCTCCGTCCTCGCCGCCATGGCCCTCGGCGACGTCCCCACCGAGAGCGCCTACGTCGCCGTCTGGCTCTTCTGCTCGGCCTGCGCCGTCGTCGCCTGCGCCCTCGTCCTCCTGGCCCGCCGCACCGAGACGGCGCCCGCCCCGGTCCCCGCCAACGCCTCCTGACAGACCCCCTCCGACGGCCCCTCCCGCCCCGCGGGAGGGGCCGTCGCCACCTGTTCCTGGGCCTGCGAGCCCACCGGGCGGCACGCGGTCGCCGAAGCGCGACGACGGCGGCGGTGGATCCACTCCCTGGTCCCCGAGGGCGGCCGGGCGGCTACTCGAACATCCTCGTCCGTCGTCTGCCCGCTCAGGCGGGGAAGCCCCCCGCGCGGCCGAGGAGGGCGGGGGCGGGCTCGCCGAGGAGACCGCCGAGCCAGATCCCGGTGGCGGCGACGGCCTCCAGGTCGATGCCGGTCTCGACGCCGCTGCGGTGCAGGGCGTACAGGAGGTCCTCGGTGGCGATGTTGCCGGTGGCGGCGGGGGCGAAGGGGCAGCCGCCGAACCCGCCCGCGCTGGCGTCCAGGACGGTGACGCCCTCGTCCACGGCGGTGAGGGCGTTGGCGTAGCCGGTGTTGCGAGTGTTGTGGAAGTGGAAGCGCAGCGCCGGCGAGGGGGCGGCGGCCCGTACGCGGCGGGTCAGGTCGCGGACCTGCGCGGGGACGCCGACGCCGATGGTGTCGGCGAGCGCGACCTCGAACGCCCCGGCGGCCTCGGCGCGGCGGGCTATCTCCACGACGCGCTCCGGCGGGGTCTCGCCCTCGAACGGGCAGCCGAACGCGGCGGCGATCGTCAGGGAGACGGGCACTCCGGCGTCGGACGCGGCGGCGGCCATCCCGTCCCAGGCGTCGAGGGCCTCGTCGGTGGTGCGGCCCTGGTTGCGGACGCAGAAGGTGTCGGAGGCGACCACGACGACGTTCACCTCGTCCACCCCGGCGGCGAGCGCCCGATCCAGGCCGCGCCGGTTGAGGACGAGACCGCTGTAGGAGACGCCCTCCCGGCGGGGGACGCCCGCCATGACCTCCTCGGCTCCCGCCATCTGCGGGACCCGTTCGGGATGAACGAAGGACACGGCTTCGATCCGGCGCGTCCCGGCGTCCGCACAACGGGTGATGAACTCGATCCGGTCGTCGGGGGAGAGAGCTCGTGCCTCGTTCTGGAGGCCGTCACGCGGGCCGACTTCCAGCACTGTTGTATGCAATGTGCTTCCCCGATCTGCGTATTTCCTGATAACTTCGCATCAATCCACATTATTGTATGCAATGAAGGCGGGGAGGGTCGATGTCCACGGGCCGACGCGCCGCCGACACCGCCTACGAGGCGGTGCGGCGGATGATCCTCTCCGGGGAGGCCGCGCCCGGCACCCGGCTGGGGGAGGCCGAGCTGGCCGAGACGCTCGGGCTCTCGCGCACCCCCGTCCGGGAGGCGATCCAGCGCCTGGGCGCCGACGGCCTCGTCGAGGTGCTGCCGCACCGGGGCGCCCGGGTGGTGCTGTGGTCGGCCCGCGACCTGGAGGAGATCTTCGAGCTGCGCACGCTCCTGGAGCCGTACGCGGTGGCCCGCGCGGCGAGGATCGGCCTGGAGGAGCCCGTCCTGGCCGAACTGCGCGACCTGTGCTCGGCCATGGAGGGGGCCGCCGTCGAGGGGGAGGTCGCCCTGCTCGCCCGGCTCAACTCGCACTTCCACGAGGCCCTCATCGACGCCTCCGGCAACAGCAGGCTCCCGGGCATGCTCACGTCCGTGATGCACGCCCCCCTCATCCTCGGCACCTTCCACCGGTACGACGCCGAGACGATGGCGCGGAGCATGGGCCACCACCGCGAGCTCGTCGACGCGATCACCGCCCGCGACCCCGAATGGGCCGCCTCGGTGATGCGCTCCCACCTGCGCGCCGCCGCAGCCAACCTCAAGGAGGACCAGTGACAGAGCCGTCTCCCCGCGCCCTCGACGACCTGCGGGTCGTCGAGATGGGCCAGCTGCTGGCCGGCCCGTTCTGCGGCCAGCTCCTCGGCGACTTCGGCGCCGAGGTCATCAAGATCGAACCCCCCGTCACCGGCGACCCCATGCGCCAGTGGGGACGCGAGAAACCCCACGGCCAATCCCTGTGGTGGCCCATCCTGGCCCGCAACAAGAAATCCGTCACCCTCAACCTGCGCGAAGCAGCAGGCCAGGACCTCGCCCGGCGCATCATCGCCGAGGCCGACGTGCTGGTGGAGAACTTCCGGCCCGGCACCCTGGAGCGCTGGGGCCTGTCGCCCGAGACCCTGTGGGAGCTCAACCCGGGGCTGATCATCACCCGGGTCACCGGCTACGGCCAGAACGGCCCCTACTCCCCCCGCGCCGGATTCGGCTCCATCGGCGAGGCCATGGGCGGCATCCGCTACGTCACCGGCGACCCGAACAGCGCCCCGGCGCGCGCCGGGATCTCCCTGGGCGACGAACTCGCCGGGACCTTCGCCGCGCTGGGCACCCTCGTGGCCCTGCACGCCCGCGCCCGCACCGGCAAGGGCCAGGTCGTCGACTCCGCCCTGTACGAGGCCGTCTTCGCGCTCATGGAGTCGCTCATCCCCGAGTGGGAGCTGGCCGGATACCAGCGCGAGCGCACCGGCTCGGTGCTGCCCAACGTCGCCCCCTCCAACGTCTACCCCACCTCGGACGGGCCGGTGCTGATCGCGGCCAACCAGGACACCGTCTTCAGCCGCCTGGCCGAGGTCATGGGGCGCCCCGAACTCGCCGACGACCAGCGGTATTCCACCCACGGGGCGCGCGGCGCCAACGCCGAGGAACTCGACGAGCTCATCGCAGCGTGGACCGCCACGCTGACCAGCGACGAAGTGCTGGACAAGATGCACGCCAACGGCATCCCGGCGGGGTTGACCTACCGGGCCAAGGACATGCTCGCCGACCCCCACTTCAAAGCACGCGAGGCCATCATCAAACTCGCCCACCCCGAATTCGGCGAATTCCCCATGCAGAACGTCTTCCCCAAACTCTCCGGCACCCCGGGCGAAGTCCGCTCGGTCGGTCCGGAGCTGGGCGCCAACAACACCGAGATCTACACCGGACTCCTCGGCCTCACCGCTGAGGAGCTGGAGAAGCTGAGGGCCGACGGGGTCATCTGAGCCGGGTCCACCGTCCCCTCGTCCCGACTTCGGTCGGGGCGAGAGGCGGAGTCAGGGGAGCGGGCAGACGTCGGCGGATCGCGGCTGAGCCGGTGTCCCGTTGGCATTCGGCCGTGCCCGACCTCCTGCCCGCCGTCGCCGACCTGGTCGACGACATCAGCCCTGGCAGCCGCGCCCTGGCGCTGCGGATCCCTGCCATGTGCGGGCCTGCCGCACTCCCTGTTCCGACCGTGTCGCTGCCCACCTCGCCGAAGACGACGAACCTGCTGATCGGGATGCCTGGGTCGGTCGGGTGGTTCCGGACGTCACCGGTCGCGGCGGCACTCATGATCAGGCGGGACCACATCTTCTGAGGTCGTCCTTTGACGGGGTATGTGGGGAAGACCGGTCAGAGGGCGCAGACGGCTTCGATGGCGGCATTGGTCAGTCTGGTCACTCCAGCCGGGTTGGCGGCGACCATGTTGAACTGGTTGGTGGCGACGGCGACCTGAGTGCCGTCCTCACGGGTGAGGACGGCGGTGTAATAGCCGTAGATGGCGCCGCCCTTCGACCAGATCTTGCCGCAGGCGCCCGGGCCGTTCATCACCTCGTGGGCGAGCCCGAAGGAGAGGTTGGACTGGCCGGGGTAGGGGACGAGGGTCTTGACCTGCTCCACCATCGCGGGGGAGAGGAGGGTGCCGTCGAGCAGCGCTCGGTGGAGGGCCGCCAGGTCGTCCAGGTTGGACACCATCGCGCCGGCCGCACCGGAGAACTGGACGTTCAGGGTGGTGACGTCGACGTAGGGGCGCTCGCCCCAGTAGTAGGCGGGAACGGCGTAGCCGCGGACATGGTTGCCGTACAGCTTCGGATCGGATGTGGGGTAACTCGTGCCGGTGAGGCCCAGCCGGTCGACGAGGCGGGTCGTCACCTCGGTGGCCGGTCCGTTGCCCGTCACCGACTGGATGATCATCCCGAGCAGGATGAAGTTGGTGTTGCTGTAGGAGACATTCGTGCCAGGCGGGAACAGCGGCGCCTGCCGCATGGCCACCTGCACCAACTGCGCGGCCGGGAACGGCTTGTTCGGGTTGTCGAACGCGTCGGCGTAGACCTCGTTGAGGTAGTCGGGCACGCCTGAGGTGTGGTTCAGCAACTGGCGGATCTTGACCTTCTTGCCGTCGTTGCCGTTCCCGGCCACCACGCCCGGCAGCCACCGGTCCACGGTGTCATCGAGCGACAGCCGGCCCTGATCGGCCAACATCAGCACGACTGCGCCGATGAACGGCTTGGTGTTGCTCCCGATCCGCACTTGCGCCTTCGGGTCCATCGGCGTCCGGGCGGTCCGGTCCCCGACACCCGCCGTCAGGTACCGGCTCACTCCGTCCTTGCGGAGCAGCGCCGTAGCACCCGGATACCCGGCAGCGACCGCCGTATTGAGCCCGTCCTGCATCACCTGGTCGGCGGTCCGGGCCGACGCACCTTGAACCGGCCCGGCGACCGCGACCGCGACCGCCACGGCCACGGCCGCTCCGACCTTGCGAGTGATCAACGAAATAGCCACTGGAATCTCCTCGGTCCGTTGCAAAGCCCGCTCTTTTGAACAGGCTTGTCTATCTGATGGTCAGGCGACACAACCCACATCACGCCTTGAAAAGACCACCCGACACTCAGATGCTCGGCACTGTCCCTCTGGACGGGAAACAGCGATCTCTCAACCCCCGAAAGGCGATTCGCGCTCTAGCGGGCGAGGTGGACGAGCAGGAGTTCGGCCACCTCCCGGGCGGCTTGCTCCGGGATCCAGTGCCCGACGCCCTTCAGGGTGCGGAAGGTGTACGAGCCGGTCACGTACCTGCCGGTGAGCTCGGCGCCCTTGACGCTCAGCGCGGGGTCGCCGTCGCTGTTGATGAACAGGGTCGGGACCGTGACGCGGGCCAGCCGTTTCGGGGAGTTGAAGGGCATGCCCCGGTACCAGTTGAGGGCCGGTGCGAGCGCACCGGAGTTCGCTAGGAAGTCGGCGTCTCTGCGGGCGTTGGCCTCGCTCTGGCCGGCTGTCATCCGCCCGGCCACGAGGCTCGTCCGGCCGCCTTTGGAGATCTGGCGTATGACCAGTTCGGGAATCCAGGGGACCTGGAAGAAGAACATGTACCAGGACATGAGGAGCTGCCGGCTGGTGAACAGGGACCGGATGAAGGCGGCCGGGTGCGGGACCGACAGCGCGGTCACCGTGGCCACGACGTCGGGCCGGGTGGCCCCGAGCGTCCAGGCGACCGACGCCCCCCAGTCATGCCCGACAACATGCACTCGGCCTGCGCCGACGGCTGCGATGAGGGCGAGAGCGTCGTCGGCGAGTTCGGACAGCCGGTAGGCGAACCGGCCGCGCGGCCTGGCGCGAGGTGAGTATCCGCGCTGGTCGGGAGCCAGCGTGCGATACCCCGAGGCGTGGAGCAGCGGTGCGAGCAGCTCCCAGGACTTCGCCGTCTGGGGGAAGCCGTGCAGCAGCACGACGACGTCCCCGTCGAGCGGTCCCTGGTCGGTGACGTCGAAGATCCAGCCGTCGCGCGCGAAGGAGGTGATCCGCTGCGCGCCGGTCATGCGACCCACTGCCCGTGGAAGGTGTAGCCGAGGCTTTCCGGCACGGGAAGGGTGCAGACGGGCCCGTCCGCGACGGATCGGGCGTCGAAGACGGCGATGTTGGTCCTCCCGGAGGCGATGTGACTTTCGCAGGCCAGGAGCCAGCCCTGGTCGTCGTCGAGCACGTCGGGGTCGCGTCGGACGAAGAGGGGTTCGCCGACCAGGTGGCCGGGGCCGTAGTCGTGGGTGTCGGCCTCGCCGGTCTCGGTGTCATAGCGCGCGACCGTCGTGAACGCGACTCCCGCCGTGACGTCGCCGGCGGCGGCGCCGTAGACGTTGCGGTGGGCGGTGGTGGCTCGGCGCGGGTCGATGGTGGGCCATTCGAGCGGAAGGGAATGGACCTGGTGGGCTTCGACCTTGCCGGACGCGCCGACCCGGTGGCGCCACAGCCGGCCGACGGGGAGGCAGGCCGGGTCGGTGAGGTGGCCGATGCTGGAGATGGCCTCGTGCATGACGGTCCAGGACCGGAAGCGGACCAGGTCGAAGACGATGTCGGAACCGTCGTCGTAGGCGCCGGCGAAGTGCCATTGGAACCATGGGTCGGTTTCGACGACGCGGAACGGCCCTCCGGTCCGCGGCACGAGCAGGATGCGGGTGGGCTCGTCGCGATGCCAGCGCATCGCCTCGAAGGTCGGGAGGCGGCCGGACAGCATGGCGGCCAGATCGAGGATGACGGGGCCGAGGCAGAACACCAGGTGGGTGGCGGTCATCGCGAAGTCATGGACCATGTAGCGGCGGGGCAGCCGGATCGAACGCAGGTGTTCGGTCCGCCCGCCGTGTCCGCTGCGGTAGATCTCCAGCCGGGGGCGCGGGCCGTACACACAGCCGAAGTTCCACAGCTCGGCGGTGGCGGGGTCCCGGCACGGGTGGGCCGAGTAGGGGCTGCCCAGCGGGCTCCCGAGCGGTCCCGACCTGTCCAGCACCCCATCGAGGTCACAGCGGCCGAGGGTCTTGAGCGTGTCGGGGTCCAGCTCCCAGGGCAGGTCGGCCTCCCAGAGCGCCAGCAGCCTGCCGTCGATCATCGTCACCGACGTGTTGGCCTGGGCGGCGGGCGGCTTGAGCAGGTTGCGCAGCCGGCCGCCCACCGCGTTGGCTCCGCCCAGCCGCAGAGGCGGCCCGTCTGCGCCGCGGGCGGTGAGCGACGCCTGGTAGGAGGGCGTGCGGACGTAGCGGCTGCGAACTCGCACCGTGCCGCCCGGCTCGAAGGTCACGGCGCTGACCAGCCCGTCGCCGTCGATGATGTAGTCGGAAAGATGGTTGCCCGCGCCATTGCGGTAGAGGGTTCCGACCAGGCCGCTGGGGACGCTCCCCTGGCTCGGCCGGAGTTCGGCGTCGACTTCCCGAGCCCAGCCCCCGCGCTTCAGGTCCATGAGGACTCCAATGTAATCATTGAATACATTGATGTGAGCGCCGATTACATCGTTCCCGGGTCATGCTGTCAAGGTGTGGTACGACTGGCTGCATGAACACCCGGGAGGCCGGACGGCCCTACCACCACGGCTCCTTGCCGCAGGCGCTGGTCGCCCATGCCGTCGAACTGCTCGACGAGGGCGGCGCCGAGGCCGTGACCGTCCGCGAGGTGGCCCGCAGGGCAGGCGTCTCACCTGCCGCGCCCTTCAGGCACTTCGCCGACCGCGCCGCACTTCTCGCGGCGGTCTCCGAGGTCGTCGCAGCGGACTTCGCCGCAGTCCAGCTGGCTGCGGTGAGCTCGGCCGGCTCCGTTCCGTTCAGGGCCCTGGGCACATCATTCGTGCACTACGCACTGGCCCATCCGCACCGCTTCGCCCTCCTGCGCACGGCCGTGTTCAGCGCGGTCCGTACACCCGCGATGGAAGAGGGCCACCGAGCCTTCACCCACGCCACCACCGAAATGATCATCGCCGGGCAGCGGCGCGGCGAACTCCGGCAGGCCGACCCCGAACTGATCCGGATCGCCGCCCAGGCCCTGGTCTACGGCTTGTCCCAAATGTTCGTCGACGACTACCTCGACGCAGCACGGGCCGACGACCTGATCGACCAGGTCGTCGACCTGTTCGGCCTGGGTGTCCTCGATGAACACGGCAGGAAGGGCGAGGGCCCGGATGCCGGCGTGGTGCAGGCTGCCGACGCGCCAGATCCAGGTGCCGTCGGTGATCGGTGAGGAGCCGCCCGGGATGTACTGGCCCGGGTCGAACAGGTCGGGCACCGCTTCCATCGCATCGAGCCCGTGCTCGGCTTTGCACATGTGGTCCAGGATCTGTGCCCGGTCGGGTTCGATGGTGGTGCCGGTCCCGTGGTGGATCGAGGGTGAGCTGTCGAGACCGTCGTGTTCCTTCATGGACACACCGCCGGATGCCGCGTTCAGCGGCGCCCTCCCCGCGCCGACCGGCCGGGTCGAGGGCGGGCGGGACGAACGCGGGGAAGGCCGAGTGCGCGGGGCGGGTCAGTCCTGCTGCTGCTTGACCAGGTAGCGGGCCGGGACCTCGCCGCCGCCGTGGACGGCGAGGTCGGCGCCGGTCACGTAGGAGGACAGGTCGCTCGCCAGGTACAGGCAGGCGTTCGCCACGTCCTGGGGGTCGGCCATGCGCCGCATGGGGACGAGGGCCGCGGTGGAGGCGCCGCCGTCCTCGCCGTAGTTGTGGGCGGCGGCCTCGGTCATGACCAGGCCCGTGGTGATGTGGTTGACGCGGACCTTCGGGGCCCATTCCAGGGCCAGGGCCTTGGAGAACATCAGCAGGCCGGCCTTGGCGGCGCTGTAGGCGGCGGTGCCGGGCTGGGGGTCGATGCCCGAGACGCTGCCGATGTTGATGATCGAACCGCCCTCCCCGGCCTGCATGACCTTGTTGGCGGGCTGGGCGACGTAGAACGGGGCGAGCAGGTTCAGGGCCACGATGCGCTCCACGAAGCGGGGGGAGACCGTCGCGGAGTCGGCGTCGGGGGAGCCGCCGGCGTTGTTGACCAGCACGTCCAGCCTGCCGAACAGCTCGGCGGTCTGCTCCACCAGCGCGGCGGCCTGGGCGGCGTCCCGGATGTCGGCGGAAAGGAACCGCGCCGACCGGCCGTCGGCCTCCGGCAGGGTCTCGGGCTCGTTGCGCCCGCACACCATGACGTCGGCGCCCGCGTGCAGGAAGGTCCGCGCGATCACCGCGCCGATGCCCTTGGTGCCACCGGTGACGAGCACCGCACGGCCCTTGAGGTCCACCACCGTGTTCACGGCTTCAGCTCTTCTCTCTCGACGACTGGGGCTGCGCGCAGAGAGTAGGCCCGATCGGGGCGGTGAGGGGGCTCCGCTACCGGTCACCGGGACGGAGCGGGCCTTTACGGTCCTGACCGCCGGGGGGAGGATCCGGTGTGAGGGCCGGGGGAATCCTCATGGCATGATCCAGAACCGTCTGTGCGCAGAGGCGAAGGAAGAGAAGATGACGGAGATCCCCGCGGCCGAAGGCCCGTATTTCGACGAGCTCTCGGTGGGGCAGGTCTTCGACACGGCTCCCGGGCTGACGTTGAGCAGCGGCCACGTCGCGCAGCACCAGGCGATCGTCGGCGACCGGCTCCGGCTGGCCCTGGACGCCCATCTCGCCCGGAAGGTCACCGGGAGCGAACTCGCCTCCCCGGCGCTGGTGTGGGACGTGTCCATCGGCCAGTCCACGCTGGTGACCCACCACGTCAAGGCCAACCTGTTCTACCGGGGGCTGGCCTTCCGGCGCTTCCCCGCCCTCGGCGACACGCTGTACACCTCCACCGAGGTGGTGGCGCTGCGCCAGAACCGGCCCCGTCCCGGGCGCGCCGCGACGGGCCTGGCCGCGCTGCGGATCACCACGGTGGACCAGGAGGACCGTCCGGTCCTGGACTTCTGGCGGTGCGCGATGATGCCGCTGCGCGACCCCGAGGCGCAGACCGGTCATGACGCCGACCTGAGCGCGGTGGGCCCCGCGCCCGGCACCGAGAAGTTCCGCGACGCCGTCAGGGACTGGCGGCTGGACGCCTTCCGCGCCGTCGACCGCAGCCCGGGCTTCGACGCCCTGGCCGAGGGGCGGACGGTTCAGGTCGTCGGCGGCGACACGGTCTCCGGCGCCCCCGAACTGGCCCGGCTGATCCTCAACATCGCCGAGGTCCACCACGACCCCCGGACCACGGGCCCCGAGGGCCGCCTGGTCTACGGCGGCCACACGATCGGCCTGGCGCTGTCCCAGGCGACCCGCGCCTTCCCGGGCCTGGTCACGGTCGCCGGCTGGCACGGCTGCGACCACACCGGCCCGGTCTACGAGGGCGACACCGTCACCAGCCGGGTGACCGTCGAACGGCTGGAGTCGCTTCCCGACGGCGGCGGCCTGGCCCACCTGCGTTCCGAGGTCGAGGCCGTGACCGGTCAGGGAGCCTCCCGCCCGGTGCTCGACTGGCGTTACGCCGCTCTTTTCGCCTGACGTCAGCCGGGTTCGATCCTGCGGGTCCGGCGACTTGGTCCATCTGCGTTCGGAGGTCGAGGCCGTGACCGGTCAGGGCGACCCCCGCCCGGTGCTCGACCGGCGCTTCGCCGCGCTCTTAGCCTGACGGCCGCCGAGCTCGCTCCCGCGGGCCCGGCGGACGGTGATCAGTTGTCGCCGGTGACGGTCACGTCGGGGTCGGCGGCGTCGCCGGTGTTCCAGACGTAGTCCTCGGCGGCTTCGTCGCCCATGGCGGCGAGCAGGAACTTCGCCGACCAGCGGGCGGCGATCTCGATGCTCCTGGCCTGGGTGAAGGACTGCGGGCCGGCCTCGGGGTCGGCCCCTGCCGGGTTCTGGGCGTTGGCGATGCCGTAGTGGTTGGTGCCCGAGACGCGGACGATCTGCTTGGGGTCGAAGATCATCTTGTTGTAGGTGCTCTCCGCGTCGGCGGGCAGGGCCACCCCGTCCTGGACGCCCTGGACGAGCTGGGTCGGGACCTGCAGGTCGATGGTGGCGAAGGTCCCGGTCAGCGGCGACTTGTTGTTCGCGCCGAAGAAGGAGGCCCCCTTCACCTGGGTGGGCATCGTGTACGTCAGGCCCGTGCAGAACGGGATGGTGCAGGTCTCCCCGACGATCGACAGCCCGGCCGCGCCGCCGAAGGAGTGGCCGAGCAGCACCATCCGGGTCGTCTTGACCTTGCTCTTCAGCGGCGAACCGGTGCGGTCGTCCTCCGCCTTCATCCAGGTCACGGCGTCGGCGGCCTGCTTCTGCTCGGGGTAGTAGTCGTTGTCGAAGAACAGCAGGCGCTTGTGGTCGGGCACGACCACGATGAACCCGTACGCGGCGACGGCGCGGGCGTAGGCGGAGTAGTGGGCGCGCCCGACCTGCGCGCCCTGGAGCATGAGCGCGACGGGCGTGCGTTCGCTGATCGCGGTCGGGTAGTAGACGTCGGCGGGATCCCCGCTGACGGTGCTGGTGAAGGAGGAAACGGGGGCGTCGGCCTGTGCGGGCGCGGAGACGCCCGTCAGGAAGGCGGCGGAGAGGAAGGCGGGAAGGGCGAGGCGGAGGAAGCGTCGAAGACCCATGCCGGACTCCTTTCGTTTCGCGCAGCGAAACAAAGTTTCGCTAAGGCAGACACAGTTTCCTTCATGGGAAGGCATGGGTCAAGACCGGAATGATCGTGGAATCCGGCCGGAGCCGGTCCGGCGGGCCGTCGGACGGACTTCAGCGCGGGCGGCGGTGGAGGCGGCGCAGGGCGAAGGCCAGGTGCAGGCGCAGGCGGCCTTCCTGGGTGCGGACGCTCCAGCCGAGGAGCCGCTCGGCGCGGGCGAGGCGGTCCTGGAGGGTGGAGTGGTGCAGGACCAGCGCCGACGCCGCGGCGCGGAGGCTGGGAGAGGAGGCCACGGCGTGGAGGGTCGCCGCCGCCCAGGGGGCCTCGGCGGCCGCGCGGTCGAGCGCCCGCACGTCGGGGACGGGCTCGGTCTCCGGGCCGACCGCCGAGGCCAGGACCGCGAGCCCGCCCAGTTCGGTGAAGCGCACGACGCGCGGGCCGGGATCGGAGGCGTCCCCCTCGGCGGCCAGGCGCAGGGCGACGGCCGCTGCCTTCCAGGAGTCCGGCAGGCCGAGGACGGGGACGTCGGGCCCGATGCCGGCCCGGCCGTCGTGGTGGCCGGGCTCGGTCTCGGCGGGCTCGATCACCGGGGGCCCGCCCGCGACCGCCACGGCCCTCACCAGCCGGGGCAGCCCCAGGCGGCGGGCCGCGTGGAGCCGCTCGGCCTCGGGCACCGCGGGGTCGAGCAGCAGCTCCACCAGGGCCGGATCGTCCCCGGGTGATCCGACCGGGGCCCGGCCCCTGGTGCGCTCCAGGACGGCGCGGGCCGTCGCGGCCGCCCGTTCCAGGACCATCGCGCCGACGGTGCCCGCGGGCCCGGGGCGCTCCAGCCAGAGCCGCCCCGCGCCGCCGGGGGTCAGTGAGACGCTGGGCCAGGCTGGATCGGGCGCTTCGCAGACGTCGTCCCGGCATCCGTCGGTCAGGACGCGGACGAGGACCCGGCGTTCGGGATCGGCCAGCCGGGCGGGGCATCCCGCCAGGATGACGGCCCCCCGGACGACCGCCTCCAGCCCGGCCCGCCCCTCGGCCAGCCGGTCGAAGTAGGCGATGACCCGCACGGCCGCCCCCGCGTCGGGGTCCAGCGCGGTCAGCCGCCCGGCGAGCTCTTTCACGTCGTCACTTTAGTCCGTTTTGGGTGCTTCTCAGGCGAGGAGGCGGCGCATCCAGCGCACCCGGGCCTCCCTGGAGTCCCGGGAGAGGGCGGCACGCGGGGACAGGAAGTCGAATCCGTGGAAACCCCCCGGCCAGACGTGCAGTTCGGCGCGGCCCCCGGCCTGCCAGATGCGGGCGGCGTAGGCGACGTCCTCGTCGCGGAAGCTCTCGGCCGAGCCGACGTCGATGAAGGCGGGCGGCAGGCCCGACAGGTCCCCGGCGCGGGCCGGGGCGGCGTAGGGCGAGACGTCGGGGCCGCCCCGGGCCGCGCCGAGCAGGGCGTTCCAGCCGGTGTCGTTGGCGACGCGGTCCCAGGTGCCCAGGCCCGTCATCTGGAAGCCGGAGAACGTGTCGTCGCGGTCGTCGAGCATGGGGCACAGCAGCAGCTGGCCGAGGATCTCCGGGCCGTCCAGGTCCCGGGCCATCAGCGCGAGCGCCGCCGCGAGGCCGCCGCCCGCGCTGCTGCCGCCCACGACGACGCGCGCGGGGTCGACGCCGATCTTCGCGGCGTTCTCGAACGTCCACAGGAGGCCCGCGTAGCAGTCCTCGACCGGCGCCGGATGCGGGTTCTCGGGCGCGAGCCGGTACTCGACCGATACGACCGCCATGCCCAGCTCGGCGGCGAGCTCCAGCATGTCCGGCACGCCCGCCCGGTTGTCGCCCATGACCATCCCGCCGCCGTGGATGAAGTAGAGCGCGGCCACCGGCTCCCGCGCGCTGACCGGCCGGCACACCAGCAGGGAGATGTCCGGAGCCCCCTCGGGACCGGGTACGACGAGGTCTTCGGCGGTGAACACCCCGCCCAGGGTGAACTCTCCGGCCGGCAGCCGGGGAACGGCACGCTTCAACGCGATCTGGTCGGGCCTCAGCGACGGCCACACGGTGTCGGAGACCGCGGCCAGGGCCGCGGCCAGCTCCGGATCGAACGGAGGAGGGACCCGCTCACTCATGTTCACTCCCAAAGATGACGGACTGTCACCATCATCGTGACGCTCGCCCCCTGGTATATCGACCGCCACCTGGCGGCCGCCACCCGCCGTCCGCGCACCCCGCCGACCGGTTCTCCCGCCCCCATCCGATCACTTCTTCGCGCGCGCTCCCGGACGGCCTGTGGAAAAGCGGTGCTCCCTGCTGATCTCCGGCGTCATCAACGCGTAAGATCCTGCGGCCGCCGGGCGCAATACGGTGTTCCGCATGAGAAAGCTGATCTCCGCGCTGACCCTGACCCTGCTCGCCGCCACCGGATGCGGGAGCGAAGCGGAGGAGAAGGCGGCGTCCCCGGACATGACGAAGTCCTCGTCGGCGGCGCCCGCCGCCCCGGAAGACTCCTCGGGCATGGAGACGCCCGCGTTGTGGAAGTTCCAGGCGACGTCCCTGAAGGGCGAGGCGTTCGACGGGAGCGGCCTGGCCGGCAAGCCGGTGGTGCTGTGGTTCTGGGCGCCGTGGTGTCCCACCTGCCAGGGCGAGGGCCCCGCCGTGTCCGCCGCGGCGAAGAAGTACGGAGACAAGGTCACGTTCGTGGGCGTGGCCGGGCTCGACAAGAGCAAGGAGCAGATGGACGCGTTCGTCTCCCGCACCGGCACCTCGAACTTCACCCATCTGGACGACCGCACCGGCTCCCTGTACAAGCACTTCAAGGTGACGTCGCAGTCGTCCTACCTGGTGGTGAACCCCGAGGGAGGCACCCACTCCGCGGTGGGCCCGCTCAGCGAGGCCGACCTGTCCGAGCTGATCGACCAGTACGCGCTGTAGATGGACGATCTCGCTCTCGCACTGGCGGCCGGCCTGGTCGCCGCGTTCAATCCGTGCGGCTTCGCCCTCCTGCCGTCCTACCTGGCGCTCCTGCTGGCCGGGCCAGGAGGCCTCTGGCGGGCCCTGCGCCTGTCGGCGGCCATGACGGCGGGCTTCGTCACGGTCTTCGGCGCCTTCGGCCTGGCGATCTCACTGGTCGCGGCCCCTCTCCAGCGCTACCTGCCCTGGGCGACCATCGTCATCGGCCTGGCCCTGCTCCTCCTGGGGATCTGGCTGCTGGCGGGCAGGGAACTGCTCGTACGCGTACCGCACCTGAAGACGGGAGGCCCCGCCAGCTCCTTCGCCGCCCTCTACGGCTACGGAGCCTCCTACGCGGTGGCCTCCCTCTCCTGCACGATCGGTCCCTTCCTGGCCGTGACGGGCCTGGCCTCCGGCACGGAAGGCGTCCTGGACGGTCTGGCCGCCTTCGTCGCCTACGCCCTGGGCATGGGCCTCATCGTCGGCGTGCTCTCCCTGCTGGTGGCCTTCGCCCAGGAGGCCGCTGTCCTGAGACTCCGCCGGATCCTCCCGTACGTCTCACGTATCAGCGGCGCCCTCCTGCTCGCGGCAGGCGCCTACGTCACCTACTACGGCTGGTACGAACTCCGCGTCCTGGACGGGGCCGCCGCCGACGACCCCCTCATCAGGACGTTCACCGAAGTGCAGGGAGCCGTCACCGGCCGCCTCAACGACCTCGGAACCCTCCCGGTAGCCGTCGCTTTCGCCGTCCTGCTCCTCCTTGCCCTGCTCGTTTACGGGTTCAGGCGCGATCAGGGGAGGCGGTGACGGGAGACGAAGTCCCAAATCACCTCGTTGGCGTCGATGTCGTAGGTCCCCCCGCCCAGGAGGGGGCCGAGGAAGGGCGTGCCGCCGGGCCAGTTATGCCCGCCTCCCTTGATCTGGTAGAGCACGACCGGCCCGTCGCCGGGGCAGTCCGGATAGGTGTGGCGGACGACCGTGGTGTTGTCCTTCGGGTCGAGGTCGGGCAGGTCCACGGAGGCGGGTACGGCGCCGCAGCCGTTGTTGCGGGCCCAGAAATCGGCGGCCGGAGGAGCGGTGGTGTAGGGGACGATGAAGTCGCCGTCCCCATGGATGAGGACGATCGGTATGTTCCGGCCGGGCCGGCAGGACGCCTGGTCGTTGAGCTGCCCCGCGACGGGGGCGTAGGCGGCGAAGCGCTCGTTGTCGCAGGCCATCTTGCTGGTGAAGAATCCGCCGTTGCTCATGCCCGAGGCGTAGAGGCGGCGGGGGTCGGCGTTGAAGCGTTCGACGAGGATGTCCTGGAGCCGTTCCACGAACCCCGGGTCGTCCAGGTCGGGTGAGGGCGTTCCGGCCAGGACCCCCTGCCATCCCGGCCCGTGGTGCTCCGGTGTGATCATGATGAATCCGCGGCTCTGCGCGTAGTCGGCCATCCGGCCGAACAACTCCGCCATCCAGGGGGCTTCGTACAGCCCGGGAAAGTGGAACAGCACCGGCCGGGGGCCGCCGTCGTAGTCGTCGGGCAGCCGCAGAACGGCCCTGCGCTCCTGCCCGGCGTGGGTGATGCGGATGGCGTGGTCGCCGGGATCGGGCCGGCGGTCCTGGAGCGTGAAGGTGACGGTCGCACGGGACGACCGCCCGTCCCGCACGACGGTGCCGGACCCTTCCCACGTCACGGTCCCGTCACTCGGGACCTTGACCTCACCGACCTTCGCGGAGACCTCCACGCCGCCGTCCCGGAGGGTGAAGGTCCCCGACAGGCCGAGCACGCTCCGCTTGACCCGGAAGGAGACCTGCGCGGTTCCGCCGCTCGAGCCCGGCAGCGTCCCCTCTCCCTGGATCCGGTCGGTGCGGTAGTCCGCGACGGTGTCGGTGACGGCTATGGCGCCGGAGGAGAGGTCCCCTTCGAGCCGGTAGGCGGGGGATCCGGCCACGGTGACGGTGAGGCGGTCGTCCGGGAGCTCGGCGGCATGTGCGGTGCCACCGGGCGCGACGGCCAGTGCGGTGGCCGTGAGAGGTATCGAGAGGAGGGCGGCGAGACGCGCTCGGAGTCCTGGGGGGTGGGATGTCACGGGGGGTCCTTCCGCTGGGGGTGGCGCTGCGGGCGGCGCACGGCGGTAGGCGGCCGAGGAGTGGCGTCAACGTAGCCCCGCCCGGGACGCGGGTCAACGCCCGTGCCGATGAACACGGACGCCGACCCGCGCGGCGGAAGGCTTCCCTCGTTCAAGACGACGAACGCCCG
>NZ_BAAATZ010000012.1:209170-328683 GCF_039533685.1 Actinocorallia aurantiaca | reverse complement strand
GGCCGGGCGTTCGGTGGTGCGGCGGTGTTCAGCCGGTGGTGCCGGAGGCTTGCGCGGCGTCGTGTTCGAAGGTGTTGCGGATCCACAGCAGGGCCAGGACGGCCAGGAACATCGCCGGGACCAGCACGAGCATGGCCAGCGCCAGGGACTCTCCGCCGTAGCCGGTGGAGGCGATGAAGTCGGAGGTCAGGCCGATGAGCAGGGGGCCCAGAGCGCCGCCGAGGGTGACCAGGAAGGTCAGCAGGGCGAAGCCCATGCCGCGCCGGTCGGCGGGTACCACGTCGGCGGAGGCCGCGGTGAGGTTGGGGATGGCGGCGGCGAATCCGGCGCAGGCGATCGCGACGAGGGTCAGGCGCAGCCACAGGCCGGGCAGGAGCACGCCGCCGGTCAGGGTGATGGCGCCCAGGAGCAGGAACCCTGTGGCGATCTTGATGCGCCAGCCGGGGCGCACGCCGTGGTGGCGGTCGCCCATGCGGCTGCCGATGACGATGCCGATGACGATGCCGGTGCCGCCGACCCCGCCGGCCAGGCCGGAGGCGGCGTCGTAGCCCAGGTCCTCGGTGCGCTCCAGGAAGGTGGGCAGCCAGTAGAACAGGCCTGCCACCGCGAGGGACAGCAGGGCCTGGCCGATGATGATGCCCTTGAGGGTGCGCACCCGCAGCAGGACGCGGGCTTCGGCGAGGAGGGAGGCCTTGTCGACCTTGAGCGGCGCGTGACCGTCGGCGGTGGTCTCGCCGCTCGGGGTCTCCTCGGTGCGGGTGGCGGCGCGGAGTCTGTCGAGGCGGTCGCCCAGGCCGCGCAGGGGTTCCTTGACGGTCAGCACGAGTGCGGCGACCACCAGTCCGGGGATGGCGGCGATGAAGAACACCGCGCGCCAGTCGAGGGCTTCGGCGATGGCGCCGCCGAGGATGACGCCGGTGGGCAGGCCCATGTAGTAGCCGGCGCGTTCGAACCCGTAGGCCTTGCCGCGGCTGCGGGCCGGGTAGTAGTCGGCCAGCAGGCTGGAGGAGGGCGGGTTGTAGAGCTGTCCGGCCGCGCCGATGAGCACCCGGACGGCGAAGAACATCACGAACGTGGTGGCCAGGCCGCTGAGGACCGAGCAGATCGACCAGATGAGCACCACGATCGCGATCGTGGCGACCCGGGGGGCGCGGTCGGCCAGGCGTCCGGCGGGCAGCAGGAGGACGGCGGCGGCGATGCTGGCGGCCGTCGGGATGGCGCCGCCGGCGGTGTCGCTGAACCCGAAGTGGTCCTGGATGGCAGGCAGCGCACCGGAAATGAGGTTGAGTTCGATGCGGTCGACGAACGCCACCAGCGCCACCACGATCGCGGGCCACCAGCCCAGAGGGGCGGCCTTGTCGAGGTCGACCGTCCGGGCCGGACGCTTGGGGAACACGGCCATCTCCACGGTGCCGCCACCGGATGGAATGGCCTCCGTCTTCGGGGAACCCGGTGCCGTGTCGTGCGTGTCGGTCATGAAGGCCTACTCCTGTGCTGCTGTTTCTGGCGGGTTCCGCCGGTGTGGGAAAGAGTCGCTCCGCGCGTCACCGATAGGTCATGGACATGTTCTTCCGGAGGTGAGCGATCGCGCGGATCAGTTCGGCCGGGTCTAGGAAGTCGAGCAGCCGGTCGGGGTGGCCGGGGAGGAAGGCCCACCAGGCTCCGGTCGCCCGGCCGTACCAGATGCGCGCGTCCGGCCACCAGAGGCGGATCTCGGCCGCCGGGTCGATTCCGGGCGCCGGGCCGGGAGCCGCTCCGGCCCGGTCGGCGAACCGGCGAGGGCCGTCCGGGAGATTCCGTTCGAAGCTCGTCTTCCTGTCCTGCATCAGACCTCCAGCATCCGGCCGTCCGGCTTCTTCTCAGGCGGGGGGAACGGTTGTGGCGGAGTCGTGCCCGGGTTTGAAAGAATCTGGTCGCCGGTGGTCCCGAGCGGGCGCGGAGGCGTCCGCCGGGAGGGCGGGGCGGAGCATGCGGCGAAGACCCATGAGGGTTCCTTTCGTCACCACTGGCGAAACAGTGTTTCGCTATGGCGGACAGTTTCGTTCACGAAAGGGCGGGGGTCAAGACCGGATCCGTGGTGGATCCGGGTCGGCGGTTAGACTCCAGGGGTGAGCCAGCCGAACCCTCCGACCTCGGGCGTGACGCCGGGAGCGGGGGCGGGGCCCCGTCGGCGGATGACGCCGGGGCAGCGGCGGGCCCACCTCGTCGAGGTCGCGTCGCTGGTGTTCGCGCGCAAGGGGTACCGCGACACCTCCATGGGCGACATCGCCCTCGAGGCCGGGGTGAACCGCTCGATCGTCTACGACAGGTTCCCCACCAAGAGGGCGCTGTTCCTCAACGTCCTCCAGGAGCAGCACATCGCCGCGCTCATGGCGATGGGCGTGGCCGCCTCGGCGCGCACCGGGATGGAGGACAGGCTGCGGGCGGTGGTCGACGGCTACCTGGAGTTCGCCGAGCGCAACCAGGCCGGACGGCGCCTGCTCTTCGACTTCTCCGCCGAGGACGACCCGGAGATCAAGGTGGCCAGGTGGGGCATCAGCGAGAGCCGCACCCGCGTGCTCGTCCTGCTGCTCGGCGCGGAGCTGCGCGCTCTCGGGCTGGACCCGGCCTCCCCGGACGCCGCCCTGCACGTGGAGATCCTGCTGTCCGGGCTCGACGGGCTCGCCCAGTGGCGGGACCACAACGCCGGCGTCCCCCGCGGCGAGCTCGTCGAGATCGCGATGCGCGTCTTCTGGACCGGCCTCGGCCGCGAGGTCAGCCCGGAAGAGGTCTGAGCCCGGTCAGCAGCATCCGCGTCACCGCGCAGACCAGGTCGTCCACCGGAGTCTCCGGGTGCCGCTCCCACCAGCGGGTGGCCCCGTCCAGCGCGGAGACCGCCAGTTCGACGACCACCGGCCCCGCCACGGTGCCCGCGTCGATGCCCGCCTGCTCGAAGTCCGCTCCGAGCATCCGCTTGATCATCTCGACGGACGAGCTGCGCACCTCCCACCGCAGCCGCTGGACCTCCGGGTCGCCCTCCCGGCTCCGGTCGAACAGCAGCCGCCACGCCGCCGGATTGTTCACCGCGTACTCGAAGTAGGCGGACACCGCGGCCCGCATCCGCCTCTCCCCGGACCCCGCCTCCGTCACCTTCGGTTCCACGTAGGCGATGGCCGCCTCCGTCTGGCGGCTCAGCACCTCCAGGAACAGCGCCTTTTTCGAGGGGAAGTGCTCATACATACTGCTCCGGGTGATCCCGGCGGCGGCGGCGATCTCCCCCAGGGAGGCCGCCGAGTACCCCTTCGAGGAGAAGACCCGCATGGCCTCCTCCAGGATCACGCCTCTGCGCCCCGCCTTCCCCATGTCCCGACCCTATCTCCGGGCGCCCCGGCCCCCGGGACCAGGCCGATCGCCGTGAACCCGAACGGGCCCGCCCTCGGCGGCGTGCGGCGGCCCGCCGGGCAGCGCGTCGGCGGACACTCCCGTCGGATCGGGCCCGGTGGTGATCGTCTCGGCCCGCACGGAGATGATTGTTCTGATCACTCCGGGTGACATCCGAAAGAGGGGGAGCAGTGGGAGACGTATCCGGCAGCACTCGTGTTCTCGCAGGACTCGCGGGGATCAGAGCCGATCTCGAGTTCTTCTACAAGGATCTGCACGCCCATCCCGAGCTGAGCCACCGGGAGGAGCGCACCGCCGGTGAGGTGGCCGAACGTCTGAGGGCCTGGGGGTATGAGGTCCACGACGGGATCGGCGGCACGGGCGTGGCGGGGGTGATGGCCAACGGAGACGGCCCCGTCGTGCTCTTCCGCGCGGACATGGACGCGCTGCCCGTCAAGGAGAGGACGGGCCTGCCGTACGCCAGCACGGTCACCGCCGTCGACGCGGACGGCCTGGAGCAGCCGGTGATGCACGCCTGCGGCCATGACATGCACGTGACGTGCGCGCTCGGCGCCGCGCGGCTCATGGCGGAGGCGCGGGACGCCTGGAAGGGCACCTACATCGCGCTGTTCCAGCCCGCGGAGGAGACCGGGGACGGCGCCGAGACCATGGTCCGAGACGGCCTGGCCGACCGGATCCCCCGCCCCGACGTGTGTCTGGGGCAGCACGTGTTCCCCT
Source organism: Actinocorallia aurantiaca (assembly GCF_039533685.1). NCBI lineage: Bacteria > Bacillati > Actinomycetota > Actinomycetes > Streptosporangiales > Thermomonosporaceae > Actinocorallia > Actinocorallia aurantiaca. The sequence goes on along the minus strand of NZ_BAAATZ010000012.1, from coordinate 324,585 downwards.
ATCCCGCCGGGACGGTGTACACCCGCGAGGGGAAGACCTTCGCCTCGGCCGACAACTACCGCGTGACCGTCCACGGGCACGGGGCCCACGGCTCCCGCCCGTCCGCGGGCATCGACCCGGTCGTCATCGCCGCGGCGATCGTGCTCCGGCTGCAGACGATCGTCTCCCGCGAGCTGGACATGCTCACCCCGGCTGTGGTCACCGTAGGCAGCCTGCACGCGGGATCCAGCCCGAACGTCATCCCCGACTCGGCGGTGATGCAGATCAACGTGCGGACCTATGACGACGACACCCGGACCCACATCCGCCGGGCGATCGAACGGATCGCCGAGGCGGAGTGCGTCGCGGCCAGAGCCCCCAGGCCCCCGGACGTCGAGCACTTCGGCGACTTCCCGCTGACCGTCAACGACGAGGCGACGACCCGGCGGGTCGCCGCGGCGTTCTCGGACTTCTTCGGCGACCGGGCCCACACGTTCGGCATGGCGACGGCCAGTGAGGACTTCAGCCACATACCCCGGGCGTTCGACGCCCCGTTCACCTACTGGGGCTTCGGCGGCGCCGACCCCGGGCTGTGGAAGTCCGCGGTCGAGAAGGGCGCGGCGATTCCGGAGAACCACAGCCCGGATTTCGCCCCCGCCGTCCAGCCCACCCTGGACACCGGTGTCCAGGCCGCCGTGGTCGCCGTCACCGCCTGGCTCGGGTGAGCCGCCGCCGGTGATGCGACCGATGGCGAACGGATGCGCTGCGGCCGCGGGGGAGGGCTATCTCGGGCCGCCGTCGTCGGGCTCGGGGCGCCGTCGGCGGCGGAGGGGCCGGTAGGCCGGGCGGGGGATCCGGCCCAGGAAGGTGCGGGGCTGCCAGTCGAGGGCGTTGGGCAGGTTCCAGCCGCGCCAGGCGGCGAGGACGCGCAGGACGGCGCCCGCGAGGATGCCCAGGACCGTGCCGGTGAGCGGGGAGCCCAGTTGCGTGCCGAGCACCTGGATCGCCGCGACCATCACGGCGACCGTGGCGTACAGGGCGTTGCCGCCCAGCACCGCCGGGATGCGCTGGACGAGCAGGTCGCGGCAGGCGCCTCCGCCGACCGCGGTGATCGTGCCGAGCAGGATCGCCGGCATCCAGCCCAGGCCCACCGCCTGGGCCTTCTGCGCCCCCACGGTCGCCCACAGGCTGAGCGCGACGGCGTCGAGCACGGTGAACACCCGGTCCCAGTCCCGCTCGGAGATCTGCAGCAGGAACGCCAGCCCCGCGCCGACCAGCGCGGTGGGGATGTAGGCGGAGTTGGTCAGCGCGACCGGAGGCCCGTTCTGCAGCAGCACGTCGCGGATCATGCCGCCCCCGAGCCCCGACACCAGGCCGATCACCACGAACCCGAACAGGTCGAGCCCGTACCGGCGCGCGACGGCTCCGCCCAGCAGGGCGTTCGCGAACACCCCGGCCAGGTCGAGTCCCGTGATGACCGTCTCGATCCGCACGGTGATCATTGTAGGGACCGGTCCGGCGGCCCCGGGCGGGCGTGCGCTACGGCTGCGCCTCGGTCTCCGCCGAGGGGGCGCGGACGATGCCGGTGTACTCGCTGACGTACGGGCCGACGTGGACGCCGAAGGAGATGCAGAGGATCACGATGAGGGCGGGGAAGACGACGCGCTTCTCGGTCTTGTCCCCGGCGCGGAACCATTTGGGTCCGTACATGGTCTGGGACCAGGGCCAGCCGAGGGGGCAGCCGCCGCGGGTGATCATGTCGCCGCAGATGTGGATGATCACTCCCACGACGATCGCGTAGGGGAGCACGGACAGGTCGACGTGGAACCACAGGAGGGCGATGGTGATGGGGATCGGGGCGAGGTCGTCCCAGACGCCCTTGATGTTCAGGGGACGGATCGCGGCGGCCAGGATCAGGACCAGGACCGCGCCGACGAGGACGAGGCCCGCGTCCTGGCCGTACTGGTAGGCCCCCGCGCCGATCGCGGCGGCGGCGAGGGCGCACGCCATGATCGAGAGGAACCCGTGCCAGGGCTTCTTGTAGGCGGCCTTGCCCCGGCCCTTGGAGAACAGGCCGATGACCAGGCCGACGACCAGCATGACGCCCGTGATGGCGCAGCCCGTCCAGAACGTCGCCTCGTCCTGGGTGTAGACGGCCGAGGCGAAGAAGACCACGGCGGCCACCAGGCCGATGCCGAGCGCGGAGTGCGTGCCGTTGCGGTGCCCGCCCGCGACCTTCCCCACGCCCCAGGCGAAACCGCGGGTGAGCGGGCCGAACGTCCGCGCGACATGGGACCCGTGGTGGTCGATGTCGGGCAGGACCGCGGCCCCGGCGCACGCCACCGCCCCGATCAGGACCTGGTGCCAGGGCAGGCCCAGCGGGATCGTGCCCGCGGTGAAGAGGGCGGCTCCGGACAGGGCATGGCTGTGGCCCATCATCAGACGGGTACTCCTTCGGGCTCAGGGGGGTGCTGCTCACCGAATTGTGGCACCGGAAGGAGGGTCTTCCGTAGACCCGGCGCGGATACGTGTCGAAGCCGGAGCCGCGCGGACGGGCCGCCGGAAGGGGACGCGCGGTCAGCGGCCCTGCCAGCGGGGCGGCCGCTTCTCCATGAAGGCCCTCGGGCCCTCCAGGGCGTCCTCGCTCCGCATGCGGCGCTCCTCCCACGAGTAGCGGGCGGTGAAGGCGTCCTCCAGGGGCAGGGCGGAGGAGGCCAGCGCCGCCTCCTTGATCGCGCGGACGGCCAGAGGCGCGCAGGCCAGCAGGTCCTCGAGCCAGCGGTCGACGGCCTTGTCCAGCGCGGCGGTGGGGACGACCTCGTTGACCAGGCCGAGCTCGAAGGCGCGGGCGGCGTCGAGGCGGCGGCCGGTGAGGAGGTGGCCGAGCGCGCTGCGGAAGGGCATCTGCCGGGTCAGCCGGAAGACGCCGCCCGCGCCCGCGACGAGCCCCAGCCGCGCCTCGGGCAGGCCGAACCGCGACTCCTCGGAGGCCACGATGATGTCGCAGGCCAGGGCCAGTTCGAACCCGCCGCCCAGGGCGTAGCCGTCCACCTTGGCGATGACCGGCTTGGACAGGGAGAAGCGCTCGGTGAGCCGGGGCCAGCCGGGCCCGCCGCGGCTGCCGAACGTCGAGGGACGGGCAAGGCCCGCCTCGGTCAGCGCGACCAGCTCCCTGAGGTCCTGGCCCACCGAGAACGCCCGGCCGCCCGTGCCGGAGAGCACTCCCGCCCACAGGTCGTCGTCGTTCTCGAAGTCGTCCCAGACCTCCGCGAGCTCCTCGTGGGTGCGCAGGTCGAGGGCGTTGAGGACCTCGGGGCGGTTGAGGGTCACACGGGCGACGCGCCCTTCTTTGACGTACAGGACTCGTGACGGCACAGGCTGCTCCTCGATCGCGGGGTCAGCGGGAAGGGGCTCCCGCCGGACGGGTCTCCGCGCCGGTGACCGGGACGTCGACCAGGAAGGGTCGGCCGCCCGCGACAGCCTTGGCGACCGCCTCGGTGACCTGCCGGGCCGAGCCCGCCCGGACGGCCTCGACGCCGAAGAACCGGGCGGCCTCCGTGAAGTCGAGCTCCGGCGGGTTCAGGTCCAGGCCGGCGCAGCGGCCGTCGCCGATCCGGCCCCGCCGGCCGACCGTCTCCTTCAACGTGCGGTACTCGCCGTTGTTCATCACCACGAAGACGACCGGCACGTCATAACGGGCGGCGCTCCACAGGCCCTGGAGCCCGAACAGCGTGCAGCCGTCGCCGAGCACCGCGACGACCGGCCGGGACGGGTCGCCGAGCCGGGCGCCGACGGCCGCGCCGATGCCGTGGCCGAGGCCCCCGCCGACCGTGTGGACGTAGGAGCGCGGCCGCCGCAGCGGCAGGAGCCGCCGGAGCAGCACCCCGCTGGTGATGGCCTCCTCCACGACGACGGCGTCGTCGGGTATCCCGGCGACCACGGCGTGCACGGCGGCGAGCGGGTCCATCGGCGCGTCGCCGTAGGCGGCCAGCGCGCGGTCCCGCAGCGCGGCCCGGCCGGCGGCGTGCTTCCTCCCGGCGGCCTCGGTGCGGGCGGGAGCGTCCCGCACCCGTCCGGCGAGCGCTCCGGCCAGCTCGGCGAGCGTCGCCCGGATTCCGCCGACCAGACCGAGCGCCACGGGGAACACCCGTCCGGGCTCGTCGGGGTCGTCGTCGAGCTGGACGACGGAGGTCCCCTCGGGGATCGGGGAGCCGGGCTCGTAGTGGTGGGCGGTGAACGCGCGGGTCCCGACGACGAACACGACGTCATGGCCGTCGAGGGCGGAGCGGATCGCGGAGTTGCGGGGCTCGAGCGTCTTCGCGTACAGCGGGTGCGTGGTGGGGAAGTCGACGCCGTCGTTCATCGGCTGGTGGAAGACGGTCGCGCCGAGCGCCTCGGCGACCGCGACCATCTCGGCGAGGGCGTCGTCGCGGCCCACCCCGTCACCCGCGACGACCGCCGGGGCGGCGGCCCCGGCCAGCAGCGCGGCGGCCTCCCTCCAGCCCGCCGCCGGAGCGGTTCCACCCCGCCTCGACCTCGGCGGCGGAGGGCCGACGTGCGTCTCCTCCTCCAGGAGGTCCATCGGAATCGACAGCAGCACCGGGCCCGCGGGCGGCCGTACCGCCAGCGCGAACGCCCGGCGCAGCAGGACCGGCAGGTCGCGGGCGTGCTGCACCTCGACGGCCTGCTTGACCGCGGCCCGCGCCAGGCCGGGCAGGTCGCCCGACAGCATGGGGTCGTGCAGGAGGTGGCGGCGGTCCTGCTGGCCCGCGGTGACGACCAGCGGGGTGCGCGAGCGGTTCGCGTTGAGCAGCCCGGCCAGGCCGTTGGCCAGGCCCGCCGCCGCGTGCAGGCTGACGAACGCCGGGCGGCGCGTGGCCCGCGCGTAGCCGTCGGCCATCGCGACGACCGACGCCTCCTGGACGCCGAGCACGTAGCCGAACTCCGGGGACCGGGCCAGCGCCTCGACGAACGGCAGCTCGGTGGTGCCCGGATTGCCGAACACCTTCGAGACGCCCTCGTCCCGCAGGACCGCGAGCATCGCGTCGACCGGCCTCATGACACGGGCCGCACGTGCCCGTCACGCGCCCGGTCCGCGCCGAACCGGCCGGTCCTGGCGATGACGTCCGGGCTGTACAGGCGCAGCGCCTGCTCGAGCGCGAACTCGGCCGCGTAGCGCCGGAAGTGCCCTACCGGCTCCTCCGCGAGGTTGATCATCCGCCGGTTCGCCGACACCGCCGGGCCTCTCAACCGCGCGACCGCCTCCCGGACGGCGGCGCCGACCATGGAGGGGTCGACGACCTCGTCGCAGATCAGCCGGGCGTCGGGCTCCCGCGCCCAGATCTTCCGCCCGCCCAGGATGACCTGACGGGCCAGGCGGCCCCCGGCGAGGGCGGTCAGCCGCAGGCCGGCCATGCCGGGCACGATGCCCTCCTGGGCGGCGGGCAGGCTGAAGTAGGCGTCGGCGGCTGCGATCACGTGGTCGGCGGCGAGCAGCAGCTGCATGCCCCCGCCGATCGCGAAGGCGTCCACGGCCGCCACCCACGGCTTGTCCACCGTCCGGTGGGGCCAGGCGTCCGGCGACCGCACGCCCCGGATCAGCTTGGCGACGCAGCCCAGTTCGCGGCGGAGCAGGAAGTCGACGTAGGAGATGCGGCCCTGGTGCAGGTCGACCAGGTTGATCCCGGCGCAGAAGACCCGGCGGCCCCGGTAGCGGGGGTGGCTCATCCTCCCGCCGCGCAGCACCCCGACCCCGACCCGCTCGTCGAGCAGGGCCAGGTCGACGGCGGTCTCCATGTCGTCGACGAGTCGGTCGTCCTCGGCGTTGAGGACGCGGTCGTTGGCCATCGTGAGGTGGGCGGCGCCGTCGATCCGCTCGACCCGGAGCGTGCCGAGCGTCAGCGCGCCGGCGCGGCGCCACTCGTCGAGCAGGCCGAGGGCGCGCGGGGTCGGGCGCAGCATGGAGTCCAGCAGGTGGCCGCCGGCGCTTTCGGAGGCGAGCACGGCGCGGAAGAACAAGGCCTGGTCGATCTCGAGGCCGTCCTTGTCGGCCTGGGCGAGCCCGCGTTCCGCCGCCATCTGCTCCCTGCCGGGGACCAGGCCGGGGAAGGCCTCCGCCGCGGCGGACACCAGCTCCGCCAGGCGCGGGTGTTCGCGCATCCCGCAGGTCAGCTCGTCGTAGACCCGTTCGGCGTGCAGCCGGAGGAACGCGTCGCGCACCCGCCGCCGCTCGGTCAGGGCCTCGACGGCCAGGTACCGCTGGTCGGGGCGGCGGTCGGGCTTGGCGGGCAGCCCGGCCAGCAGCCTGTCGGTCCGGGCGGAGTGGACGGCGAGCGCGGCGGAGTCCTCGTCCGGCGATCCGGTGAAGACCGGCGGTCGGCACTCCCGCCGGTGCGGCTCGACCTTCACGGCAGCATCCCCGGCACTCCGCCGCGGCCCCGGGCGGCCGTCCGGGACAGGGTGCGCTCGCAGGCGGCCAGGTGCATTCCCAGCGCCTCCTCGAAGCCGGTCACCGCCGCGTCGTGGACGAGCCGCCGCCGGATCGCCAGCTCGCCGGAGGCCAGCCGGCCGATCGACCCGGCCAGCAGGGCGGCGGCCTGCTCAGGGTCCTCGACGATCTCGTCGAGCAGCCCGTCGGCCAGCGCGCGCTCGGCGGGCAGAGCCGCGCCGAACAGCACCATCCGCCGGGCCACCGCGCCGCCGGACTGGGCGACGAGCCGGTGCACGGCCATCCCGGCCCAGACGCCGCCGTCGCGTACGGGGAACTCGAACCGGACGCCGGGGGCGCCGATCCGGTGGTCGCAGGTGAGGAGCACCTCCAGCGCGGGCCCGCCGCACAGGCCCGACGCGATCGCGATCCTCGCCGCCGGGGCCCGTTCGAGCCGGCGCAGCGCCTTCTCCCACCTGCTCACCAGGTCGATGCCGACGGGCCCCGGCCAGAGCCGCGAGGACTCCGTCCCGCTCAGGCGGACCACGGCGGCGGTGCCGTCCGGCGCGTCCTCCACGAGGTCGCAGAACGCGTGGACCTCCGCGACCAGCGCGGCCGACAGCGGCCGGTCGCCGTCCACGTCCAGCGCGGCGCAGGGAGAGAGGGGAAGCGGTGCGAGGTCTGCCGAAGACATGGCTGGTGCCCTCCAGTGGTGAGCCGGGATCAGAAGCGGATGAGAGCGGTCTCCAGCGTGGAACCGGGGCCCATCGTCATGAGGACGCCGTAGTCTCCGGGGCGTGCGCGGCCCTCCGTCACGAGCCGCTCGTAGGAGAAGAGGAACGACCCGCTGGAGAGGTTGCCGTAGTCGCGCAGCACGCCGGTGGTGTGCCGCACGTCGTGCCGGGTGAGCCCGAGGTTGACCGCGACGGAGTCGATGACCTTCTTGCCGCCGGAGTGGATCAGCCAGTGCTCTATCCGGCTGGGCCTCAGGCCGGTGCCGCGCAGCAGGTCGCCGACGACCTCGCGGGCGTGCGCGCCGACCACGTAGGGCACGTCCCGGTCGAGGAAGAAGCTGAACTTGCCGTGCGCGTCGTCCCACTCGTAGCGCATCGCGTCGATCGCGTCGGGGATGATGCGGCTGGCGTACTTGAGGACCTGCGGGCCCTCGCGCCCGGGGCCGAGGCGGACGGCCACCGCGGCCGCGCCGTCGCCGAACAGGCTGTTGACCACCGAGGAGCGCATGGTCCCGTCGAAGACGTAGGCGGCCGAGCACGCCTCGATGCACACCACGGCCGCGATCTCGCCGGGGTTGGCGGTCGCCCACCCGGTGGCCGCGTTGAGCGCGTTGAGCCCGGCGTTGCACCCCATGCCGACGACGTCGAGCCGCCCGCACCGGGTGGGGATGCCCAGCTCGCGGATGAGCAGGGCGCTGAACCCCGGTGTGAGCAGGCCGGTCGTGGAGACGCAGACGAGGTAGCCGAGGTCGTCGACGGCGGCGCCGATCCGCTTCAGGCAGTTCTGCAGCGCCCGGACTCCCATGCCGACGCCCTGCCGCCGGTGCCTGGCGAGGAGTTCGCCCTGGCTCTCGGCCAGGGGGCGCCCGTCCGCGCCGACCGGCAGGCTCAGGTGGCGGCGGTCGATCGCGCTGTTGAGGAAGACCGACCGGACCCGCTCGTCCCGGACTCCGAAGAGTTCCAGGAGCCCGGCCTGGGTGTAGGACTCCTCCGGGGTGGCGGTCCCCACGCCCAGGAGGGCGGGACCCGTCCGGACGGCCGCCCACGCGGGACCGGTCGCGGAAGAGCCGCCGATCGAGCCTGGATAGGTGCTGATCGTCATCTCAACCGTCCGTCGTCGCCGCTGTGCCCCGCCCTTTCCCGGCCGATCCGAATGCTTCGGTGAACGCCGTTAGAGGTAGTAGTGATCTTTTCAGGAGAGCGCATGCCCTAAACCTGTATCAGCAGGTCAGGGGCGTGAAAGCGAAATCCGGAAGAACGGGTGAATCCCCATTCTCGGGATTTCAGCGCAGAATGCGATGCCCCGCGTCCTCGAGGGCGCCGAGGACCGTCTTTTCGAGCCGTTCCGGGGTGAGGACGAGTTCGCCGTGGAAGGTGGAGACGACGAGCACCGGCACGTCCGCCTCGGCCAGCGGCGAGACGACGGAGGAGAGCCGGTCGGCGGAGCCGAGGCCGGACCCGGTCGCGTAGAGCCCCGTCCACCGCTCGGCCTCGCTCCAGGGCGGGGCGTCCCGCACGACGGTGAGACCCTCGGGGGCGCGCACCAGCGCGATCCAGTCGTCGTCCTCGGGAAGCGTGACGCCGGGCAGGTGGTCGATCAGGAAGGAGGACGGGACGGTCCCCAGGGTCAGCGCGCTCATCGGGCCAGTCTAGGGAGCACGAAGGACGAGGAGGGTGATCTCCGAGGGCGCGAAGATCCGGAAGGGCGGGCCCCAGAACCCCGTGCCGCGGCTGGTGTAGAGCTGGGTGCGGTCGGTGCGCCGGGACAGGCCGGCGACGGCGGGCTGGTCCAGGCGCACCAGGAGGTTGAACGGCCAGATCTGCCCGCCGTGGGTGTGGCCCGAGATCTGCAGGTCGACGCCCGCGGCCTCGGCCAGGGGGATCTGCTTGGGCTGGTGGGCCAGGAGCAGCACCGGCAGGGACGGGTCGGCCCCCTCCAGCGCCGCGTCCAGGTCGGCGCGGTGGCCGGGGTGGCCCGAGTGGTGGGCGGTGGCGTCGTCGATGCCGGCGAGGACGAGGCGGTCGCCGCCGCGCTCGACGACGACGTGGTGGTTGTGCAGGGGCTCCCAGCCGAGTTCCCGCATGTGCCCGAGCCAGCCGAGGGCGTCCCCGTAGTACTCGTGGTTGCCCGTGACGTACACGCGCGCGAGCCGGGCGTCGATGTCGGCGAGCGGAGCCGCCTGCTCCCTGCGCTGCGAGACCGTCCCGTCGGCGATGTCACCGGTGTGGCAGACGACGTCGGCGCCGAGCGAGTTCACCACGCCGGTCACCTTCCGCGACCATTCGGCCCGGTCGATCGGCCCGTAGTGGGTGTCGGTCAGCAGGACCACGCGCGTGCCGTCCAGACCGGCCCCGAGCCGCGGCAGCGTCACCTCGACCTCTTCCACCCGGGGCACCCGCATCGCCTCGAAGTGCCCCCAGGCGAGCAGGACCGCGCCGACGGCGAGGACCGAGACGGCGCTGACCCGCGCGGCCTCCTCCACCCCGGCCGCCGACAGCGCGACCCGCAGCACGTTCCCGATCAGGGACCAGGTGAACAGCACCCACGCGGCCCCGAGCAGGACCTCGCCCGAAAGCCCGGCCCTCTCGACCCCGTTCCGGTGCCCGAGGGTCATCAGCACCGGCAGCGCCACCGCCGCGCCCCCGAACACCGCGGTCCCGACGGCGAACCCGGCCGTCCCCCACCCGGGGGCCGCCACGACCGTCCACCAGGGCACCCCGAACAGCAGCCCGACGACGGCGACCAGCACCGCGCCCACCGCCAACGGCCGCAGGAAGTTCGGCCGCGCCGCCGCGTCCACCGCCATGGATCCACCCTTCTCCGTCACGGACGCGTTGAGAACGAACCGCCCGCCCGGACGGTTCCGCTCTCAACCGATCTTCGGGGTGGCCCTCTCGATGATGGTGCCGAGGTCCAGGCCGGGGGAGAGGGTGCCGAAGGCGGTGCCCCAGTCGCCGCCGAGGCGGGAGGAGCAGAAGGCGTCGGCGACGGCGGGGTGGCCGTGGCGGACGAGGAGGGAGCCCTGGAGGACCAGGGCCAGGCGTTCGACGACGCGGCGGCCGCGGAGTTCGAGGGTGGCGGCGTCGGTGAGGGAGTCCTTGATCTGGCGGACGGCGGCGTCGAGGCGGGAGTCGGCGCCGGAGGCGAGCTCGACCTCCTGGAAGAAGGCGGGAATGCTCTCCGGCTCCTTCATCATGGCGCGGAGGACGTCCAGGGCCGCGACGTTGCCGGAGCCCTCCCAGATGGAGTTGAGGGGCGACTCGCGGAAGAGGCGGGGCATGCCGGACTCCTCGGCGTAGCCGTTGCCGCCGAGGCATTCGAGGGATTCGGCGGCGTGGGCGGGCCAGCGCTTGGTGACCCAGTACTTGCCGACGGCCAGGGCGAGGCGCTTGAAGTCGGTCTCGCCGCGGTCGACCGCTCCGGCGAGGCGCGTCATCAGGGTGGTGGCGGCCTCGGACTCGACGGCGAGGTCGGCCAGCACGTTCTGCATCAGCGGGTGCTCGTTCAGGGTCCTGCCGAACGTCGCGCGGTGGGCGGCGTGGTGGGCGGCGACCGTCACGCCCTGACGCATCCCGGCGGCGGCGCCGATCAGGCAGTCCAGGCGGGTCATGTTGACCATCTCGATGATGGTGCGCACCCCGCGGCCCTCGTCGCCGACGCGCCAGGCGTGGGCCTGGTGGTACTCGATCTCGGACGAGGCGTTGGACTTGTTGCCGAGCTTGTCCTTCAGCCGCATGACGTGCAGCGGGTTGAGGGTGCCGTCCGGCAGCACGCGGGGCACCAGGAAGCAGGTCAGCCCGCCGGGCGCCTGGGCGAGGGTGAGGAACACGTCCGACATCGGCGCGGAGGTGAACCACTTGTGCCCGACGAGGCGGTAGGCGCCGTCCGGCTGGGGCGCGGCGGTCGTGGTGTTGGCGCGGACGTCCGAGCCGCCCTGCTTCTCGGTCATCGACATGCCGGCGATGAGCCCGCGCTTGCCGAGCGGCGCGCGCAGCCCGAAGTCGTAAACCTCGGACGTCAGCAGCGGTTCGTACAGGGCGGCCAGGTCGGGCTGCTGCCGCAGGGCCGGGACGGCCGCGTACGTCATCGAGATCGGGCAGCCGTGCCCGGCGTCCGTCCGCCAGGTGTAGAACTTCGCGGCCCGCGCGACGTGCGCGCCCGGCCGGGGGTCGCTCCAGGGCCGCCCGTGCAGGCCGTTCTCCACGGCGGTCTTCATCAGGTGGTGCCAGGAGGGGTGGAACTCCACCTCGTCGATCCGGTTCCCGTACCGGTCGTGGGTGCGCAGCACCGGCGGGTACTCGTTGGCCAGCCGCCCGTGCTCCTGCGCCTCGTGCGTCCCGGCCAGCCGGCCCAGCGCGTGCAGCTCCTCGACGGCCCAGCCGGCCCCTTCGCGGCGCAGCCCGTCCAGCAGGGCCGGATCCTCGGCCAGATCGTGATCGACCAGTGGCGGGACCTGGTTGAAGACCTCGTGCGTCATGCTTCGCACGGTACATGACCCGCCAGTAACCACCAACGGGTCATGTACCGGACAAGACACCTAAAGCGTGACGGGGAGGGTCTGCGGGCCGTTGGAGAAGAACGACTCCAGCGGGGTCAGCTTCGCCTCGGGGACGGCCAGGGCGAGGCCGGGGTGGCGGGTGAAGAGGGACTCCAGCGCGATCCGGGCCTCCACGCGGGCGAGGGGGGCGCCGAGGCAGACGTGCGGGCCGCCGCCGAACGCCAGGTTCTTCGCCTGGGCGCGGGTGAGGTCGAAGACCGAGGCGTCGTCGCCGTGCTGCGCCTCGTCGCGTCCGACGCCGCTGTAGGGGGCGAGGACGGCGTCGCCCGCGGGGATGGTGACGCCCTCGACGGTCAGGTCCTCCACCGGGTAACGGGCCATGAAGTTGCCGATCGGGGCGTCCCAGCGCAGGGTCTCCTCGACCACGGCCTCCCAGGTCGCCTCGCCGCCGTCGACGAGGGCCCGCTGCCCGGGGTGGGTGAGCAGGGCGCGGACGGCGTTGGTGATGAGGTTGAGGGTCGTCTCGTGCCCGGCCGCCAGCATCAGCCACAGCGTCCCGGCGAGCTCCTCGTCCGACAGCGCCTCGGGGTCGCCGGCGCGGGCGGCGATCAGCGCGCTGGTGAGGTCGTCGCCGGGCTCGGCCGTGCGCAGCGCGATGAGGTCGCCGAGCAGCCGGAAGATGTCGGTCTGCACCTGGACGACCTCGTCGGGCGGAGTCGTGGTGCGGAAGATGCTGTCGACCAGCTCCCGCAGCCGGGCGCGCTGCTCGCCGGGCACCCCGGTGAGCTCGCAGATCACCTGCATCGGGACCTCGACGGCGAAGTGCTCGCGCACGTCCACCACGCCGTCGGCGTCGGCGTGCCCGGGCAGCCGGTCCAGCAGCTCGGTGACGATCTCGGTGACGCGGGGGACCAGCGCCTGCACCCGCGCCGGGGTGAGGGTCTGGGTGACGAGCCGGCGCAGCCGGTGGTGCTCGGCCCCGTCCGCGGTGACCATGTTGGTGACCGCGACCATGCCGATCAGCGGCCAGCCGTCGGGGATGCGGCCCTCCTTGATCTCGTTCCACCTCCGCCAGTCCTTGCTGACCAGCGGGTTGCGCACCAGGTCCGCGACGAGGTCGTGGCGGGTGACGGCCCAGGCGGGGACGTCGCCCGGCAGCACGATCCGCACGACCGGGCCGAGTTCGCGCATCCGGGCGGCCTCTCCGTGGTGGTCGGCGCCGGTCGGGTCGAGGACGACGACGGGGATCTCGGGGCTGGGGGCGGTCATGTGCTTCCTCCGGAAGGTGCGGTCAGGGAGTGGTCGTCCCGGATCCGGCGGGAACCGGGACGGAGAAGGAGACGGGAAGGGAGGCCGGGCAGCGCGTCCACGGCGACGGGGTCAGCGGGATGCCGTCGGCGGGGGCGGTCAGGGCCAGGCCGGGCAGCCGGTGCAGGACGGTCTCGACGGCGGTGCGGGTGATCAGCCGCGCCGGGACGCGTCCGGGGCAGGAGTGCGGCCCCGCCGACCAGGCCAGGTGGGACCGGTTGCCGACCTCCCTCTCCTGGTGCCCGGAGTGCACGCGGGGGTCGTGGCCCGCGGCGGCCAGGCCGAGGACGAGCGCGTCCCCCCGCTGGATCCACCGCCCGCCCAGCTGGACGTCGCGCAGCGCGTACCTGGCCGGCATGTTGTACATCGGAGGGTCCCGCCACAGCGCCTCGTCGAGGGCGTCGTCGACGCCGAGCCGCCCGCCGCGGACCCGGGCGGCGAACCTCGGGTCGGTGAGCATCAGCCGCAGCGACTGGGCGATCCACGAGATGGTGGTGTGGTAGCCGGCCGAGACCATCACGACCATCGACTGCAGCACCTCGGCGTCTCCGCGCAGGTCGGGGTGGCGCAGCAGCGCGGTGGTCAGGTCGGCGGCCGGGGTCCGCCGCCGTGCCTCCAGCGCCCCGCCGAGCAGTTCCTCGAAGCGGCGGTTGCCCTCCTGGGCGTCCTCGGCGGAGCCGAACAGCGCCTGCATCGCCACGAGCAGGTCGTGACCCTGCATGGTGTCCAGGCCGAACAGGTCGGCGATGGCCAGCATCGGCACGATCACCGCGTAGTCGGCGACCAGGTCGGCGCGCCCGCGCACGGCGAAGTCGCCGATGAGCAGGTCGCAGATCCGCTCGACGGAGCGCCGCATCCGCCGCTGGTCGACGGAGGAGACCGCGGCGTCCAGCGGGCGGCGCAGCCGGGCGTGCGCGGCCCCGTCGTAGCCGATGACGTTGTCGCGGAAGAACATCATCGGGCCGAGCGCCGAGTCCGGCGGGACGGTCCCGTTCCGGAACAGCCGCCAGTTGCGGGCGTCCCGGGAGTACAGGCGCTCCTGCTTGGTGATGGTGAGGATCTCGGGGTAACCCATCACGAGCCACGCGCCGACGCCGGGCTCCAGTTCGACCCAGGCGACGTGGCCCTGTTCGGCGCGCAGCCGGGCGAACACCGCGGCCGGGTCGGCCGTCATCGTGGTGTCGGACAGCGGTGTGGGGGCGGGTGAGGTCACGAAGGCGCCTTCCGTGCGGCGAGCACGCGCATCGCATGGTCGGTGAGAGTGGTGAGGGCCGTCAGGGACGTGCTGCGGTCCGGGGCGACGCAGTCGACGACGGGGACGTGCGGGGGCAGGTCGAGCGCCTCGCGCAACTCCTCGACCGGGTGGGCCAGGGAGTCGGGGAAGTGGTTGACGGCGACGACGTACGGGAGCCTCTCCAGCCGCTCCAGTTGGTCGAGCACGTCGAAGGCGTCCTCCAGCCGCCGGGTGTCGACGAGGACCAGCACTCCGAGGGCGCCTTCGGCCAGCCCCTCCCACAGGTCCCAGAACCGCTGCTGGCCGGGCGCCCCGTACAGGTAGAGGGCGATGCGCCGGTTCAGGGTGATCCGCCCGAAGTCGAGCGCCACCGTGGTGCGGGTCTTGCGGCTGATCCCGGTCAGGTCGTCCACGCCGACGCCCGCGTCGCTCATGACCTCCTCGGTGTGCAGCGGCGGGATCTCGCTGACCGAGCCGATCAGCGTGGTCTTGCCGACGCCGAAGCTCCCCAGGACGAGGATCTTCACCGAGCGCTGGACGGTGTCCGGCAGGTAGCGCCGGTCAGCCGAGGTCGCGGAGTCCACTCAGCACCTCCTCGAGCAGCGCGGCGTCCGGACGTTCGGCGGCGCGCGAGCGGGTCTGGAGGCGGCCGGAGTCCATCAGGTCGGAGGCCAGCACCTTCACCACGCTGACGGGCAGCGCCAGGTGGGCGGCGGCCTCGGCGACCGACAGCAGGCCGCCGCACAGCCTGAGCAGGGCGATCTCCTGGCGGCTGGCGGTCACCGGCAGCGGGTCCGCGCCGGGGGCGGCGACCAGGAGGGTGTCCACCCCGATCCAGTTGCGGCTCGGCTGCGCCCGGCCCGAGGTGAGCACGTACGGGCGCAGCGGCTGGTCCCGGTAGTCGCCTTCGGTCACCGACCGAGGTCTCCCCGCGCGGGCGTGGCCAGCGTGCTCTCACCGATCTTGCGCACCTGGACGGCCATCTGCTGGGAGATCAGCGCCGGATCCACGCCCGCGGTGGTGACGACCGCGAGCTGCGAGCCCTGCCCGGCCGCGCGCAGGAACACGAACCCGCCGTCGATCTCCACGACGACCTGCCGGACGTCGCCCGCGCCGCTGCCGTACTGGCCCGCCAGGCTCCGTCCCAGCGAGTGCAGGCCGGAGCAGGCGGCGGCCAGCCGGTCGGCCTCGTCGCGGTGCAGCCCCGCGGAGGCGACCTTCACCAGCCCGTCGGAGCTGAGCACCATCGCGTGCCGCACGTTGGGGACTCCGGTGACCTCGGCGAGCATCCACTCGTCGTCCTGCATCATTTACTGCGCTCCATCCTGACTGTCTGGGGCCTGTGCTCCGGGGTCGGTGAAGAAGGCGCCGGCCCAGCGGGCGGCGTCCTCGGGGCTCTGCGCGGCCCGGTCGGGCACGGGCGGGGCCGTCGGCGCGGGAGGCGGCTGCTCCTCGCGGCGGCGGCGACGGCGGAGCGGGAGTCCGGAGGCGGTGGTGGCCGTCGGCGCGGGTGGGGCGGCGGAGGCGGCTGGGCGCGGGGCCTCCCGCGGTTCGGGGGTCCTGCGGGTGCCGGCCGGCTCCAGCGTCTGGACGAACTGTTCGGGGACGAGCAGGACGACCCGGACCCCGCCGTAGGGGGAGTGCGCGAGGTCCACCACGAATCCGTGCCTGCGGACGTAGTGTCCGATCACCGGGAGCCCGGTCTGGGGGATCTCGCCGACCTGGCTCAGGCCGACCTCGCGTTCCCCGGAGGCGATCCTCCTGGCCGCCTCCAGCCGGTGGTCGTCCATGCCGACCCCGCCGTCGTCGATCTGCACGACCACGCCGCGTTCGACGGCCCGCACCGCCACCGTCACCATGCTGCTCGGCGGCGAGGACTGGGTGGCGTTGGCCAGGGTCTCGGCCAGCAGGTGGATGAGCGGTTCGACGACGGGGGCGGAGGCCGCCAGGTCGGGGTCGCCGGTCACCTCGATCCGGCGGAACGCCACGATCCGGGCGGCGGCGGACCGCACCACGTCCACGAACGCCAGCGGCTCCTGCCACTGCTGCCCCGGCCACTCGCCGCACAGCACCGCCAGGCTCTGGGCGTGCCGCCCCTGCTGCGCGGCCTCATGGTCGACGGCCATGCACGCCTCGACGACGTCGGGGTCGGAGTGCCGGTCGGACAGCAAGGAGGCGGCGGCCTGCACCCGGTGCGCGGCGGCCTGGGCCCGCCGGGCCAGCGAGACGACCACCAGGCGCAGCGACTCCTCCCGGTCGGCTCCCCGCTTGGCGGCGCCGACCGCCATGGTGACGGCCTCGTCGAGCAGTTCGGCCAGGACGGGATCGGAGGGCGCCCGCGTCGCGGGCGGCATCTCCCTGCCCTCCAGCACGGACGGGAGGCGTTCCCTGACCAGCTCGGCGGCGGCTCCGCGCAGTTCCGACCAGGCGTGGGTCCACTGCCGCTCCCGCAGGGCCGCCTGCTCGAGGTCCGCGTCGTGCCGGCGTTGCGCCATGGTCAGCGAGGCGGCGAGCCCGGCGGCGACCAGGAGCCCCGCCGCGGCCGCCGCGCGCGCCGCCGCGTCCGTCGCCAGGGAGATCTGCGCGCCGAGGAGGATGACGAGTCCCGCCACCAGCACCCGGAGGAGGATCCGGTTCCGGTGGAGGGCCGACGGTGACGTCAGAACGGGAAGCATCGGACTCTCGGTTCCTAGGGCTGCTCGGACGGGCCCTCCGCGAAGGCGTGCCGGGCCGGACCAGGGGGAGACCCCCGTTGTCGATCAACGTTATAGAGATCATCTGACCGAGATGGGACGAATTCCGCAACTTTTATGCGAAATTCACCATCAAAGTCGAACCCTCGGATAACCGTCGATAAGTATCTCGAAATGAGAGAAAGTAGTGTTATCGGTGTCACCGTGTGATCTGCACTTCACGTGCTCGAAACCGGACGCCGTTAGCGTTCGTCCCATGGACAAGATGCGGGCGATGGAGCTCATCCTGGCGGCCAAGGCCGCGAAGGGGCTGACCTTCTCGGAGATCGCGGCGGCGGTCGACCAGCACACCGTGTGGACCACGTCCGCACTGCTGGGCCAGCAGCAGATGAGCGTGCACGAGGCCGACGCGGTGACCGGCCTGCTGGGCCTGGAGCCGGAGGTCGCCCGGGCGCTGCAGGGCCCCGCGCGGCAGGGCTTCGCCCACGGCGGGTCCGCGCCCTTCAACCGCTGGTAGACGAGCCCGGCCATGGCACGCGCGCGGGAGCCCGGCGAGGGGCTCAGCCCGCGGCGGCCTCGGACTGGACGAGCACCCCTTCGTAGCGCTCGACGATGATGTCGGCGAGTTCCGGAGCGGCCCCCAGCACGGGGGAGACGGCGCGGGCGCCGGCCTCCTCGGCACAGGCCCGCACCTTGTCGGCGAAGTAACCGGGCGCCAGGAAGTAGGACGCGACGACGACGCGGGGAGCACCCGCGGCGTACAGGGAGCGGACGGCCTCCGCCGGAGTGGGGGAGGCGGCCGAGGCGTAGGCGGGGCGCACGTCGTACCAGCCGTGTCGCCGCCACGCGCGGGCCGTCGCGGCGATCGTCGCGTTGGCCGAGGGGTCCGACGAGCCCGCCGCGACCAGGACGACCGCGGTGTCCGGGGACGGGACGGCGTCCACGTCGGCCAGACGCCGCTCCAGGGCGTCCAGGAGCAGCGGATGCGGGCCCAGGGTGCCGGTGACCCGGACGGACAGCACGGGGTCGCGCCGCCGGGCCGTGGCCAGCACCCCCGGGAGATCGATCTTGCTGTGGTAGGCGGCGGTGAGCAGCAGCGGCATCACCACCGCGTCCCCCAGCCCGTCCAGAGCCTGGACGGGGGAGGGCGGCGCGTGGTCGAGGTAGGAGGTGCGCACGTCCAGCCCGCGGGCGCGCACCAGGTCCAGGAGGGACTCGACCGTGGCGGTCGCGCGCGGGTCACGTGACCCGTGCGCCACCGCCACGAGGGGAGGCCTCAGAGATGGATGCCGCATTCGACCTTGCCCAGACCGGCCCAGCGGCCGCTGCGGGGATCGTCGCCCGGCTCGACCCGCGAGGTGCACGGTTCGCAGCCGATCGACGGGTAGTCGTCGTAGTGCAGCGGGTTGACGAGCACGCCGTTGTCGGAGATGTAGTTCTCCATGTCCTCGTCGGACCAGTGGAGGATCGGGTTGACCTTCACCATCTCGCGCTTGCGGTCCCACTCCACGACCCGCATCTCCTTGCGGGAGCGGGTCTCGCCCCGGCGCACGCCGGTGAACCAGGCCATGTAGCCCTCCAGCGCGCGGCTGAGCGGCTCGACCTTGCGCAGGTGGCAGCACAGGTCCGGGTTGCGCCCGTGCAGGCGCGGCCCGAGGTCGCGGTCCTGCTCGGCGACGGTCCGGCTGGGCGTCACGTTGATGACGTTCACCGGGTACACCGCCTCGACGGCGTCCCGGGTCCCGACGGTCTCGGCGAAGTGGTAGCCGGTGTCGACGAACAGGACGTCGACACCGGGCTTGACCTTGGACACCAGGTGGATCAGCGCGGCGTCCGACATCGAGGACGTCAGGCAGATCCGGTCGCCGAAGGTCGCCGCCGCCCACCGCACGATCTCCAGCGGGGAGGCGTCCTCCAGCGCGGAGGCGGCCGAGTCGACGATGTCCTCCAGCGAAAGGGAGGGACGCGCCGTCTCCGGTCCGTCCGTACGTGCCGTGTCCAGCAGGGTCACCGGGGGGCTCCAATCCCGAGGAAGGTCACACGGAACTTGCGGGCACAGGCCCGGCAGTACCAGGTCCCGTCCCCCTCGAAGGGAACTAGGTCTTCGTCTCCGCAGTACGGGCAGTAGAACGGAACGGCGCGCTCGCTCATTCCTGCCCCTACTTGAGGTCGGCTTCGTCGGCGCGGCCGACCCACTGGGCGAAGGTCTCGCCCTCGGCGCGCTGCTCGTCGTACCGGCGCACGACCCGCTCGACGTAGTCGGTGAGGTTGGCCGACGTGGTCTTCAGGCCGCGGACCTTCTTGCCGAAGGTCTCCCCGAGCTGCCCGCCCAGGTGGATCTGGTAGCCCTCGACCTGGTTGCCGTCCTCGTCGACGACGAGCTGGCCCTTCAGGCCGATGTCGGCGACCTGGACGCGGGCGCAGGAGTTCGGGCAGCCGTTCATGTTGATGGTGAGCGGCCGGTCGAACGTCGGGAGCCGCTTCTCCAGCTCGTCCGTGAGGTCCATCGTGCGCTGCTTGGTCTCGACGATCGCGAGCTTGCAGTACTCGATGCCGGTGCACGCCATGCTCTGGCGGCGGAACACCGACGGGCGGACCTGCAGGTCGTGCTTCTCCAGTTCCTCGGCCAGGGCCTCGGTGTTCTCCTGGGGAACGTCCAGGACGATCATCTTCTGCTCGGTGGTGAGCGCGGTGCGGCCGGAGCCGTAGCGCTCGGCCAGGTCGGCGATCGCGTTCAGCTTCTCGCCGTTGACCCGGCCCACCCGCGGGGCGAACCCGACGTAGTAGTTGCCGTCCTTCTGGCGGTGGATGCCGACGTGGTCGCGCTGGGCCTTGGGCGGCGCCGGCGGCGGGCCGTCGGGCAGCTCGTAGCCGAGGTACTCCTTCTGGAGCACGTCGCGGAACTTCTCCGCTCCCCAGTCGCTGATCAGGAACTTGATCCGGGCGCGGTGCCGCAGCCGGCGGTAGCCGTAGTCGCGGAAGACCGAGATGACGCCCTTCCAGACCTCGTGCACCTGCTCGGGGCGGACGAACACGCCCAGCCGCTTGGCGAACATCGGGTTGGTGGACAGGCCGCCGCCGACGAACAGGTCGTAGCCGACCTCGCCGGCCTCGTTGACCACGCCGACGAAGGAGATGTCGTTGATCTCGTGCACCGTGCAGTGCGAGGAGCAGCCGGAGATCGCGGTCTTGAACTTGCGCGGCAGGTTCGAGAACTCCTTCGAGCCGATGTAGCGCTCGCGGATCTCGTCGGCCTGGGGCGTGGCGTCGAGGATCTCGTCCTCGGCGATCCCGGCCAGCGGGCAGTTGAGGAAGGCGCGCGGGGAGTCGCCGCAGGCCTCCATGGTGGTCAGGCCGACGCTCTCCAGCGCGTCCCAGATCGCCGGGACGTCCTCGATGGCGATCCAGTGGTACTGGATGTTCTGCCGGTCGGTGATGTCGGCGGTGTTGCGCGCGTACTTGACGGAGATGTCCGCCAGGACGCGCAGCTGCGCCGCGCTCAGCTGACGGCCGTCGATGCGCACCCGCATCATGAAGTAGCGGTCGTCGAGCTCCTCCTCGGGGATGGAGCCGGTCTTGCCGCCGTCGATGCCGGGCTTGCGCTGGGTGTAGAGGCCGTACCAGCGGAACCGGCCGCGCAGGTCGGCGGGGTCGATCGAGTCGAACCCCGTCTTGCTGTAGATCTCGACGATCCGGCGGCCCACGTTCAGCGGGTCGTCGTTCTTCTTGGTCTCTTCGTTCTTGTTCAGCGGCTCGCGGTATCCAAGGGCCCATTGACCCTCGCCTCGCTTGTGGGGCGGCACGGCGCGTGTCCTCTCCAGGGTGAAGCTACGGAGGGCAGCGTGGCAGGACCCGGTGTCCGGCTCGGTCTGCGGGCTCGTCAGTGAGACTCAGTGAGCGGTCACGCCGGTATCGCCACGCGCCCGGAAATACGTCGGGGCATGGTCAGGGCGTTACCGACAGATGGCGCTGCGGACCCGGAGGAAGTCCACGTGCCGGCGCATCACCAGCAGCGGGTCAC
This sequence comes from Actinocorallia aurantiaca, assembly GCF_039533685.1. Classification (NCBI taxonomy): domain Bacteria; kingdom Bacillati; phylum Actinomycetota; class Actinomycetes; order Streptosporangiales; family Thermomonosporaceae; genus Actinocorallia; species Actinocorallia aurantiaca. Next base: position 303,690 of record NZ_BAAATZ010000012.1, on the reverse strand, counting down.
AGGCAGCAGTCATGGTTCGACTTTGACACGGCGTAGCCGTCGTTGTCCAGTCACGTCCGTCATGTGGACACCTGGCGGTCATCCCTGCCTCACCCAGTTGAGGGGCTCCTCCTCGGTGGGCCCGGCCGGGGGCTGGTGCTGGCAGTCACACCAGGTCCCGCCCCTGCAGTCCTCGTGACGCCGCTCCCGGCACGCAGCACAGATCATAACTCAGTGTCACCTATCAGGCCGGATGCCCCGAACACCGGGTGTGTGGGCAAGCTCATACCGGGTGGAGAGCCGGGGGGCCCGGGAGAACGGCGCGCCGGAGATGATCTATTGATTTGGGCAAGGTGGCATGATCCGGGCAGGCTAAGCCCTACGGTGGTCGTCGTGACGACTGCTTCCCCGCAGGTCGCGGAGTCCCCCGCCGGCAGGTCCACCCGAAGGGTGGCCGGGCTGTGCCGTGTGTTCTGGGCGCTGACGAAGGGCACCACCGTCACCGCGTTCCACTACCGGATCACCGGCCTGGCCGCCGAGGCCGCCTTCTGGGCTCTGCTCTCCCTGCCTCCCCTCTTCCTCGGCCTGGTCTCCAGCGTGGGCCATCTGAGCGGCCTGCTCGGGCCCGACCTCGTCCAGGAGATCAGCGGCTGGATCATCGCCAAGTCCCGGACCTTCCTCACCGAGCCCGCCGTGGACAAGGTGGTGCGGCCGCTGGTGGACGACGTGGTGCGCGGCGAGCGGATCGGGATCATCTCGGTGGGCTTCCTGATCTCCCTGTGGGCCGGGTCGCGGGCGCTCAGCGTCTACGTCGACACGATCACGATCTCCTACGGCCTGGACGGCGTCCGCGGCGTCATCCGCACCCGGCTGAAGTCCTTCTTCCTCTACATCGTGGGATTGGTCGTCGCGGTGGTCGTCATCCCGCTGATGATCGCCGGCCCCGCCCTGGTGCGGCGGACGTTCCCCGCGACCTCCGGGCTGGTCTCGATGCTCTACTGGCCGGTCCTGCTGGTCCTGTCGATCCTCTTCCTCAGCCTGCTGTACCACCTGAGCGTCCCGGTGCGGACGGCCTGGTGGCGGGAGCTGCCCGGCGCGGTCGTGGCGATGGTCTTCTGGATCGGCGGCAGCGTCCTGCTGCGGGTCTACCTGTCGGAGTCGCTGACCGGCGTCTCGGTGAGCGCCTCCCTGGCCGCCCCGATCGCCCTCATGGCCTGGCTGTACGTGACGGCCTTCGCGGTCCTGGTGGGGGCCTGCCTGAACGCCGAGGTGGACCGGAGGTGGCCCGCCCCGGGGACGTCGCGGGCCCGCGCGGTGGCCCTGATGAGGAGCCACGGCTACTGAGGGGCCCTCGCCGGCGGCCGTGTAAAGAATCCGAACAGGTTGCACTACTTCCGGCAAAGTTCGCGTAACCTCGCCTGCCATGACGGACCCTGCCACTGAACCCCATATTCGTACGGTGACGGGCCGGATGCCGATCTCCGACCTGGCGGGCAGGACGCTCGCCCACGAGCACCTGCGGATGGACCTGCGCTGGCCGGTCCGCGCGGAGTCGGACCCGGGCCGCTTCCTGGACGAGGAGATCCACGTCTGCGACGAGCTGACCCGGCTGCGCGAGCGGCAGGAGCTCGGCCTCGTGGTCGAGCTCACCTGCCTGGGCATGGGGCGCGACGCCTCGGCCCTGGCCCGGATCAGCGCGGCCAGCGGGGTCGCCGTCGTGGCGGGCACCGGCTTCTTCTGCGAGCCCTTCCACCCGGTGAGCGCGCGGGACGCGGACGCGGGCCGGCTGGCCGAGCGGCTGATCGCCGAGATCGGCTTCGGCATGGACGGAACCAGCGTCCTGCCCGGCGTCATCGGCGAGGTCGGCTGCTGGGGAGAGCAGCCCACTCCGGCGGAGGAGGCGGCGCTGCGGGCCGCGGCGGCGGCCTCCCTGCAGTCGGGGCTGGCGATCGCCACCCACGGCCGCTCCGGGACGGCCCAGCTCGAACTGCTGCTGGAGTCCGGGGTGGCCCCCGAGAAGATCGCCGTCGGGCAGCAGAGCCTGACCGGCGACCCGGGAGCGCACCGCAAGCTCGCCGAACTGGGGGCCTACGTCTCCTTCGGGCGGCTGGCGGCCACCGGAGACCGGGCGGTCCGGCCGGTGCTGGAGCTGATCGAGGCGGGCCACGCGGACCGGCTGCTGCTGGGCGGCGGGATCTGCCGGATGGGGCAGCTCGCCCACTACGGCGGCCCGGGTTACGGCACCGTCCACGACGACTTCGTGCCGGCCCTGCGCGCCGCCGGCGCGGATGAGGCGGCACTGGATCTGATCACCCGGGAGAACACCCTCCGCTGGCTCGCGGTCTAGGTTTCCAACTAACACAAAAGGCCCTCTTGCGAGGGCCTTTTGTGTTTTTTGTTTTTGTGAACGCGAACGGCCCCGTATTACCGGGGCCGTGAACGTTCGTCGAAGTGCCGGGGTCCGGCGGCCGATGTCAGGCGGCGTTGGCGCGGCGCATGCGGCGGCGACGCTCGGAGGCGCGCTCGTCCTCGTTCAGACCGCCCCAGGTGCCGTACTTCTCCGGACGGGAGACGGCGTAGTCAAGACAATCCGTGCGGACGGGGCAGCCCATGCAGACCTGCTTCGCCTTGCGCTCGCGGATTTCCCGCTCGGGCTGACGTTCGCCGTCAGGGCCGAAGAAGAGCACAAGGTCTTCCCCCCGGCACGCGGCGGCGTCCTGCCAGCCCCAGCTGGGACGGGGGAGGTTAGCCTGCCGACGTACCTGAGCCATGAAACACCCACCTCAGTTGATTTCTGAGCAATTTCGGACAAAGACGTTGCCAGCGCTTAGTAGCGCTGAAATTTACAACGTCTGGAGTTGCCGCTGTGTTCCCTATGATGGGTAAGCTCGCGGCGCAGCATCCCCGACTGGGGCCTTCGAGAGGTTACACGAGGGCCGCTTCGCTGTGAAGGGCCAGCCCCCGCATTTGGTATGTCTGAACGCTCACATCGCACTCGGAGCCGCAGAAGCTGGGGCTTTCTACCAGTTCGATGGTGCCAGACCAGATGTCGCCGCGTGCTGTGACCCTGGTCATATAAGGGCCGTTTCCCGTGACGGAGATCGCACGCACCTCGTCTATGCCCATCAGTCCGGTGCGTTCGCGGACGAAGTGCTCGGCGGCCTGCGCGGCCTCCGGCCGTCCGGCCCGGCCGCGCAGGCGCTCCAGGGCCACCTCGCCGCGCAGGTAGGCGTCCACCGCGTCCCGCGCCGAGGAGTCGTCGAGGTCGCCGTAGTAGAGGGCGTGCGGCATGCAGACCATGTTCGCGGCGAACCGGTCGCCGCCCACGTGGGTGGTCTCCCAGACGAGATCGCCGTACCGCTCCATCAAGCCGCGGGCCAGGGGAGCGCCCGTGCGGGCGCAGCAGACGTTGCGCTTGCCGTGTGTGCACACCAGCACCAGGGGATCCGCGGTCGGCTCCCCGAAGCGGGGGCGCAGGCCCCGGGCGACGGCCGCGAGGTCCAGTTCGGCGAACTCCGCCGGGTCGGCCACCTCGCGGACCTCCATCCAGGGGTCGTCGCCCGACCAGCCGACGTAGACGCGTGTCGGCGGAGCGGTCCGGCGCCTGCCGGGGCGGCGGATGAGCTGCGGACGCACCCCGGCCCGCAGGGCCTCGGAGATGACGGGAACACCCATCTTCTCGATCTTGGGCGCCCAGGGCCCCGGATGCTCGAGCAGCAGCCAGCTGCGCGGTTTGACCGTCGCACTGGCGAGGCAGGGACGCTCGCCTGTGTGACTGCCAGGGCAGTGTTCACAGGAAGGCGAATGCGCCACCGTCCTCACTCCTCCCCCGAGAGAATTAGTTAGGTCACCCTAACCTAACTTGGCCTGCCCGGCCAAGGAGGGAGGCACACCTCAGAGATCTTGTGAGCTCCCACTCATCCTCCTGACCATGGATTCGGCCCCCTCCAGCGCCGCCGCGCGGTCCGCCTCGACCAGGCCCACCCGGGTGCGGCGGTCCAGCAGGTCGTCCGCGTCCAGCGCGCCCTCGTGGGCCAGGGCCCAGGCCCACTCGACGGCCAGATAGGGGCGGCCGGGCAGCACCGGCTCCAGCAGCGAAGGGTCCTCCTCCGCGAGGGCCGCCATGAGCGGGGCCTCGGCGCCGTAACGGCGTGCCAGCCGCAGCGGGACCTTCCCCGGCGAGGTCCGGGCCGCGGCGGGAACGGTGCCGGGAGCCCCGATGAGGGGGATTCCGGCGGTCTGAGAGGGGCCCGCGTCCAGGCCCAGGGCGTCCACGGCGTCCTGCGCCATGCGCCGGTAGGTGGTGAGCTTGCCGCCGACGACCGTCACGATCCCTTCGGGAGAGGTGAGGACGGCGTGCCGGCGGGAGATGTCGGCCGTGCGGCCCTCGGCGTTCAGCAGCGGACGGAGTCCGGCGAACGCGCCCAGGACGTCGGAGCGGCGGACGGTCGTGTCCAGGACGGTGCCGAGCAGGTCCAGAAGGAAGCCGATGTCGCTCTCGGGAGCGGTCGGGACGTCCGGGATCTCGTCTACGGGCTCGTCCGTGAGCCCCACGTAGACGCGCCCGTCGTCCTGGGGGAGGACGAGCGCGAACCGGTTGACGCTGCCGGGGACGGGCAGGTGGAGGCCCGCCTTGAGGGTCTTGAACGGGTGCTCGCCCATCGCGTTCCCGTCGAGGATGAGATGGGTGCCGCGCGACGGGCGCAGCGCGATGCCCGGAACCAGCCCGCCCGCCCACACGCCGGCGGCGTTGACGACTTTCCGCGCACGCAGGTCCTTCACCTCGCCGGTCAGCTCGTCGCGCACCCGTGCGCCTTCACCGGTGACCTCGACGGCCCTGCACCGGGTGAGGATCCGCGCCCCGTATCCGGCGGCCGTACGCGCGATCGCGGTGACGAGACGGGCGTCGTCGCACAGCTGCCCGTCCCAGGACAGCAGGCCGCCGCGCAGGCCGTTCTCGCGCAGGCCCGGCGCCATGCGCAGCGTCTGCGCGCGTGACAGCCGCAACGGGCCCGGCAGCACCTTGCGGGGAGTGCGCGCGGCGGCGCGAAGCAGGTCGCCCGCGCGCAGCCCGGTCATCGCCAGCGCCGCGTTGCGGCTCGACATCAGCGGGGTCAGCGGCATCACGAACGGCATCGCGCGGATGAGATGAGGGGCGGTGAGCGTCATGAGGATGCCGCGTTCGACGGCGCTCTCGTAGGCGACGTCGACTTGCCCGGACGCCAGATAACGCAGGCCGCCGTGAACGAGTTTGGAACTCCACCGTGACGTGCCGAACGCCAGGTCCTGCGCGTCGATCGCCGTCACCTTGAGCCCCCGCGACGCCGCGTCGAGCGCGACTCCGGCGCCGGTCACGCCCAGCCCGATGACCAGAACGTCCGCCACATCTGCGTTGTCGGCGGAGGCGGCGAGTTCGCGGGCGCGCCTCCGCGCGTTGAGGGAGGTGCTCGGCTCGGCGTGGGGGGTCACTGCGCGTTCCCTTCGGGACGTCCGGGGCGTTCGGGGCGTTCGGGGGTGAGGAATCGTTGGAGGAGGAGGCGGAGCTCTTCGTCGAAGCGCTCCGCGGACAGGTCGCCCTCGCCGAGCATCGTGGGCAGCGACAGCGCGAAGCCCTGGACGACCAGCAGCACGGCGCGCGCCTGGCGGGCAGGGACGTCCGTCCGCACGGTGCCGTCCTCGTGGCCGCGGACGAGTTCGCGTTCGATGAGCTCCAGGAAGGCCTCCTGGCTGGCTCCCGTCCGGGTGAGCAGGTAGGGGAGCAGCAGCTCGGGGTCCACTTCCACGATCTTGCGCAGCAGCGGGTGCCCGCGGAAGGCCCGGGTGCCCCGCACCAGGGTGTCGACCAGGCGGGTGCGCGCGTCGCCGGAGCTGCCGGCCATGACGGACTCGGCGAGGGCGAGCCATTCCCGGGTCATCAGGTCGCCGACGATCGTCTGCACGTCGGGCCAGCGCCGGTAGAGGGTCATCCGGGAGACGCCCGCCCTGCGGGCGATGTCGGTGAGCGTGGTGCGGCGGACGCCCACGGCGAGCACGCAGTCGCGGGCCGCGTCGAGGACCGCCTCCTCGTCGGTGCGTCCGTACCTGTGGTTGTGACGAATGGACGTCATATGTCACAGTGAACCATAAGAAGCAGGTACAGCAAACGCTGGGAGGAACCGCGGTGCCCGTACAGATGTCGTGGTCGGGCTGGGGAGACCCGGCCAAGGCCACCCCCCTGCCCGAGTCGGTCACCACACTGCTGCGGGAACTGCTCGGCGTCCAGCCGAGGGACGAATCCCCCGTCGCGCTCTCCGACATCGCACCACCCGAGCCCCGGCTCGACCAGGACGTGCTCGCGGCGCTCGGAAAGATCGCCGAGGTGCGCGCGGACGCCGAGGAGCGGGTCCGCCACACCGGCGGCAAGTCCACCCCCGACCTGCTGCGTATCCGGCGGGGGGACACCTCCCAGACCCCCGACGCGGTGGTCCTGCCCGCCACCCACGAGGACGTCCTGGGCGTGCTGGAACTGGCCACCGCGCACGGTTTCGCGGTCGTCCCGTTCGGCGGGGGCACCTCGGTCGTCGGCGGGCTGGCGCCCGAGGCCCCCGCCTTCGTCGCGCTGGACCTGCGCCGCCTGGACGAACTTCTCGAAGTGGACGAGGTCAGCCGCACCGCCACCCTCCAGGTGGGGCTGCGCGGTCCGCGGGCCGAGGAGCTGCTGGGCGAGCGCGGCTACACGATCGGGCACTTCCCGCAGTCCTTCGAGTGGGCGAGCATCGGCGGGTTCGCCGCCGCCCGCTCCAGCGGCCAGTCCTCCGCCGGATACGGCAGGTTCGACGAGCTCGTCGTCGGGATGACCGTCGCGACGCCGTCCGGCACCCTCACCCTGGGCCGGGCGCAGAAGTCGGCGGCCGGACCGGACCTGCGCCAGCTCGTCCTCGGCTCCGAGGGCGCGTTCGGCGTCATCACCTCGCTGACCGTCCGGATCCGCCCCCTGCCGGAGGTCAGGCTCTACGAGGGCTGGCGCTTCCCCGACTTCGCCTCCGGCGCCGCCGCGCTCCGCAGGCTCTCCCAGGACGGCCCGATGCCCACCGTCCTGCGCTTGTCGGACGAGACCGAGACGATGGTCGGCCTCGCCCGCACCGAGACCATCGGGGAGGGAGACTCCGGCTGCCTGGCCATCGTCGGCTACGAGGGCCAGGCGGGAGAGGTGGCCGTCCGCAGGGACCGGACGCACGCCGTCCTGTCCTCGCTCGGCGGCACCGCCCTGGGCGCGGGGCCGGGCGAGAGCTGGGAGCACGGCCGGTTCGGCGCCCCCTACCTGCGCGATTCGCTGCTGGACGTGGGCGCCTTTGTGGAGACGCTGGAGACGACGACGTTCTGGTCGAACATCCCCGTCCTCTACGAAGCGGTCAAAGCCGCGCTGCCCGGCCATCTCGTCATGTGCCACATCTCCCACGTCTACGCCTCGTCCGCCTCCCTGTACTTCACGATCGTCTCCGGCCGGATCGGCCGGGACGCCGACTGGGACGAGGCGAAGACCGCCGTCAACGAGGCGATCATCGCGGCGGGCGGCTCGATCAGCCACCACCACGGCGTCGGCACCGAGCACAGGGCCGCCTACGCCGAGGAGATCGGCCCGCTGGGCGTGGAGGTCCTGCGCGCGGTGAAACGCAGCCTCGACCCCGCCGGGATCCTCAACCCCGGCATCCTGGTCCCATGAGGAGCTTCACGGCGGTCGTGAACCCGGCCGCGGGCGACGCCTCCGCCGCCCGGACGCTGTTCGCGCTGGCCCGCCTGCTGCGCGAGGGGGGAGCCGCACTCCAGGTCGAGTACAGCCGCGACCTCGCCGACGCCGGACGGATCGCCCGGGAGGCCGCCGCGCGCGGCGACACGGTGCTGGGCGTCGGCGGCGACGGCATCGTCGGCGGGGTCGGCGGGGCACTGGCCGGGCTCGACGCCGAGTACGGGATCGTCCCCGCCGGGCGAGGCAACGACTTCGCCCGCCAGCTCGGGCTCCCCGGCGGCGTCACGGAGCTGGCCGGACTGCTGCTGCACGGCGGCTCCCGCCCGACCGACCTCATCGAGGTCGACGGGCGGGCCGCGCTCGGCAGCGTCTACGCGGGCGTGGACGCCCTGGCCAACCTGTACGCCAACGAGACGAGGGCATTGAAGGGCAGGGCCTCCTACACCTTCGGCGCCGTCCGGGCGTTCGCGTTCTGGAAACCCGTGACCTACACCATCACGGTGGACGGACAGCGCCTGGAACGCCGCGCGTACACGGTCGTGGCGGCCAACTCCGGGTACTACGGCTTCGGACGCCGCATCGCCCCCGACGCGTCCGTCGACGACGGTCTGCTCGACGTGGTGGTCATCCACCACGCGTCCCGAAGACTGTTCACGACGGTGATGAAGGAGCTGGAGACCGGCGCGCACGTCCACCGGCCCCAGGTGGAGGTACTGCGCTGCAAGGAGATCCGCATCGAGGCCTCCCGCGACCTTCCCTACGGCTGCGACGGGGAACTGCCGGGCCGGCTTCCGGTGAACGTCCGGGTCCTGCCGGGAGCACTCCGGGTGATCCGACCGTAGGCTCGAGGCATGCGTACGATCCTGAACTTGATCTGGTTCGTCCTTTCCGGCTTCTGGCTGGCCCTGGGCTACTTCGCCGCGGCCCTCCTGTGCTTCATCCTGATCATCACGATCCCGTTCGGGGTCGCGGCCTGGCGGATCGGGGTCTTCGCGCTGTGGCCGTTCGGCAAGAAGGTGGTCTCCAAACCCACGGCCGGGGTCGGGTCGGCGGTGGGCAACGTCATCTGGATCCTCATCGCGGGGATCTGGCTGGCGCTGGGCCACCTGGTCACCGGGATCGCCCTGTGCGTCACGATCATCGGCATCCCGCTGGGCCTGGCCAACTTCAAGCTGATCCCGGTCGCCCTCGCCCCGCTGGGCAGGGAGATCGTCTCCGTCGACGACCCCCGCGGCTTCGGGGTGGGCTGAGCGGGGCTGGACAGCCCTCTCCCGGCGGGGAGATCATGGCGGCATGTCTGGCTACGCGCTGCCGCAGTCCGGTGAGGTCTTCTTCGACGCTCGCGGCGAGGACCGCACGCTCAGACTCTCCTGGCATCCGGACGTGGACCTCATGGTGCTCAGCCTGTGGGACGGGGGCACCTGCACCACGACCTTCCGGCTGCCCGCCGCCGAGCTCCCGGGGTTCATCGCGACGCTCTCCCAAGGGCTGCCGCGGGCCGCGGCGCCGGACCCGGGACCGGTGACCACCCCCGACCTGCTCCACGGCCGGGACGAGGAGTTCCCGTTGACGGGTCAGCACCGACACCCCGGCTGAATGCTTGTCTTCGCCGCCCCGGCGTGATCGTCTTGACGGGTGAAACCGTCCCCCCGAAATTCACACCAGTCCTCGACCGGCGCGGGGTGGGGGTGCCTGGAAGAGGGCACCTTCCGGGCACTCGGGCCGCAGGAGCCGCTGTCGTGGCTGCGGCCCTCGGTGCTGTGGCGCTCCCGCAACGACGTGATCGCCCGCTGGTTCGGCGACCCGGTGGACGACCTGCGGCGGCGCTGGGTCGGCGCCCCGGGCGACCAGCTGCTGCGCACCGAGGAGGGCGACTTCTCGTTCCTGCTGCTGGGCGACACCGGCGAGGGCGACAGCTCGCAGTTCGCGGTGGTCCCCCCGATGCTGAAGACCGGCGCCGACACCGACTTCATGGTGATCGCCAGCGACGTCATCTACCCGATCGGCAGCATCAACGACTACCCGCACAAGTTCTTCCACGCCTACCAGGGCTACCAGGGGCCCATCTACGCGCTGCCCGGCAACCACGACTGGTACGACGGGCTCGAGGGATTCATGCGGGTGTTCTGCGACCGGCGCGGCGACGGCTCGCCCGGCGGCTGGTGGAAGGGGCACCTGGGCATCGTGGCCCGCAGGCTGTGGCGGCGCCCCGAACCCGCCGACGAGGGGGCGCTGGCCGAGGCCCGCAAGCTGCGCCCGGCCCCCGCGCAGCAGGGCGTCCAGCCCGGACCGTACTGGGTGATCGACAGCCCCTCGCTGCGGATCGTCGGCATCGACACCGGGATCAGCGGCAGGCTCGACCAGGAGCAGGGGGAGTGGCTGCGCCGCGTGTCCGCCGACCCCCGCCCCAAGCTGCTGATCACGGGCAAGCCGATCTACCGCAACGACCAGTACAAGCCGTGCCCGATCGAGAACGGCGGCACGGTCGACGAGATCGTCCGCTCGTCGAACTACGTGGCGGTCATAGGCGGCGACACCCACAACTACCAGCGCTACTCCGTCGAGGTGGAGCCCGGGCGCAAGACCGAGTACCTGGTCGCGGGCGGCTCCGGCGCCTACATGCACGCCACCCACATCATCGGCCGCGCCACGGTCGTCGACGAGGGGGAGTTCACCTGCTACCCGCTGCGCGGCGACTCGCTGGTCTACTACAGCCAGGTGTACGCGCGGCGGCTGCGCAGGTTCGGGCTCCGGAGGTTCTTCGACCTGTCCTATCCGCAGGCCGCGGCGGCCGTCGGGGAACGTCTGGGCCTGGAGCCGTCCCGGCCGGAGGGCAGGCAGGTCAAGCCGGGCCTGAAGGCGAAGACCATCGCGTTCCTCCTGGGAGTGCCCCGGGGCGGCGGTAAGGCGCCCCGCAAGTTCCGCCTTCCGGTGGGCCAGGCGTACCGCAAGCTCTTCTCCGAGACCTCCGACAGCGACACCCCGCCCTTCTTCAAGAGCTTCCTGCGCCTCGACGTCACCTCCGGCGAACTGCGCATCCGCTGCTTCGGCGTCTCGGGCTGCCGCGAACACGAGCTGTCCCCGCCCGTCGAACACGAACTGCGCATAAGTCTTCGCTGACGTGGGAGGGGTCACGCCCCCTACGATCGCGTAAGTTTGTGTGCATCCTGCATGCTTAACGGCGTGAATGAGTTCCAGTCCTATGTCGCGCTCGGAGACAGCTTCACCGAGGGCCTGAACGACCACCTGGGCGACGACCGGTACCGGGGATGGGCCGACCGGCTCGCCGAGCACATCGACGCGGCCCGCCCCGGGCTGCACTACGCCAACCTCGCCGTGCGCGGGAAGCTGCTGGGCCAGGTCGCCGAGGAGCAGGTGCCCCGCGCGGTCGAGCTGGCGCCGGACCTGATCACCTTCTCCGCCGGCGGCAACGACATGCTCCGCCCCGGAGCCGACCCCGACGCCATCGCGCTGCTCTACATGGACTGCGTGCGCAGGCTGAAGGCCACGGGCGCCGAGGTCGTCGTCTTCACGAGCTTCGATCCCAAGCAGTGGAACGTCAGCGGCCGCGGCGACGGCAGGTGGCGCGGCAAGGTCGCCACGCTCAACCTGCACATCCGCTCCATCGCCGACCGGTACGACCTGAAGGTCGTGGACCTGTGGTCGATGTCGGTGCTGTCGCACATCGGCGCCTGGCACGAGGACCGCCTGCACCTGACCTCCGAGGGGCACCGCAGGCTGGGCCTGGCCGTCGCCGAGATCCTCGGCGTCCCCACCGAGGGCGACTGGCGCACCCCCTGGCCGAAGATCCCGCCCAAGTCGTGGCAGGAGGCCAAGCGGGAGGACCTCTACTGGGCGAAGACCTACTTCCTGCCCTGGGTGGAGCGCCGCGTCAAGGGACTGTCCTCGGGCGACGGGCGCCTGCCCAAGCGGCCCGACCTCCACCCGCTGTGAGGAGGGGGCGGCGGGCCCCGCAGGGCCCGCCGCCCTTCGTCAGGGCCGGTTGCGGCCCCGCATCGACCTGTGGATGATCTTCCACTGGCGGTTCCGCTCCGCCCGCAGCCGCGCGTCCGTCCGGGAGGCGGCCCACGCGGCCTCGCGGCGCAGCTTGCGCCAGGAGGCCAGCCGCCGCTCGGGCAGCTCGCCCGCCGCCACGGCCGCCAGGACCGCGCAGCCCGGCTCGTCCTGGTGGACGCAGTCGGAGAACCGGCAGCCCTCCGCCAGCTCCTCGACGTCGGAGAAGGCCAGCGACAGCCCCTCGTCGGCGTCGTGCAGGCCGATCCCGCGCAGGCCCGGCGTGTCGATGACCATCCCGCCGCCGGGCAGGAGCAGCAGCTCCCGGTGCACGGTGGTGTGACGGCCCCGCCCGTCGGCCTCGCGGACCTCGCCGGTGGCCATGAGCTCGCCGCCCGCCAGCGCGTTGACCAGGGTCGACTTGCCGGCGCCGGACCGCCCGAGCAGGACGGCCGTCTCGCCGGGACCGGGCCGCAGCGCGTCCAGCCCCTCCCCGGTGGAGGAGGAGACCGCCAGGACCTCGGCGCCGGGAGCGGCGGAGGCGATCCGGTCGAGGTCCACCTCGGCGAGATCCGCCTTGGTGACGACGACGACCGGCCGGGCGCCGCTCTCCCAGGCGAGGGCGAGCAGCCGTTCGATCCGGCCCAGGTCGGGCTCGGGCACGGCCGGCTCCACTATGTGGACGACGTCCACGTTGGCGGCCAGCACCTGCCCGCGGGAGTCCCCGGGCCGCACCCCGGCGCGGACGATGCTCGTCCGGCGGGGCAGCACGCCGCGGACCGCGGTGTCGAAGGAGACCCAGTCGCCCGTGCAGGGCAGCGCGACGGGGTCCTGGGAGGCGGCACGGGTCAGGGTGCCGCTCCACGGGATCCGGCGCTCGCCGTCCTCGGTGAGGACGTCGCAGGCTCCGCGGTCGACCCGGGAGACCCTCCCGGCGGTGCGGCCCGGCTCCAGCGAGTCGGAGAAGAACGCGTCGAAACCGAGTGAGGAAAGAGAGAAGGCCACTGTGGTGGCGCCTTTCGGGAACGGCGCCGGCCTGAGCCTCAGAGGTTCAGGCGGACGCCTGGAAGGACAGGATCCGGGAACGGCCTGCCACAACGACGGTCTTCACGCGGCTCCACCTCTCGTCGGCGCCGCGCCTCTCGCGGCCGCGTCCCACCGTAGTGCGCCGGACCTGGGGAGTCGACGGAATTAATGGGTCGATCTTGTGGCACTAAAGGCGCTTTCAGTGCATCATCGGACGATGTTGAAGTTGGCCCCGGTATCTCCCGCTCCGTTCGAGCTGCGCCGGAAGACGGGGGAGCTCGCCGAGGGGGCGGCCAGGCTGGCGCAGGACCTCGAGGCGGCGCCGGTGGCGAAGGTGCTCGCCGACGCCAACCGCACCGCCAGCCGCAGGGGCTCGACGGCGGCGTTCGGGCAGATGAAGCCGCAGCCGGCCGACTGGTTCACCTTCGAGGACTCCGACGACGACACCCGCGACTGGTACCCGCAGGGGCTGACCTGCTCCTCCGACGCCGGTTCCGGGCCCGACGCCTTCATCGCGAGCTGGTACTGGAAGCCCGAGCTCGCGACCGAGGAGCGCGGGATCAGGCTCACCTTCCTCGACCCGCACAAGGGCCGGTACCGGCACGTGCTCGCCGTCACCGCGCGACCTGACGGCGGGTACTCGGCGATCGACCTCCACGCCGGGGGCATCGCCTGGTACCGCCACCACCTGTACGTCGCCGACACCGCACGCGGTCTGCGGGTGTTCGACCTGCGCAAGATCCTGGACCTGCGGTCCGCCCAGGACGACACCGGGGACCGCAACCGGATCGGCCGCAAGGGCGGAAAGTTCCACGCCTACGGCTACCGCTACGTCCTGCCGCAGTGCGACGCCTGGCGGCTCGTCACTCTCGGGGCCAGGTTCTCCTTCGCCTCGGTCGACCGCAGCGCCGACCCGGACCTCCTGGTCTGCGGCGAGTACGTCGACGGAGCGGGCGAGAGGGGCAGGCTGGCGCGCTGGCGGCTGGCGGCCGACGGGACGCTGAGGCACCGGGACGGCCTCGCCGCCGCCCACGACGCCTACCGGGCGCCCGCGGGCAAGATCCAGGGCGCCGTCTCGCACAAGGACACCTGGTACCTCAGCCAGGCAGGCACCGGAGCGGTCCGCGGAAACCTGCTGGTCGGCTCGGCCGACGAGGAGCCGGAGACCCGCGCCTACCCCTTCGGCCCCGAGGACCTCACCGTCTGGCGGGACAAGAAGCAGATCTGGAGCATCACCGAGTACCCGCGCCGCAGAGCCCTGTTCGCCGTCCCGCTGTAACGTCCGCCCGTCCCCGCGTGTGCGGGCCGGGAGGCACCTGCGGAGGCCGCCGGGTGACGGACACCCCGTCCCCGCGTGTGCGGGCCGGGAAATGTCTGTGGGAACCGGCACAATGAACACATGTTCTATGCGGTGGCGCCGGAGGGGGAGAAGGGCGGGACCCTCCGGGCGCTGGCGCGGGACGGGAGTCCCGCCGGTGAGGTCGAGCACGTCGACGACCTCGTGGCGGCCGTCGCGGAACGGGAGCGGGGCTCGGCTCCGCGCTGGGTGTGGGCGTCCACGGCACGGCTCTACCCCCGGCTGCTGCGCGCGGGCGTCACGGTCGGCCGCTGCCACGACCTCGAGCTGACCGAGGCCCTGCTGCTGGCGTTCGAGGGGAGGCCGGGGGAGTCCCGGTCGGTGGGCGCCGCGCTGGCCAGGCTGCGGGGCCTGCCCCCGCCGGAGGAGGAGCCCGCGGAGGTCGAGGGGGAGCAGCAGCTCCTCTTCGGCGGGGAGGTCGCGCCCCCGGTCGAGGCGCTCGTGGAGGTGCACGCCGCCCAGCTCGCCCGGATGGAGGGCCGGCTCCGGCTGCTGGCGGCGGCCGAGTCGGCGGGCGGCCTGATCGCCGCAGAGATGAGCCACGAGGGGCTGCCCTGGCGGGCCGACGCGCACGACGAGCTGCTCACCGGGCTGCTGGGCCCCCGCCCGGCGCACGGGCTGCGCCCCCGCCTGCTCCAGGAGCTCGCCGACCGCATCTCCGCGGCGTTCGGCCACCCGGTGAACCCCGACTCCCCGCAGCAGCTGGTGAAGGCCTTCGCCGGAGCGGGTTTCTCCGTCCCCTCCACCCGCGCGTACGTGCTGAAGGGAATCTCCCACCCGGCGGTGCCCGCCGTGCTGGAGTACAAGGAGCTCTCCCGGCTGCACACCGCCCACGGCTGGAACTGGCTCGACGCGTGGGCGAAGGGAGGCCGGTTCCGTCCCGAGTACGTCGTCGGCGGCGTGGTCTCCGGCCGGTGGGCGACCAGGGGCGGCGGCGCCCTGCAGATCCCCAAGGTCCTGCGCCGCGCCGTGGTCGCCGATCCGGGCCACGTCCTGGTGGTCGCCGACGCCGCCCAGCTCGAGCCCCGGGTGCTGGCCGCACTCGCGGGCGACGCGGCGTTCACCGAGGCCGCCGCCCAAGGCGACCTCTACGCGGCCTTGGCCGAGGTCTTCACCGGCACCCCCGGCGGCCCCTCGGCCCGGGACAAGGCCAAGATCGCGATGCTGTCCGCCATGTACGGCGGCGGCACGGGCGAGGCCGTCCAGCTCCTGTCGGTCCTCAAGCAGCGCTTCCCGGCCGCCTTCGAGTACGTGGAGTCAGCCGCGCGGGCGGGGGAGCGGGGCGAGCTCGTGCGCTCCCTCCTGGGCCGCACCTGCCCCCCGGCCTCCGCGGAGTACCGCGACCTCATCACCACGGAGGCGGGCCGCCACGCCGCTGCCTCCCGGGGCCGCTTCACCCGCAACTTCGTCGTCCAGGCCACCGCCGCCGAGTGGGCCCTGGCCTTCATGGCCCTGCTGCGCCCCCGCCTGCCCGCCGGAGCGCACCTCGTCTTCTTCCAACACGACGAGGTGATCGTGCACACCCCGCAGGCCGAAGCCGAGGCCGTCACCCGCGCCCTGCACACGGCCGCCGCCGAGGCCGCCCGCCTCCTCTTCGGGGACACCCCCGTCGCCTTCCCCATGGAGGCCGCCACGGTCTCCTGCTACGCCGACGCCAAATAAGGCGGCCGGGCCGCCGGCGGAAGACGACCGGCTCCGTCGCGGCCGGCCGCACCGGCTCGGGGACGGGCCGGGGGAGCGATCTGTCGCGGGTTCGTGCCGCCCGGAGTGCGGGGAGGGGCGCACGTCGGATCCGTCACGGTCTGGGAGCGGGGGAGCTGGGTAGAAGGCGGGCATGGAGGAGAAGCAGGAGAGACTCGAGGACCTTCCGTCGGCGGAACTGCACGACCGGGCGGTGAAGCTCGCGCTGGACCGGAAGGACATGGGCTTCTTCTGGCGGCTGCTGAGCGACATCCCGGCGGCGGAGGCCGGACTCGGCGACATGAAGCGCAGCGAGACCGACCTGATGCGCGTCTTCGGCCTGGTCACCGACTTCCTGGGCGCCGGAGAGGGCGAACTGGCCGACGCCCTGCGGCCGGTCTACCTCACCTACCTCAGGGGAACTCCCGAGTAAGCGGTCAAGAAGTCTCCGTTTTCGGCGGCCGGAAGCCGGGCAGCCAGGTCTCGATGCCGTCCAGGACGCGCTGGAGCCCGTACTCGAAGTTCTCCTCGGGCGTCATGTGCGGCTGCTCGGCCTCCAGCATCACCCGGCGCATCAGCGGGTACCGCCCGGTGTCCATCAGGGCGCGGAAGTGCGTGCCGTGCGCCCGTATCCACTCCTCCTCGGTGACTCCGGCCTCGGCGGCCCGCCGCCCGGAGGCCAGTTCGGCGCGGACCGCGCCCTCGGCGTAAGCGGCCACCAGGTTGATCGCGCGCATCATCTCGTCGATGCCGAGGCCGATGCCGTCGACGATGCGGTACAGGTACTCGACGAACTCGATGCCGTTGGGGCCGAGGAAGAAGTACGGGGCGTCCACTTGGACGATCCACGGATGCCGCAGGGCGCGGGCGCGGATCTGGTGGGCGTTCCAGCACAGGCCGGTGCGCCAGTCCGGGTGCTCGGGCCGCTCGATCTCCTCGAGGGTGAGGTCGACCATGAGGTCGATGATGTCGTCCTTGGACCGCACGTACCGGTAGAGCGACATCGTGCCGGTGCCCAGCTCGGCGGCGAGCCGGCGCATGGTCAGCGCGTCCAGGCCCTCGGAGTCGCAGAGCGCGACGGCGGTCCGGGCGATCCCCTCGAGCGTGAAGGCGGGTTTCGGGCCGCGGGAGGACCGGGGCGGCCTGGCCCAGATGATCAGTTTCGCCTGCTCGTCGCTCACTCTCCCATCCTTCCACTTGCGTACAACGTACTCAGTTGGTTAGGGTCCCCCATAACTGCGTACCACGTACCCATTTGGGGGGGCTGATGAACGAACCGATCGTCGTCGCCGAAGGACTGCACAAGCGGTACGGCGACACCCATGCGCTCCGCGGCCTCGATTTGGAGGTCGCCCGCGGCACCGTCTGCGGGGTCCTGGGGCCCAACGGCGCGGGCAAGAGCACCGCCGTGCGGATTCTCGCCACCCTCGCCGACCCGACCGAGGGGCGCGCCACGGTCGCGGGCTTCGACGTCGTCCGGCAGGCGGGGGAGGTCCGGCGGCGCATAGGCCTCGCCGGGCAGAGCGCCGCCGTCGACGAGTACCTGTCGGGCCGGGAGAACCTGCGCATGTTCGGCAGGTTCCACCACCTGGGCCGCAAGGAGGCGCGCCGCCGGGCCGACGAGCTGCTCGAGCGGTTCGGCCTGGCGGACGCCGCGGACAAGCCCGTCTCCGGCTACTCCGGCGGGATGCGCCGCAGGCTCGACCTCATCGCCAGCCTCGTCGTCGATCCCGAGGTCCTCTTCCTCGACGAACCGACCACCGGCCTGGACCCGCGCAGCCGCGGCGAGATCTGGCAAGCCGTCCGCGACTTGGTCCGGGAGGGGACCACCGTCCTGCTCACCACCCAGTACCTGGACGAGGCCGACCAACTCGCCGACGACATCGCCGTCATCGACCACGGCCGCGTCATCGCCCGGGACACCCCCGACCGGCTGAAGTCCCAGATCGGCACCCGCCTGGACGTCGTGCTGGCCGACCCCGCCGACACCGGACGCGCCGCCGGCCTGCTCAACGGCCTGATGGGCCGGGGCGAGCCGGACCTCTCCGGAGCACGGCTCAGCCTCCCGGTCGGCGACGTCACGCTGCCGGAAGTCGTCCGCCGGTTGGACGCCGCGGGATTCGGAGTCCTCGACGTCTCCCTGCGCCGCCCCACCCTCGACGAGGTCTTCCTCGAGCTCACCGAGCACAAGAAGGAATCCGTATGAACACCCTCACCTGGGCGGTCTCCGACGGCTTGACGATGTTCAGCCGGCACCTCACCCAGCTCAAGCGCCGCCCCGGCGAACTCGTCGGCGCCCTGTTCTTCCCGGTCGTCATGGTGGTGATGTTCGGCTACGTCTTCGGCAGCGCCATCCAGGTCCCGGGCGGGGGGAACTACCGCGAGTACCTCATGCCGGGCCTGTTCGGCATGATGACCTTCAGCGTCGTGATGGCCCAGGTCATGAGCACCGCCACGGACGCCGGACGGGGCGTCATGGACCGCTTCCGCTCCCTGCCGATCGCCCGCTGGACGATGCCCTTCGGCCAGTCCGCCGCGGACCTGCTGACCGGGCTCCCCGGCCTGGCCCTCATGGCCGCCTGCGGGCTGGTCGTGGGCTGGCGTCCGCACGAGGGGGCGGTTCGGACGCTCGCGGCCTTCGCCCTCATCCTCCTGATGCGCATGGCCCTGGGCTGGTTCGGGATCTGGGTCGGCCTGGCCGTGAAGGACGAGAAGACCGCCGACTCCTTCGTCCCCCTCCTCTTCCCGGTGACGATGATCTCCAACAGCTTCGTCCCGACCGAGGGCATGCCCGCCTGGCTGCGCGTCATCTCCGAGTGGAACCCCGTCAGCGCCCTGGTCTCCGCCCTCAGGACCCTGTTCGGCAACCCGACCGCCCCCTCCGAGGCGTGGCCCCTGCGGCACCCGGTGACCGCGACCCTCCTGTGGTCGCTCCTGCTGACCGCGGTCTTCATGCCGCTCGCCGTCCGCGCCTACACCCGCAAGAACCGCTGACCGCCCGGACCCGCCGCCTCGAAGGGCGGGTCCGGGAACGAGGTCTGGTGGCCTACAGGTACTGGCCCATCGGGATCTCGGCGGGCCTGGGCGGGGTCTCCGGCAGGTCCTCGCGCAGGAGGAGCCGGACGGCGGCGTCGTCGGCGACGACGCCCTCGGCGGTGATGCGGCGGGCCTGGAGGGAGCGGGCCCGGTCCAGGATGTTGCGGACCAGGCGGGCGTTGCCGAAGGAGATGCCGCGCGGGACGTCCCGCAGCAGGTCGCGGACGCCGTCCTCGACGCCCTCGCCGAGGGTGAAGCCGGCCTGGTCGGCCATGAACCGGAAGATCTCCGCCAGTTCGTCCTCGCTGTAGTCGGGGAAGCCGAGCACCGTCGGGAACCGCGAGGCGAGACCCGGGTTGAAGTCCAGGAACCGCAGCATGTCCCCCTCGTACCCGGCGACGATCACCACCAGGTCCGAGCGGTGCTCCTCCATCAGCTTGAGCAGTTCGGCGATCGCCTCGTAGCCGTAGTCCCGCGCCGCGTCGGCCGGGGTGAGGGCGTAGGCCTCGTCGATGAACAGCACGCCGCCCAGCGCCCGCTCGACGGCCGCCCGCACCCGGGGCGCGGTGTGGCCGATGTACTCGCCGACCAGGTCGGCCCGGGAGACCTCCACCAGGTGGCCCGAGGACAGCAGCCCGAGCTGGGCGTAGACGGCGGCGATCAGCCGAGCGATGGTCGTCTTGGCGGTGCCGGGGTTGCCGGTGAACACCATGTGCCGGGTGGGGGCGGCGATCGGGATGCCGGCCTCGCGGCGCAGCCGCTCGGCCCGCGCCTCGGCGACCAGCAGCCGCACCTCGTGCTTGACGTGGTCGAGGCCGATGAGCTCGTCCACCTCGGCCAGCGGGTCGCCCGGCAGCTCCACCCGGCCGGTGGCCGACAGTCCGGTCGGCAGGTCCACCGGCAGGATGAGGTCGAGCGACTCGGAGCCGTCGACGACGCCGTCCTCCAGCACCCGGCGCGACTGCAGGGCGATGGCCCGGTCGAGCAGTCCCGTCATCAGCCGCGCGTTGGTGTGGCGGGAGCCGCCGCGCAGCAGCGCCCGCACCCGGTCCAGGACGCCCTCGGCCAGCGCGAACCCGCTCTCGGCGGCCTTGGCCCGGAACACCTCGACCAGCTCGTCGTCGGTGAGGTCGGGGAAGCGCACCACCTTGGGGAAGACGCGGGCGAGGTCGGGGTCGCCCTTGAGCATGCCGTTGACCGCCGCGTCGGGGCCCGAGAGCACCACGACGAGCTCGTCCTCGTGCGCCTGCAGCGTGGCCAGCAGGACGTCGAGGGCCTCCCGGTCGCGGGGCGAGTCGGAGTCGGCGAGGGCGTGCGCGTCGGCGACCACCAGCACGCCGCCCAGCGCCCGCTCCACCACCCGCCGGACCTTCGTGCCGCTCTCGCTGGTGTACTCGCCGACGAGGTCGGACCGCTCGACCTCCAGCAGGTGGCCGGTCGACAGCACCCCCAGCTCGGCGTAGATCCGGCCGAGGATCCGGGCGACCGTCGTCTTGCCGGTGCCGCGGTTGCCGGTGAAGACCAGGTGCCGGGGGCGCGAGGGCACCGGCATGCCGGCCTCCCGCCGCATCCGGGCGGCCTTGGCCTCGGCGACCAGCGCGGAGATCTCCCGCTTGACCGGCTCGATGCCCGCGCACGCGGCCAGCTCGGCCAGCGGGTCGGCCGAACGCGCCGGGTCGCCCGGCACCAGCCGCGCGGGGAGGTCCTTGGCCAGCACCTTGATCGCCCGGGGGGTCCTGGCCCTGGCGGCGGCCGCGCACTGGTCGGCCAGGAACTCCACCAGCCGCGCGTTGCGCAGGTTCAGCACCGGCGCCGTCCGCGCCAGCAGGGCCGCGGCCTTGGCCGCGACCGTCCGGGCGACGCCCAGCTCGCGCGCCTGCACGGCCCGGACGAACAGCTCGGCGTACTCGCGCTCGCCGAACTCGCGGGTGCGGGCGACCCGCAGGCCCTGCACGAGGCCGGGATTGGCGGCGAACAGCCGGTCGTCGCCGCCGGGCCGGGCCAGCGCCACCACGTGCAGCTTCGGGCTGCGGGCCATGAGGCGGCGCAGCTCCTCCACCACGGCGGGCCCGCAGCGCTCGTAGGTGAGGATCTTGTCGAGCCCGTCGACCACCAGGAGCTGCCGGCCCTCCAGGCACTCCTTGACCCGCGCCTGCAGCCACAGCACCGCGTCGGACAGGTGCAGGGAGGCGAAGACCTGGTCGGAGACCCACAGGACGTCCCGGATCCGGCCCGTGTCGGTCAGCGCCTGCTCCAGCACCTCCACGCCGGTGCCCTTGCCGGTGCCCTCGGGTCCGGCGACCAGCAGCCGCACCGGCCCGTCCCCCTTGACGGCCCGGTCGATCTCGCGGACCAGGTCGGGCTGGCCGAGCAATACCTGCCCGGCGAGGTCGGACGGCTCCTCGGCCTCCTGCTCGGCCGGGGCGGGCGGCTCGGTCCTCAGCTTCTCGGTCAGCGGGTTGGGCACCAGGCGCCGCCGCCCGAACAGGCGGCGCAGGTCGGCCTGGAACCAGCGGACGGGGGTGTGCATCGCCGGGTGGGCGGCGTTGTCGGGCAGGCCCTGGACGCAGCCGGTGACCCGGACCGCCATGTCCAGCCACGCCCGGCAGGCGTCGGCCTCGCCCGCCACGAGCAGCCGCGCCAGCCAGCCGCGTAGTTCTAGCTGCCAGTTCTCGGTCGACCAGCCCTCCCGCAGCGCCTCCATCCGGCGCACGAGCGTCTCGTAGGAGGCGCCGCCCAGCACCACCGCCAGCTCGGCGGGCGGGACGGTCTGCCCGGCCTGCAACAGCACCTTGGCCAGCGCCGCCTCCGAGGCGTCCGCGGCGATCGTGGCGTGCAGCCGCTGGTTGGCCGCGACGAACCCGTCGACGGACCACTGCAGGTAGCCGACGGCGCCCGCCAGCTCCGGCAGGACGGCCAGCTCCCCGTCCGTCGCCCGCGCGGCCCACAGCTCGCCCAGCTCGGACATGGGGACGGTCAGGTCCCGCTCCTCCCCGCGCCCGTGCAGGGCGATCAGGGCGCGGCGGCGGGCGTCCAGGGGCTCCAGGCCCTCGAAGACGTCCAGGGACTCGCGGGCCAGCCGCAGCATCAGCTCCCGCTTGGCGGGGTCGTTGGCGGCGGGGTCGGCCATCCACAGCGAGGGCGGGCGCCACCGGCCCGACTGGCTGAACCAGGAGGTGGTGTCCCGGACGGCGGGCTCGGGGTTGGCCAGGAAGGGCAGCAGCAGCTCGTAGTCCATGTCGCCGCGGCTGCCGGCCCGCACCGCCGAGGCCCCCATCAGGAAGGTGAGGAGGGAGAACAGCTCGGCGCCCAGCACCGAGGTGCTCTCGGCGTAGAAACTGGTGAGGGGCTGGCTCAGCTCGGCTGCCCGCTTGTCGGCGGCGAACTCCAGCGCACGCTCGGTCAGTTCCTTGATCAGCCCGTCCGGGACCCGCCAGGGGCCGTGGCCGTAGACGTCGAAGACCGGTTCGTCGGTCAGCAGGATCTCGAGGTGTTCGGGAAGCCGGGGGGAACTCACCGCAACACCCTATGCGGGGAGCCGCGCGCTTGTAACAGCCGCGGAATCGGCCCTTAACGCCGGGGGTGTGGGGTACCGGAATGAGTCGGCTCCTGCTGCGAAACTGGCGTGTCTGGCAACGCCTCGTGGCGCTGATCCTCGTCCCCACGGCGGTCGCCGCCGCCCTGTGCGTCCAGGAGTTCCAGGACGCCGGGGCCCAGGCCCGCCAGTACCACCGCACGGAGGCCATGGTCAGGCTGTCCGGTGCGGTGGCCGCTCTCGGCTACGAGCTGGCCGCCGAACGGGGGCTGAGCAACGGGTATACCTCCTCCGGCCGCAAACGGGCCGATCTTCTGGAGACGGTGAAGGCGCAGAGGGCCGAGACCGACGGCGCGGCCGCGGAGGTCCGGCGGCTGGCTGAGCGCTCCGGGGTGGATCCCGAGAGCGCGTTCGGCTACCGGATCCAGACCGTCCTGGGCCTGGTCGACACGATCGAGGTGCAGCGCGCCGATGTGACGGGGGCCACGCCCCCGATGGCGGTCTTCACCGGCTACTCGACGCTGATCAGCGAGCTGCTGTCCTTCCTGGACGTGATCGAGCAGAGCGGCGGCGACCCGGAACTGGGCCACGGGCAGCGCCTCCTGAGGGCGCTGGCCCTGGCCGCGGAGAACGCCGGCCGGCAGCGCGGCATGCTCAACGGCGTGCTGCGGCGCGGCACCGGTATCCGCGGCGACGAGCTGACGGTGGTCCTCGTGGCCCGCCAGCAGCACCTGGACGGGGTCGCGGACTTCAAGTCGGCGGCCGAGGGCGACGAGATCCGCCTGTACGACGAGACCGTCACCGGGGACGAGGTCGCCCGCGCCTACGGCATCCTCCGGGAGGTGATCGAGGCGGTGGAGCAGGCCTTCTCCCGGGGCGGCGACGCCCTGCGGCTCAACCGGGTGTTCCGGGAGAACGCCGGGGACTGGTTCGCGGTGATGACGGTCCTCGTCGACCGCATCCACCAGGTAGAAGAGCGGATCATCAAGGACCTCGTCGGGTACAGCGAGCGCCGGGCGGCCGAGGCCGAGGCCGCGCGGCTGCGGCTGGGCGTCCTGCTGTCGGCGGTCATGCTGGTGGTGCTGGGGCTCACCCTCCTCATCGCCCGGTCCCTGGTGAACCCGCTGCGCGCCCTGCGCGGGGGCGCCCTGGAGATCGCCGACCGGCGGCTGCCCGGGACGGTGCGGCGGCTGCGGGAGGACGGGATCCCGGTGGGGGAGTCCCTGGAGGACTTCGCCGCCGCGTCCGTCGTCCCGCTGGAGGTGGACAGCACCGACGAGATCGGCCAGGTGGCCCGCGCCTTCGACGAGGTGCACCGGGAGGCGGTGCGGCTCGCGGCCGAGGAGGCCCGCCTGCGCGGCGAGGTCGGCACGATGTTCGTGAACCTCTCCCGGCGCAGCCAGACCCTGGTCGAACTGCAGCTGAAGCTGATCGAGAGGCTGGAGGACGACGAGCCGGACGCCGAGCGGCTCGGCCAGCTGTTCCGGCTGGACCACCTGGCGACCCGCATGCGCCGGAACGCCGAGAGCCTGCTGGTGCTCGGCGGGGTCGAGCAGGTGCGGCGCTCCCAGCGGCCGGTCCCGCTGATCGACGTGGTGCGGGCGGCGGTCTCGGAGGTCGAGCAGTACGCGCGGGTGCGGCCCCGGCTCCAGGAGGGGGTCGTGATCGCCGGGCCGGTCGTCGGCGACCTGGTCCACCTGCTGGCCGAGCTGATCGAGAACGCCCTCAGCTTCTCGCCGGACACCGCGAAGGTGGAGGTGACCGGCCAGCCGATGCAGGACGGCAGCGCGATCCTGCAGGTCGTCGACCACGGTGTGGGCATGACCGGGGAGGAGCTGCGCGATGCCAACGAGCGGCTGCGCGCCCCCGGGGAGGCGGGGGTCTCCGTGGCCCGCCGGATGGGCCTGTTCGTGGTGGGGCGGCTGGCCGCCCGGCACGGTGTCCGCGTCGAGCTGCGGCCGGTGGAGTTCGGCGGGGTCTGCGTGCTGATCGTCCTGCCGCGCGGGGCCCTGGCGGAGCCCGGGACCCCCGTGCCGGACGGCCCCTCCGCCGCGGCCGTCGGCCCGTGGGGGCCTTCGCCCGCGGAGGGGACGGACGCCCTCCCGGTCCTCACGGCCGCGGAGCCCACGCCGGTCTTCGCGGCGGCGGAGTCGGAGTGGTTCCGGCGCGACGCCTCCTCCTCGTCCCCCGGGTGGCCCGCGGCCGATCCCGGATGGGAGCGGGCGGCGCGGGTGTCCGGGATGCCGGACGTCGGGGGAGTGACGGGCAAGGGACTGCCCAAACGGGTGCCGGGCGCCAACAAGGTCCATGGCGGGGCCGCCCCTCCGCCGGCGGCCTTCGGACCCGTCCGGTCGGCCGGCGACGTCGCCGCCCGGCTCGACAGCCTGCAGCGCGGGGTGCGCAAAGGCCGCCATTCCAGTGAGACGAGGGAGCCATGACGCAGGATCTGAACTGGCTGGTCACCAACTTCACGGCGAGGGTCCCGCCCGTGGCGCACGCGGTGGTGGTCTCCTCCGACGGCCTGCCCGTGGCGCTGTCGGAGGGCTTCCCCGCCGAACGCGCCGACCAGCTCTCCGCGATCGCCTCCGGCCTCACGCACCTCACCCAGGGGGCCGCCCGGCTCTTCGACGGGGGAGGCGTCTCGCTGACCATGGTGGAGATGGAGCGCGGCATCCTGCTGGTGATGTCGATCTCCGACGGCTCCGCGCTGGCCGCGCTCACCTCAGCCGACGCCGACCTGGGCCTGGTGGGGCACGAGATGACGCTGCTGGTCGAACAGGTCGGCCGGGTCCTCACCCCGGCAGTGCGGACCCGATGACCGGGATGTACGGCTACGAGGCGGACGGGGCCAGCGCGCTGGTCCGCCCGTACGCCGTCACCGGCGGGCGTACGAGGCCCCGCTACGAACTGGCCCTGGAGTCACTGGTCTTCTCGGAGCGGGGCCGCGACGGCGCTCCGCTCACCCCCGAATGCCGGGCGATCCTCGACCTGTGCAGGGTGTGGCGTTCGGTCGCGGAGGTCTCCGCGCTGACCCGGATGCCCCTCGGCGTGGCCCGCGTGCTGATCGCCGACCTCCTCCACGACGGGCTGGTGCAAGTGCAGCAGCCGCAGGGCGGCCCCGGCGGCCGGCCCGACCTGGCTCTGATGGAAAGGGTTCTCAGTGGGCTCCGCGCTCTTTGACCGGACGGCCGCGTCCCGTCCGACCTCGGCGAAGATCGTCGTGGGCGGCGGTTTCGGCGTGGGCAAGACGACGTTCGTCGGCGCGGTGTCGGAGATCGAGCCGCTCACCACCGAGGCTGTCCTGACCGAGGCCAGCCGGCGGGTCGACGACCTGTCGCAGATCCCGGACAAGCGGACCACCACGGTCGCGATGGACTTCGGCCGGGTCACCCTCGAGGGGAACCTGATGCTGTACCTGTTCGGCACCCCCGGCCAGGCGCGGTTCTGGTTCATGTGGGACGACCTGGTGCAGGGGGCGGTCGGCGCGGTGGTGCTGGTCGACACCCGCAGGCTCGAGGACGCCTTCCCCGTCGTCGACTACTTCGAGGACTCCGGAGTGCCGTTCGTCGTCGGGGTGAACGGCTGGAACGGGGAGTTCCCCTACCACCCCGAGGACATCCGGGACGCGCTGACCATCCGGGCCGAGGTGCCGGTCCTGAACGTGGACGCCCGCGACCGCGCGTCGGCCGGCGCGACGCTGATCGCCCTGGCCGAGCACGCGATCCGGACGCGGGCCGCGGAGACGGCCCGCGCCGGCGGTCAGCGGTAGGCGGAGGCCTGCAGGGTGTACAGCTCGGCGTACAGGCCGCCCGCCGCCATCAGGGAGCCGTGGTCGCCGTGCTCGACGACCTTGCCCTGCTCCAGGACGTAGACGCGGTCGGCGTGCCGGACGCTGGCCAGCCGGTGGGTGATGAGCAGGACGGTCCGCCCGTCGGCGTGCGCCCTGATGCGCTCGAACAGGGCGTGCTCGGCGCGGGCGTCCAGTGCCGCCGACGGCTCGTCGCAGATGAGCAGCGGCTCGTCGCGGTAGAAGCCGCGGGCGGCGGCGAGGCGCTGCCACTGCCCGCCGGACAGCTCGGCGCCCCCGTCGAACCGCCTGTCCAGCAGGGTGTCGTAGCCGTGGGCGAGTTCGGCGATGACCTCGTCGGCGCCGGAGGAGGCGATCGCGGCGTCCACCGCCTCGGGCAGGTCCGGGCGGCCCATGATGACGTTCTGCCGGGCGGTCATCGGCCAGTGCGTGTGGTCCTGGGCGATGACCGCGATCCGCTCGCGCAGCCGCGCCGGGTCGACCTGCCACAGCGACAGGTCGTCCCAGCGCACCTCGCCGCCCTCGGGGTCGTAGAGCCCGGCGAGGATCTTGGCCAGGGTGGTCTTGCCCGAGCCGTTCTCGCCGACCAGCGCGACCACCTCGCCGCGCCGCAGCTCCACGCTCACCCCGTGCAGCGAGGGGGTGTCGGCGCCGGGATAGGTGAAGGTGACGTCCTCGGCGCGGATGACCTCGAACGCCTCGGGCGGCGCCGGCAGTTCGGCGGCCCGCTTCGGGGCGCGGTTCTCGGCCTGGTCGCAGAAGTTGAGGTAGTCGGCGAAGTACAGGCCGTCCTCGTAGCAGCGGTTGACGGCGTAGACGAGGTTGGCGAGCGACGTCTTGCCCGTCCGGATCGCCAGGACGGCGGCGCCCGCGACGGCCAGCGGCACCGAGCCCCGCCACAGCAAGTAGCCGAGCGCGACGTAGACGGCCACGGTGGCCAGGCCCTGCAGCCCGTCACCGGTGGCCTTGACGAGGGTCTGGCGCCGGGCGAGGACGAGTTCGACGTCGCGTTCCCGCGAGGCCAGCTCGTCGTACTGGCGCAGCAGCACGTCCCGGACGGTGAAGGAGCGCACCTCGGCGGCCTGCTGGCGGCTGGTCATGAGGTCCGACAGGATCCAGCGCCTGCGGCGGCTGGAGGCGAGGGCGAGCTGGGTGAGGTAGCCCATGCGCGCCGAGCGCACCGACGCCCAGCACAGCGGCACCGCGGTGAGCAGCAGCAGCGGCAGCAGCGCCGGGTGCAGGACGCCCAGCACGCCCGCCGCGGCGGCGAGGCCGACGAAGCCGGTGACCACGTCGATGGTGTGGACGACCATCATCGGCGCCGACACCAGGCCGCGGCTCTCGGCGCGCTGGAGGTCGTCCAGGAAGGCGGAGTCGTCGAGCGCTGCCAGCTCGACGCCCGTGGTGAGCTCCAGCAGGCGGTTCTGCACGGTCCGCTCGATCTGCGGGTCCAGCCGGGACTGCGCCCAGCCCGCGCCGGTCTGCAGCGCGCCCTGCAGGGTGTAGGCGGCGCCGACGAGCAGGAGCGAGGGCAGCGCCCCGCGCACCCGGTCGGGGGTGGGGCCCTCGGCGAACAGGGCGTGCAGGACCTCGGTGGTGGCGAGCAGGCCGAACGCGGTGAAGACGCCGGCCATGAGGTTGAAGACGATCGCGATGAGGGTGTCGCGGGGGTTGGCCCGCCAGGCCAGCCGGAGGGCCTGGGCGATGAGCGCGGGCAGCCGCCGCGCCACCGTGCTCATCCGGGTCTCGGCGAGTTCGGCCGAGTGCGCCATCCAGGGACGGTCGGTCAGCTTGGGGAGTTCTTCCTCCCGGTCGGCCTCCCGGGCCTTACGCTTGCGCCGGAACGGGCGCAGGATCACAGACCATGGGATACGCGGCATCGTCCTCCTGACCTTCGTTGGTGAGTCCGCTCAAGGCAGTCTCACCCTGTGGCACGACATTTTTCGTGTCCTGTCGTACGACAGAGGGTTATCTAGCTGATTCGTTAGGCCGATGCGCTGATCGCCGGTATCTCATACTTTGTCTTCAGATTGTCGTGCGGGCCCGTTCCCGCCGGCCGACCGCAGGATGGAGACGAGATGGCTCACGCGCGCACCGCGGAGTTCCCCGCGCACGACGAGGGGCCCCCGAGGCGGCGCCGCCGTCCGGGCAGGATCCTCGCGACGGTCCTCGCCGTCCTGCTGGCGGGATCGGTCGTCGGCTACTTCAGCCTCGACGGGCGGCTGCGGACGGAGAAGGCGCTCGCCGACTACCCGGGCCGCGTCGAGGACACCCCCGGCACGAACTGGCTCATCGTCGGTTCCGACAGCCGTGAGGGGCTGACCAAGGACGACCGCAGGAAGCTGCGGACGGGCCGGGCCCAGGGCAAGCGCACCGACTCCATCATGCTGCTGCACTACGGCGACGGCGGCACCACGCTGCTGAGCATCCCGCGCGACTCCTACGTCGCGATCCCCGGCCACGGCAACAACAAGGTCAACGCCGCCTACGCCCTCGGCGGCTCGGACCTGCTGGTCCAGACGGTCGAGCAGGCGACCGGAATCCGCGTCGACCACTTCGCCGAGATCGGGTTCGGCGGGTTCGTCGGCGTGGTCGACGCGGTGGGCGGGGTGAACATCTGCGTGAAGAAGCCCCTCAAGGACCCCAAGGCCGGCCTGAACCTCAAGGCGGGCTGCCAGGACCTGGACGGCGCGCAGGCCCTCGGCTACGTCCGCACCCGCCAGTACGCCAACGGCGACCTGGAGCGGATCAGGAACCAGCGGCAGTTCTTCTCCGCGCTCATCGACAAGGCGACCTCGCCCGCGACCCTGTTCAACCCGTTCCGCAGCGTTCCGCTGGCCTGGAACTCCACCGGCAACTTCACCGTGGACGAGGGCGACTCCCTGTTCGACCTGGCCCGGATGATGCTCGCAATGCGTGGATTGTCCAGTGGTGACGGAAAAACACTAAGTGTCCCTTTCGGGCGTTTTGAGACGGGGGCTGTCGGCTCCTATGTGGTCTGGGACAAAGCCAAGTCCGAAAAGCTGTTTACGGCCCTCCGGAATGACGAGCCCCTGCCGGGGGACATCAAATGACTTTCTTTTAATCTTCGGAGCCCCTCGGCGGCCGTGGCCGGGGAATCACTCTCGGTGACCGAGAGTGCATCCCGAAGGTGTGGTCAGTCATGCTCAAGAAGTGGCTCAAGTGGGGCGCAGTCGCATTTGTCGTCTGGTACATCGTCAAACGGCCGGACGGTGCGGCCCTGGTGGTCCAGGGGACGCTCAACGGACTCGGAGGCGCGGCCGACTCGATCTCGACGTTCATGATGAGCGCCATCCCCTGAGACGGAAACATCGTGCGAGCCCCGGTCCTTTTGGGCCCGGGGCTCTCAATGTGCGCTCTGAAGTCTTACGATGGAGCCGACCGGAGTGGCGATGGAGCCACATGAAAGTCTCTTTGCGGGCTATCAACGGTGGGCACAACTGAATCGGGTCAGTGTGTGGCACTGCGTACTTGAGGGACGGCGCCTGATGAATCAAAAGGTCCGCTACGTGGCCATCGCCTTCGT
This sequence comes from Actinocorallia aurantiaca, assembly GCF_039533685.1. Taxonomy (NCBI): domain Bacteria; kingdom Bacillati; phylum Actinomycetota; class Actinomycetes; order Streptosporangiales; family Thermomonosporaceae; genus Actinocorallia; species Actinocorallia aurantiaca. The sequence continues at coordinate 273,982 of NZ_BAAATZ010000012.1, read as the reverse complement.
GATCTTCTACCTGATCAGCCAGCCGAGGGCGGCCGCCGACGTGGTGAACAACGCGTTCTCCGCCATCGGCGACGCCGGCAACCAGCTGGGTCTGTTCGTGAGCAGCCTGGGCAGCTGACGGCGGACTCCTCAACGCTTCGAGAGACGGCGAGGAAGCCGTCTTGAGAAGGGACTCACTAGGATCTTCACATGTCTGTTTTCGATGTGGAGATCGAGTCCCTGCAGGGTGGACCGGCCGATCTGGCCCAGTACCAGGGCAAGGCCGTGCTCGTGGTGAACGTCGCCTCGAAGTGCGGTCTGACCCCCCAGTACACCGGGCTGGAGGAGCTGCAGAAGAAGTACGCCGGGCGCGGTTTCACCGTTCTCGGCGTTCCCTGTAACCAGTTCCTCGAGCAGGAGCCCGGCACCGCCGAGGAGATCGCGCAGTTCTGCTCGGTGAACTACGGAGTCACCTTCCCGCTCACCGAGAAGATCGAGGTGAACGGCCCCGGCCGCCACCCGCTCTACCGGCGGCTGGTCGACGTGCCGGACGCGACCGGGCACACCGGTGACATCCGGTGGAACTTCGAGAAGTTCCTCATCACGCCCGACGGCACCGTCAAGCGCTTCGACCCGCGGACCGAGCCGGACGACGACACGCTCGTCTCGGAGATCGAGGCGGCGCTCCCGAAGAGTTGATCTCGAGCGGTCGTCCTTCTTGCCCCTTGTTGCACGATCGGTCTAAGTTCGCGTTCGGACCATCGACGAGGGGTGTGCACTCATGGGTTGGACGGCCGCGGACATTCCCGATCTGACCGGCAGGCGGGCCATCGTCACCGGCGCCAACAGCGGGCTGGGCCTGCACACCGCGCTGGGCCTGGCCGGGCGCGGGGCGGACGTGGTGCTCGCCTGCCGTGACACCGCCCGCGGCGAGGAGGCGAGAGCGCGGGTCGCCGAGGTCGCGCCGGACCCCAAGGCGGTCACGCTCGCGCCACTGGACCTGGCCGACCTGTCGTCGGTGCGCGACTTCGCCTCCGTCCACGCGAAGGACCCGCTGGACCTGCTCGTCAACAACGCCGGCGTGATGGCGATCCCCAGGACGACCACGGCAGACGGCTTCGAGATGCAGTTCGGCGTCAACCACCTGGGCCACTTCGCGCTGACGGGACTGCTGCTGCCCGCCCTGCTGGAGCGGCCCGGCGCCCGCGTCGTCACCGTGTCGAGCTTCGCCTCCAGGATGGGGCGGATCGACTTCGACGACCTCCAGTGGGAGAAGCGGTACTCCCGATGGGGCGGATACGGCCGCGCCAAGCTCGCCAACCTGCTGTTCGCCAAGGAGCTCGACCGCAGGTACGAGAACCTGACCAGCCTGATCGCCCACCCCGGGTACGCGGCGACCAACCTGATGAACGCCTCCGTCCGCCTGGGCGGCAACGCCGTGGAGGCGACCGCCTACTGGCTGGGCAGCCGCACCGTGGCGCTGTCGAGCGCGGCCGGGGCGCTGTGCACGCTGCGCGCGGCCACCGATCCGCAGGCCCGGGGCGGCCAGGTCTACGGGCCCCGCTTCGTCATGCGCGGCGCCCCCGCACTCGGCGGCCTCAACCCGAAGGGCGACGACGTCGAACTCGCCCGGCGCCTGTGGGACGTCTCGGTCGAGCTGACGGGCGTCCGCTACTGACCGGCGGCCGGCTGGCGGCGGTCGGCTGACCGCCGTCAGCGGGGCGAGTAGGTGAGGCAGTCGACCGTGTTATCGACGTTCCCGACGTAGCCGACGTTGATGCCCTCGGCCTGGCACTCCAGGTCCCGGTTGTGGCGGCAGCCCGCGACCTTGCACGCGCCGACGTGCCCCGTCTCGGTGGCCACGCCTCCCCTGGTGTCGGCGGCGACGAAGGTGTCGCAGTGCGGGTGAGTGGTGTCGCCCACGGTGATGGCCCCGGCGTGGCAGGTGCGGCCGCTGTTGTAGGAACAGGCTTCCGCTTCGCAGGTGTTGATGATCGGCAGGTACATGAGAAAGCTCCCTTTTTTGTCTCTCTCACGCTGCCCGTGGTGCCGCAGGACAAGCCCAGAGCGCCGTAAAGTTCGGGTTCGGGGTCGTTCAGCCGTCGGCGATCCGGCGGGCGAACAGCAGCAGCGTCGCCATCGGCAGCGCCAGCAGGAGCAGCATCGCCGACAGGGCCGCGTAGGACAGGGTCGCGACGACCACGCCCGCGACCACGCCGCCGAGCGCCGCGCCCCCGTTCATCACCAGGTCGGACAGGCCTTGGACCGACGGCCGCAGGTCGACCGGGACGGACTCGGTCAGCAGCGCGGAACCCGCCACGATCCCGCACGACCAGCCCAGCCCGAGCAGGACCAGCCCGACAGCCGCCTGCGCCACCGAGTGGGGGGACGCCAGGCCCGCGACGACCGCCGCCAGGGCCAGCAGCACCTGGCCGAGCAGCAGGACCGGGACGTGCCCGAACTGGTCGGCGAGCCAGCCGACCAGGGGGGAGAGCGCGTACATGCCGGCGATGTGCAGGCTGATGACCACCCCGACGGTGCCGAGTCCGGCTCCGCCGTGGTCGAGGTGGACGGGGGTCATCGACATCAGCGCCACCATCGCGGTGTGGCTGACCGCGATCGCCATGACCGCCACCCGGGCGCTGGGGGAGCGGCCCAGCACCCGCGCCCCCGTCCGCAGGGAGCGGTCCGGCGGGATCTCGCCCCGGGTGCTGCCCAGGTGCGCCACCTGGAGCGGGTCCGGGCGCAGCCCGACGAAGATCCCCAGCGTGGCGAGGGCGAAGGACACGGCGGCCAGGAGGTAGACGCCGGTGTGGCCGCCGACCGCGTCGGTCTTCCCGGCCAGCAGCGGGCCCAGGACCGCGCCGCCGGTGGACGCCCACACCACGATGCTCAGGTCCCGCGCCGCGTGGCCGGGGCGGGAGAGGTCGGTGGCGCTGTAGCGGGCGGCGTATCCGGCGGCGGAGGCCCCGCCGAACAGCAGCAGGCCCGCCAGGAACAGCTGCCAGGAGCCGGCGGCCACCGCGAGGACCGCCACGAGCGCGCCCAGCGTGCCCATGCCGTAGCCGAAGGCGAGGGCCGCGCGCCGCCCCCGCCCCGCGGACAGGCGGGCGGAGGGGACGGCTATCAGCGCCGCCCCGAGCACCGCGCTGGTCTGGGCGAGCCCGCCGACGGCGTCGCTGCCCGAGAGCTCCCGGGCGACCAGCGTGCCGGCCGCCACCCCCAGCCCGACCCCGATGCCGCCCAGCACCTGGCCCGCGGTGAGTACGGACAGGATCCGGCGCTGTACCGCCGCCCGGTAGGCGCTCTGCTGGGCCGTCCACGCCTGGCCCGAACTGACGGTCGTCATGCGCAGCCTCTGGGTGTACAGAAATGCCGGTTAAGTGCACGTCAGCATAGTCAGGCCGATCTCCACGACGCGAGTGTTCGTCTCCTGCTTTTCCGCGACGGGCCCGTCTTCTCGAAGGCCGTCCACGATTCCCCGCTCCGCCGCGCGGTGAGAGGAGGCTCTACGGATGATCCGCGTGCTTTCCGGGGGCGGTCACGGGCCTCGCGGAAGCGGCGGTACCCTTCAAACCGTGAGACGGTTCTTCACTCCCGCGTGGCTGGGTCTCCATCTGCTCGCCATCGTTCTGTTCGTCGGCTTCCTGCTCTTCGGCTGGTGGCAGTTCGAGCGCGCCCTGAGCGGAAACTCCCGCAGCTGGGGCTACACCTTCGAATGGCCGTTGTTCTCGATCTTCGTGGTCGTGATGTGGGTCAAGATGATCCGCGACGAGCTGAAGGGCGCCGGCAAGGACCAGGACGAGCCCGCCGAACCCGTCGTCCTCAAGACCGAAGCACAACTGATCAAGGAAGCCGAGGAGGAGGACCCGAGTCTGGCGGCCTACAACCGCTACCTGGCCCGGATGAACTCCTCCCGGCGCTGAGAAGGCGAGAGAACCACGTGGAAGCGGCGATCAACCGGTACCGCATCTTGGCCACCGTCGTCGGCGTCATGCTGATCCTGGTGTGCTTCGTCGGCCTGCCCATCCGTCTCATCACGGGCAACGAGACCCCCTCCGCGATCATCTCGCCCGTCCACGGCCTCCTGTACATGATCTACCTGGTGGTCTCCTTCGACCTCTACCAGAAGGCCCAGTGGCCCCTGAAGAAGATGGCGATCATGGTCTCCGCCGGACTGATCCCCTTCCTGGCCTTCTACATCGAGCGCAAGATCGTCTCCGAGGCCCGCGAGATCTCCGCCCTCCAGCAGTCCCCGGCCTGACCGCCGCCCCGGTCCCGGCGCGGTGATCCCCGCGGTCCCGGCCGCATGGCTCCGCCGGAACGTGGAATGAGCCAGGTGGCGGGATCGGCGACCGGAGGTGTGCGGTGGCGGGGAGCACGGCGCGGCTGGCGTCCACCAGGGTGCCGGTCGCCGCACCGGGCGAATCCGTCGGGCGGCTGCTGGAGGACCTGCGGGGAAGGGACTACGACAGCGTCGCCGTCACGGCCGTGTGCGAGGGGGAACGCCTCGTCGGACTGGTGACGATGGAGAGGCTGCTGAAGGCCGGGCCCGGCACCGCGGTGTCGGAGGTGATGGACCCGGACCCGCCCGTCGTGCGCCCGGACACGAGCCAGGAACGCGCGGCCTGGAAGGCCGTCCACCAGGGCGCCGTCCTGGCCGTCGTCGACGAGCGGGGCCGCTTCGCCGGACTGCTCCAGCCGCAGCGGCTGCTGGAGGTGCTGCTGGAGGAGCACACCGAGGACATGGCGCGGCTCGGCGGCTTCACGGCCACGGAGAACTCCGCGCGGACCGCCTCCACCGAGAACGTGTCCCGGCGATTGTGGCATCGGCTGCCCTGGCTGCTGGTCGGCCTGATCGGGGCGCTGGGCTCGGCTCTGGTCGTCGGCTCCTTCGAGAGCCAGCTGGAGCGGACCGTCCTCATCGCCTTCTTCGTCCCCGGTGTCGTCTACATCGCCGACGCGGTCGGCACGCAGACCGAGGCGCTGGTCATCCGCGGCCTGTCGGTCGGCGTCCCCGTCGCCCGCATGGCGGTCCGCGAACTGATCACCGGGGTGCTGCTGGGCGCGCTGCTGTCCACCCTGGCCTGGCCGCTCATCATGCTCGTCTGGCGCGACGCGGCCGTGGCGCTGGCCGTCTCGGTGTCCCTTTTCGCCGCCTCCTCCATCGCGACCCTCGTGGCCATGGCGCTGCCCTGGGCCATCAACCGCCTGGGCCGCGATCCCGCCTTCGGCTCCGGCCCCCTGGCCACCGTGGTCCAGGACCTCCTGTCGGTGGTCATCTACTTCGCGACGGCGACCGTCATCGTCACCTGACGGAGGGGCCCGAGGGAAAAACGTTTCTGGATCGAGGAGGCGTGTGGCAGGGTCGACCGATGTCTGTTTCCCGCCGTGATCTGCTGCGCTGGCAGTTCGAGCTGACCTGGTCGCTGTTCGAGTTCCATCTGGAAAGGCTGGAACCGGAGGACCTCCTGTGGGAGCCGGCGCCCTGCTGCTGGACGATGCGGGGGGGCGCGGACGGCGGGTGGGCGCCCGACTGGGCGGACTCCGAGCCCGACCCCATCCCGGTTCCCACGATCGGCTGGATCAGCTGGCACATCGGCTGGTGGTGGTCGGTGGCCCTCGACCACGCTCGGGGACGGGCGCCGCGCGAGCGGGAGGAGATCCGGTGGCCGGGCGACGGCCCGCAGACCGTCGCCTGGCTGCGTGCCCTCCGCGAGGAGTGGCTGGCGGTGCTGGACCGGCTGACGGACGCCGATCTGGACGCCGCCGCGCCGTTCCCCTGGCAGGGCGAGCCCGGGATGACCGTCGCCCACACGGCCGGCTGGGTCAACGCCGAGCTGATGAAGAACGCCGCCGAGATCGGCCAGCTCCGCCTGCTCCGAGCCGTCTCGAAGTGAGACCGGGCGGGCGGTCTTCGAGGTGCGAAGCCCGGTGAGCGCCGGCGGCCTCCCGGCGGTCCGGGCGCGGTGCCTCGTCCTCGGGGTCGGTCAGGGGCCGTCCGGAGAAGGCCGGTCGAGGAGGGCGGAGAGGCGTTTGGGGGCGATCAGGCGGTAGCTGTCCTCGAGGAGCTCGGCCAGTTCGTCCCAGTCCTGGACCGCGTCGAGCCGGGCGCCGACCCACCCCTTGGGCCCCACATAGGGCGGCACGAAGAAGCGGTCGGGGGCCGAGGAGACGAGGGCCTGCTGGACGCCGGGAGCGGCCTTGAAGGTGAGGGCCGTGCCGTCCTCGCTGGTCATGGCGAAGAGCTTGTCGCGGATCCTGAAGGCCGGGGCGGTGTGGCCGCCGAAGGACTTCTCCACGGCCTCGGGGAAGGACAGGCAGATCTCCCGCAGGCGGGCGGCCTCGGCTTCGTCGATCATGCGGATGGTCCTTCCATGGTCCGGCGGTCGTCGGGGACAGCCTAGGGAAGGGCGGTGACGAAAAAGGCGCCGCCAGCCCGGTGGTGCGCGTGGCACGACCGGGCCGGCGGCGGGACCGGCGTCTCGGGGGATACGGTACGCCGGGCCCGGTTCTCGGGGTGCCCGTCCTCGGCGGACCGAGGGCCCGAGGTGTGTTCCCGTGTTCCGTACCGGTCGCCGGGGAAGCGACCGGGGCGGGTACGGGTGGGAACGCTCTCGGTCCATCGAGGGCGGGCTGCGCAGGATTTACGGTTCTTTAGGAGGGCCCCTCTCTTCGCTAACTCCTCGTCATCGTCATGTCACTTTAGGTACCCACGGTTCAGCTCCGGGTAAACGTAGATCATCGAACTTTCCCGCGCAGGTCATCGGCGGGGAGGAGATGCGTGCGGACGAGTTTGCGCCAGCGGCGGTGGCGGTGTCCGTAGAAGACCTCGGCGAAGGCCGTCACGAGAGGGGTGAGGCGGCCCGCGTCGATGTCGACGGTGTCGCTGTAGCGGCAGCTGTCCTCGGACAGGGGCTCGACGCGCAGGGTGTGGTTCCAGGTCCGCACCGGGCCGCCGTGCTCGCGGGTCCGCATGGAGCGGGCGGCCTCGTCGAGGAGGCGCCGCGGACGGCCGAGTTCCTGGAGATGCTCCACGAGGCGGAGACGTCGCTCGTCAAGGTGACGCAGGGGCTGCTGGAGGCCGACCCCTCGGTCACCGTCAAGGACCTCCCCATGGCCGCCCGCCTGGTCGTGACGACCATCGAGAGCGCGATCCACCGGGTCGTCACCCATGACCCGCCCGACGACCTGAGCCGCCTCGAGGACGAGCTGACCGCCATGCTCATGCGCTACCTGACGGGCTGAGGCCCGGCCGGTCACCAACGCCAGATCAGGGCGCTCCCTTCGGGGACGCTGGCCCACAGTCCGGCGGCCTCGTCGATGGCCTCGCGTGCCCGGGCCAGTTCGTCCTTGCCGAGCGGGGCCGGGCCGCGTCCGGGCTGGGGCAGGCCGCGCCAGTTCCGGTAGGCCCAGTTGACCTTGATCTCGGCGTCCATCACCCCGTCGCCGCCCCGGCGCAGGAGGGCCTCCCGCGCCGCACGGCGCTTCTGCTCCTCCGCGCGGTCGTCCAGCCCCTCATCCGGGTGCTCTTTCGGCGAGGGCTCTTCCCGCGGGGGCTCGGCGGGTCCGGCCTCGTCGAGCTTCGCGCCCCGGGCGACCGAGCCCCAGAACCCGTCCTCCAGGCCGAGGCTCCGTTCGACGGCGGCGTGGACGAGGTCGTGCGGCAGACGCCCCACGCGCACCGCGGGCAGCCTGAAGTCCGGGCCCTTTCGGCCGGTGACGCTGATCTCGCACCTGCTCCCGGGCAGCCGGGTGAACCTGATCTCCATGCCTTCCACGATAGGAACCCGGGATCCGCCGGGTGGATCCGGCCGGGGCCGACTCCGTGGTCTCAGGCGTGGCCGCCCACGGTGACCGGGCCGAGGGTCAGGTTCGGTTCGGCTTCGAGGACGGCGGCGACGCGTTCCGCCTGATGGCCGAGATCGTCGAGCCGGGCGGGGGACAGCGGGATCAGGGGCTCCACGGTGAGGTGGAGGTGGCGGCCCGAGCGGCGGTGGTGCCACAGGCCCGCGACGACGCCGTCGACCAGGAGGACCTGGAAGTTGCCCCGCAGTACGCGTTCGCCGGCGGCGCCGGGATAGAGGAACTCGGGCGGCTGGTTGCCCACGCGGTAGGCGTAGCCGTCGAAATAAGGAAGAAGCCGGACGCCCTGCGGGGGCATGGACGGTACTTCCAGGTCGTCGCGTGCCACCCAGGCGGGGACGCCTTCGACCTCCACCCGCTGGAGCTCGTCGTGCAGAGAGTCGAAGACGTCGACGGCCCAGCGTGCCGGGGCGTTCAGCCAATGCGCGAAACGTTGCGGTGTGGACGGCCCGTACGCGTGCAGGTAACGCTTCACTACATGTGCCAAGGCGGCCTGTGTCTCGGCGGGACGGAAGCCGGGAAGCCACCTTTGCGGGCTGGTGTAGGTGACCTTGCGTCCTCGGTTGGGGCCGAAGCACAACGCTCCGCGGATCCCGGCCAGGTGCAGGGCCTGCCGCCAGCGCGGCCACATGCCCTGGAAGGCGGGCATGACGAGGTCGCCCGCCCACGGGCCGGTGGCCTCGATCACCGCTTCGCTGAGTTCGTCGATGGTCAGTTCGGCCCCGTCCAGCCCCTTCGTGATCGCCGCGACCACTTCCTCTGTCTGCTCGGAGGTCATCCGGACATCGGCGGAAGCGGCGTTCGCCGACACGGGGACCGCTGAGAGAGCCGCCGTCCACAGCGGCAGCTCCTCGGCGGGCAGCAGATGAACGGTGCCGCGCGGCCCGAACGTCTTGATGACGCTGCGCTCGCTCCACAACGCCTCGCGAACATCGAGGCGAGTCGTCCCGGCGGCACGCAACCCGATGGCCAACTCGGCCGCGGACATGACCTGCGCATGCGTACCGGCCATCGCGGCGACGACGTCAACGGCCCGTACGCCCTCCGCCGGGGCGGCCAACCCGTGCCGGGCCAGCCGCCGCGCGCACACTTCGGACCACGAGAAACGCGGGACATCAGACATTCGGGGATCTCCTTCGAGGGCGTTCAGCGGACCTTGGCGAAGAACAGGCGCATGTCAGCGGCGACATGATCGGGCTGTTCCATCGCCACGAAGTGGTGTCCGCCGGGATTGCCTTCCGGCCAGTGGATGATCGTGTTGTGCCGTTCGGCGAGCCGCCGGATGGAGGGGGATTCGCCGCTGTAGACCCCGGTCGGAACGGCCATCTGCCCCTCCGGCCACGCGAATTCGGTGCTGTCGTACATGAGCCAGGACGATGAGCCGAACGTCCCGGTGAACCAGTACAGGCTCACGTTGGTGAGAAGCAGATCGCGGTCGAGGGCTTCGTCCGGTGCCTTCCCGCCGAAGCTGAACTCGTTGAACTTCTGCATCATCCAGGCCAGCGCGGCTACGGGAGAGTCGTGCCAGCCGTAGGCGAAGGTCTGCGGCGCCGCGCGGAGCAGGACGTGATGGTCCACGCCGGTCATCCAGTCCTGTTCCTGCATCCAGGCGAAGGCGGCGCGCTCGTCCTCGGTCATTTCCGGAAGGTCCTCCTCGGTGGGGAAGCCGAGTCCGCCGATGATGTAGACGCCGACGACGTTCTCCGGCGCGGCCTTGGCGATCTCCGGGGCGACGTACGCGCCGAGGTCGCCTCCCTGGACGCCGTAGCGGTCGTAGCCGAGACGACGCATCAGTTCCGCCATCATGCGTCCGACGCGGGCGGTGTTCCAGCCCGTCTCGCGCGGCGGCGCGGAGAAACCGAAGCCCGGAACCGACGGGACGACGACGTGGAACGCCTGGGACGGGTCGCCGCCGTGCGCGGCGGGGTCTGTGAGCCGGCCGATGAGGTCGGTGAACTCCACGAAGGAGTTCGGCCAGCCGTGCACGAGGACGAGCGGCAGCGCGTCCGGCTCTGCGGAACGGACGTGCAGGAAGTGCACGTCCTGGCCCTCGATCTCGGTGAGGAACTGCGGGAAGCCGTTCAGCCGCGCCTCCTGCCGGCGCCAGTCGTACCCGTCGCGCCAGTGGTCGGCGAGTTCCCTGAGGTAGGCGACGGGGACGCCGCGGCTCCAGCCTTCGCCGGGAAGCTCGCGGGACCAGCGGGTGCGGGCCAGCCGGTCGCGCAGGTCGTCCAGGTCCGCCTGGGAGACGTCGATGCGGAACGGGCGGATCTCGTCGTTCATGATTCTCCTGGTCGTTCGTGCTGACGACATCGACAGTAGAAGTGATCTAGGTCAGTTCCTGTCCTAGATCGACGTGCATGATGGATTCCGTGAACACCGCTTCCGCCCGGTTGCTCCGGTTGCTGTCCCTGCTGCAGACTCCGCGCGAATGGCCGGGCACCGAGCTGGCCGAACGGCTGGAGGTCAGCCCCCGCACGGTCCGCCGTGACGTCGACCGGCTACGCGACCTGGGATACCCGGTACAGGCGACGATGGGGACGACCGGCGGCTACCGGCTCGTCGCGGGCAAGGCCATGCCGCCGCTTCTCCTGGACGACGAGGAGGTGGTCGCCATCGCCGTAGGGCTGCGTACGGCGGCCTCCCACCCGGTGGACGGCATCGAAGAAGCGTCCGTACGCGCGCTGGCGAAGCTGGAACAAGTCCTGCCGCCCCGGTTGCGGCACCGCGTCAACGCGCTGGGAGCGGCCACCGTATCGATGTTCAACGGCGGTGAGCCCAACGTTGATCCGGAGATCCTGGTGGTGCTCGCCGGAGCCACAACCGTTCAGGAACGCCTGCGTTTCGCTTACGAGGCGGCCGACGGCACTTCTACCAGGCGTCTGGTCGAGCCATGCCGCCTCGTAGCCTCCGGTCGGCGCTGGTATCTGCTGGCCTACGACAACGACCGCGACGACTGGCGCGTCTTCCGTGTCGACCGCATCAGTGACCCGCACCCCACCGGCGTTCGGGTCCCGTCACGCGTCCCGCCGGACGAGGACGCCGCCGCGTTCGTCACCCGCAAGCTGTACTCCTCGGCCCCCACCTACGAGGTCGTGGCGACCCTCCACCTCCCGGCCGGAGAGGTGGCCCGGCGCCTCGGAGTCCCTCCGGACGCCCTTCAGCCGATCAACGAGCACACCTGCCGTCTGCACGGCCCCGGAGACACCCTGGAATGGCTGGCCGCCCGGCTGCTCATGCTCGGCTGCGAACTCGAAGTCCACGAACCCCCGGAACTACGGACCTACCTCAACGAATTGGGCACCCGCGCCGCCCGCGCCGCCGGGGGCGAGAGATCTGTTTCAGGATGATCGCTGTGGGCGAACACGGGAGAGGAATGAAACATCGCTCCGTTTTCTTGAGTGGTAGTGACTCAAGAATCGTGACTGGGGAGTGGAATGAGCGAGAAGCTGACGGTGCCGGTGCTGCCGCTGGACGACACGGTCGTGCTGCCCGGCATGGTCGTCCCGCTGGAACTGAGCGACGGGGAGGTCCGGGCCGCGATCGAGGCGGCGAGGGCCGCGGGCCAGGACGGGAAGCCGCGGGTGCTGCTGGTCCCCAGGATCGACGGGGCCTACCCGGCGATCGGGGTGCTCGGCGTCGTGGAGCAGGAGGGGCGGCTGCCCGGCGGAGAGCCGGCGGCCGTCGTGCGGGCCGTGTCCCGGGTGCGGATCGGCACCGGGACGACCGGGCCGGGCGCGGCGCTGTGGGTCGAGGGCGCCGTCGTGGAGATCCCCGAGGCCGCCGGCGCCGAGAAGCCGGCCAAGGAGTACAAGGGCCTCGTCCAGGCGATCCTCCAGCACCGGGGGGCCTGGCAGCTCGTCGACATCATCCAGCAGATCGAGGACCCGTCGGTCCTGGCGGACCAGGCCGGGTACGCGCCGTACATCACGGTCGAGCAGAAGGTCCGGCTGCTGGAGACCGTCGACGTGCTCGAGCGCCTCGACCTCGTGATCGGCTGGACCCGCGACCACCTGGCCGAGCTGGACGTCGCCGAGACCATCCGCAAGGACGTCCAGGAGGGCATCGACAAGCAGCAGCGCGAGTTCCTGCTCAAGCAGCAGCTCCGCGCCGTCCGCAAGGAGCTGTCGGAGCTCAACGGCGACACCGAGGGCGAGGAGGAGGACTACCGCGCCCGCATCGAGGCGGCGGACCTGCCGGAGAAGGTGGAGAAGGCCGCGCTCAAGGAGGTCGACAAGCTCGAGCGGTCCAGCGAGGCCTCACCCGAGGGCGGCTGGATCCGCACCTGGCTGGACACCGTCCTGGAGATGCCGTGGAACGAGCGCACCGAGGACGCCTACGACATCGCGGGCGCGCGCGAGATCCTGGACGCCGACCACGCGGGCCTCGATGACGTGAAGGAACGCATCATCGAGTACCTGGCCGTCCGCAAGCGGCGGGCCGAGCGCGGTCTGGGCGCCGTCGGAGGACGCCGTTCCGGCGCGGTCCTCGCGCTGGCGGGCCCTCCCGGAGTCGGCAAGACGTCGCTGGGCGAGTCCGTCGCCCGCGCGATGGGGCGTTCGTTCGTTCGCGTGGCGCTCGGCGGCGTGCGGGACGAGGCCGAGATCCGGGGCCACCGCCGCACGTACGTCGGCGCTCTGCCCGGCCGGATCGTCCGTGCCATCAAGGAGGCCGGCTCGATGAACCCGGTCGTCCTGCTCGACGAGATCGACAAGGTCGGAGCCGACTACCGGGGCGACCCGACGGCCGCGCTGCTGGAGGTGCTCGACCCGGCGCAGAACCACACGTTCCGCGACCACTACCTCGAGGTCGAGCTCGACCTGTCGGACGTGCTGTTCCTGGCGACCGCCAACTCGCTGGAGACCATCCCCGGCCCGCTGCTGGACCGCATGGAGCTGGTGACCCTCGACGGCTACACCGAGGACGAGAAGGTCACCATCGCCCGCGACCACCTGCTGCCCCGGCAGCTGGAGAAGGCGGGCCTGGAGGAGGGCGACGTCGTCCTCCCCGAGGAGTCGCTGCGCCTGATCGCCGGCGAGTACACCCGTGAGGCGGGCGTGCGCTCCCTGGAGCGGGCGATCGCCCGCGTGCTGCGCAAGGCCACCGCGAAGGCCGCGCTCGGCGAGACGGAGCTGCCCGTCACCGTCGACGACCTGGTGCCGTACCTGGGCCGCCCCCGGTTCACCCCGGAGGTCTCCCTCAAGGAGTCCGAGCGGCGCACCGCCGTCCCCGGAGTGGCGACCGGCCTGGCCGTGACGGGAACGGGCGGCGACGTCCTGTACGTCGAGGCGTCCCTGGCCGACGCCGAGACCGGCGACACCGGAGTGACGCTCACCGGCCAGCTCGGCGACGTCATGAAGGAGTCCGCCCGGATCGCGCTGTCCTACCTGCGCTCCCACGGCGCGGAGCTGGACCTGCCGGTCGGCGATCTGAAGGACCGCGGCGTACACGTCCACGTCCCCGCGGGCGCCGTCCCCAAGGACGGCCCGTCGGCGGGCGTCACGATGACGACGGCCCTGACGTCCCTGCTGTCGGGCCGACCGGTCCGCCCGGACGTCGCCATGACCGGCGAGGTCTCCCTGACGGGCCGCGTCCTGCCCATCGGCGGCGTCAAGCAGAAGCTCCTCGCCGCCCACCGCGCCGGCATCACCACCGTGGTGATCCCCAAGCGCAACGAACCCGACCTCGACGACGTCCCGGCCGAGGTCCTGTCCGAACTGACCGTCCACCCCGTCTCCGACGTCCGCGACGTCCTCGCGATCGCCCTGGAGGCCCCCGCCGCGGCCCGGACCGAGGCCGCCTGACCCGCACCACCCGGAAGCCCCGCCCACGGGCGGGGCTTCCGCCTTCCCGGCATCCGGTCCCGGCATGAGCGCCGACGCCGGCAGGTTGTCGGCGAGTCCTGCTTCAAGGGGGTCTCCGCCATGGGGGCGACGGAGGAAGAGGGCCCCGGCCGCTATCGGGGTGTGAGGCGGAAGATGCGCAGTTCGCGGTCGACGCGGGCCTGGTAGCGCTCGTAGACGGGCCAGACCTCGTTGAGGCGCTTCCATATGCGGACGCGCTCCTCGCCTTCGAGGAGGGTCCCGACGACCTTGCAGGTCCTCTTCTCGTACTCGACCGTGGCCTCGGGGGTCTTCAGGAGGTTGCCGGTCCAGGCGGGGTGCTTGTCCTGCCCGAAGTTGCTGCCCACGACGATCCATCCGTCGCCTTCGGGCATGCAGAGCAGCGGCGAGACCCGCTCCTGCCCGCTCCTGATCCCGACCGTCGTGAGGTACAGGGTCGGCACCAGCAGCTGGGACAGCATGACCCGGCCCCCGGTCATCTTGTGCAGCCCCCGGTCCAACCCCGGGATCACCTTGGGCCCGACCTTGCTGAACCACTTCGCGCCGGAGATCTTCTGGAAGAGCGGCCCGAACACGCGCTGGATCAGGGTCGGTTGTGCGGACATGGGCCCTCCCGGCGAGAAACGATGCAAGCAAACTAACGCTTGGTACCAGCCGGTGTCATCCTCTGCCGATCATCCGGTTCGGGGAATGCCCCGAAGGTCAGACGACGACTTCGAGAGTGGAGCCGGTACGGGACTTGCGGAGCCGGAGTTGGGCGGGGATGCGGGTGCGGAGTTCGGCGACGTGGCTGACGACGCCCACGGCGCGGCCGCCGTCCCGGAGGGAGTCCAGGACGGTCATGACCTCGTCGAGGGTGTCCTCGTCAAGGGTGCCGAAGCCCTCGTCGACGAAGAGGGTGGCGATCTCAGTGCCCCCGGCCTCGGTGGTGACGACGTCGGCCAGGCCCAGGGCGAGGCTGAGGGAGGTGATGAAGGACTCGCCGCCCGACAGGGTGGCGGGGTCGCGTTCCTGGCCGGTCCAGCCGTCGATGACGCGCAGGCCCAGGCCGCCGCTGGCGCGCTTGGTGTCGCCCGCGGACTTGTCGATGGTGTGCTTCAGGAGGTAGCGGCCCGCGGACATGGTGGTGAGGCGTTCGTTGGCGGCGGCGACGACCTGCTCCAGGCGGGCGGCCAGGACGTAGGCCGACAGGCGCATGTGGAGGGTGTTGGGGGGCTGGCCGTTGACGAGGTTGGCCAGGCGGGCGGTCAGGGCGTGGGCGCGGGCGGCGGGCTCCCACTCGCGGAGCCGCGCGCGCAGCTCGGAGTGCAGCTCCGTCAGGCGGGTGTGGCGCTGGGCGGCGCGGTCGCGGGCGGAGACCAGGGCGGTGTGGGAGAGCTCGGCCCGCCGCGCGGCGGCCTCCAGGGAGGCCGGGTCGGGGGCGGGCGCCGCCACGGCGGCGGTGAGGTCGGGGGAGGACAGGAGGTCGCCCACCGCGGCCTCCTCCGCGTCGTACTCCCTGGCCCGGGATTCCAGGCGGGCCCGGACGTCGGGGGCGAGGAGCGCCCGCGCGGCCTCGTCGGCGGAGGCGAAGCCCTCGGCCGTCCACGCCTCGACCAGCGCGCGTTCGGCGGCTTCCGACTCCGAGCGGGCCGCGGCGACGTGGCCGTCCGCTTCGATGGCGCGGGTGAGCAGGTCGGCTTCGCCGCCCAGCCTGGCGGAGCGGGCCAGGAGGGAGGCGTCCCCGCCCCGGGCGGCGTCCAGCTCGACGCGCAGCCTGGCCTCTTCGCCGTCCAGCGCGGTGAGGGACGCCCGAGTCTCGGCGAGTCGGCGGCCCGCGTCCGCGTGGGTCCGCTGGACGGTGTCCAGCTCGGCCTCGACGGCCTTCAGCCGGGGTGCGAGGTCCTCGGCGCGGACGGCGGCGGCCTGGCGCGCGGTGAATTCCGCCCTGGCCTCCTCCAGCGCCTCGGCGAGGGCCTCGACGGGCAGCCCGGCGCGTTCCAGCAGCATGTCCCGTTCTGCGCGCAGGCTCTCCACCTGCCCGGTCAGCTCCTCCCGGCGCCGCTGGGCCGCCTCGTCCTCCCGCGCGGCCCGTGCCTCCTCGTCCCGGGAGGGCACCTCGGCCGAGCCGAGGGCGGGCTCCGGATGCTCAGCCGAACCGCAGACCTTGCACGGCAGCCCGGGCACGAGGTCGGCCGCCAGCGCCGCGGCCATCCGGGTCAGCCGCAGCTCCCGCAGCTCCTGTACCCGGTCGCGGGTCCGCTGGGCCAGGTCGACGGCATGGCGGAACTCCTCCTCCGCCGCGGCCAGCCGCCCTTTCACCCGGTCGCGCAGCCGCGCGTCCTCCACGGCCTGCGCCGCGTCGTCGACGGCCTTGGCCGCGGCCTCGGCCCCGGCCGCCTGGATTCGCGCCTCCTGCAGCGATGTCCGCCGCTCCTCGACCTGGCCGGGCAGCTCTTCCAGACGCGCCCGCAGCCGCTCCTCCTCACCCGTCCAGTGCAGCTCCCGTTCGCGGTGGTCGATCAGTTCCCGCAGCACCTCGTGGTGCCGGACCTCCTGCCCTCGCAGGGCCTCCAGCCGCGCCAGCTCCGCCCGCCACACGCGTTCCGCATGTCCGAGCGCCTCCACCGGCGAGTCCGCGGACAGCGGCGGGCATGAGTGCCCCCGCCCGTCCCGAAGCGGGCCGCCCTCCTCGAAGAGGCGGCCGTCCGAGGCCCGGGGGCCTCCGGAGAGCGCGGACCCTTCTCCGGCCACCCGGTTCGCCTCATGGGGGAAGCCCTCGGAAGCGTCGCGTGGAGCAGCGTTCCCTTCTGAGGATCGGCCGTCCGGGACGCCGGGGCCGGCGATGGGCGTGGAGTTGCGGGCCGTCACCCCGCCCGCCTCGCCGGAAGGGGGGCAGACGCAGGAGGGCGGGATCAGCGAGGGCAGGCGGCGGCGCAGGTCGGCGGCGCGGGCGGAGGCCCGGGAGAAAGCGTCGCGGCGGGCCGTGACGGCCTGCGCGTAAGGGAGGACCCGGGCGGCGCAGTCGGCCAGGCCCAGGCTCTCGGCCCAGGACGTGCGTTCGCCGGCGCGGGCGGTGAGGGCGTCCCGGCGCTGGACGGCGTGGGCGTGGCGCGCCTTGCGGTCGGCCAGCTCGCGGCCCTCGTCGAGGCGGCGGCGAGCGGCGTCCAGATTCTCCTGGGAGGCGGCGAGCATGCCGGACGTCACCGTCAGGAGGTCGTGGTGGTGGGCGGTGAGCTCGGTCGCCCAGCCCAGGAGCGCCTCGTCGGGACGGGAGGCGGCGGCGATCTCGGCGACGCGGTCGGCGGTCGCCAGGGCCGCGGTGTGGAGCGCCTCGGCCTCGCGGTTGGTCCGGGCGCGCTCGTCGGCGAGCCACTTCTCGACGGCGGCGTAGATCTCGGTGGCGAAGAGCTTCTCCAGCACCTTGCGGCGGTCCTCGGCTCCGGCGCGCAGGAATGCCGCGAACTCGCCCTGGGGAAGCATGGCGACCTGGTTGAACTGGGGGGCCGTCATCCCCAGCAGGCGCTGGACGAGGTCGCCCGCCTCGTCCAGGCGGTTGGTGTGGCCGATCCACTCGCCGTCCGCCCACTCCTGGATGAGGACCTTCGACTGCTCCACGCGGGTCCCGGAGCCGCGGAGCTTGGGCCGCTCCCAGGCGGGGGAGCGGGTGAAGCGGAAGCGGCGGCCCCGGATGCCGGCCTCCAGCACCACCTCGGGCGCGGCGCCGGGGGCGGCGTGGTCGCTGCGCAGGAGCTTCACCGCGTTGCGCGCCCCGGGCACCTGGCCGTACAGCGCGAAGCACACCGCGTCGAGCACGCTCGTCTTGCCCGCGCCCGTCGGGCCGTTGATGAGGAACAGGCCCGCCTCGCCGAGCGCCCGGAAGTCGATCGTTTCCGTGCCGGAGAACGGGCCGAACGCGGTGACCTTCAGCTGGAGCAGTCTCATCGGGACGTTCCCCTCTCCCCGGGACGCGGGGCCGGAACCCGGGCGCGTTCCTCCTGGCGGCAGTGCGTGAACGCGTCCTCCAGAAGGGCGCGTTCTTCGGGCAGGGCCTCCTCGCCGCCGACCTCGTCCAGGAAGTCGCAGGCCAGCTCGACGCCGGAGCGCTCCTTGACCCTCTCGGCCCAGGTGCGTTCGCCCTCCACCGAGGCGGAGGGCTCGAACCCGAGCACCAGCGTGTGCGGGAACCGCGCCTTCAGCCGCTCCATCGCGCCCGAAGGGCGTTTGACGTCCGTCAGCGTCACCTTCAGCCAGTGCCCGGTGCAGGAGTCATGCCGCGGATCGGACAGCAGTTCCTCCAGCGTGCCGCGCAGCTGCGCGATCGGCCGGGGCACCGGCGCCTCGACGAACGAGGCCTCCCGCAGTCCTCCCGCGTCGACGTCGACCAGCCACGAGCCCTTCTTGTGACGCTCCTCGGAGAAGGAGTAGGCGATCGGCGAACCCGAGTAGCGCACGCCCTCGCGCAGCGTCTGCCGCCCGTGCAGATGCCCCAGCGCCGTGTAGGCGACGCCGTCGAACACGCTCGCCGGGACCATCTGCACCCCGCCGACACCGATGTCGCGCTCGCTCTCGCTGACCACCGGCTCGACGTTCCCGGACGTCACGAACGCGTGCGCCAGCACGACGCGGGCCCCGGGCGCGGCGTCCTCGGAGATCCGGCGCATCGCCTCGGTGAGCGCCGCCGCGTGCGAACGCTCCGCCAGCTCCCAGGAGGAGCGCACGAAGTCCGGTTCCAGGTAGGGGATCGGATAGACGGCGACGTCGTCCAGCACCACCGGCCGGCCCACCGACTCGGGAGAGGTGCGCACGTGCACCCCGGCGGAGTCGAGCAGCCCGGACCCCACGCCGAGCCGCACCGCGGAGTCGTGGTTGCCGGAGATGACCACCACCCGGGTGACGGCGGCGAGCCGCCGCAGCGTCTCGTCGTAGAGGCGGACGGCGTCGACCGGCGGGATCGCCCGGTCGTAGACGTCGCCGGAGACCAGGACGCAGCCGACGCGCTCGTCCCGGACGGTCTCGAGCAGGTGGTCGGCGAACGCGGCCTGCGCCCCGAGGAGGTCCTCCCGGTGGAAGGAGCGGCCCAGGTGCCAGTCGGAGGTGTGCAGAAGTCTCATGACGCTCAAGAGCCTAAGCGTTACCCACTGACAATTTGCGGGCCTCGGCGCCACCGGCGCACCAACGACATCGGATCGGTACGACTCTTCCGTCAGAACGCCGCGCGGGAGTTGTGCGGCGGCACAGTCGCGTCTTTCCGGAATGTGTGGGGGCATCGTGCCGTTCCGGGGCCCTGGATCGTGGGTGCGGCGCGTGTTGTAGTGAGCGCCGGCTCCGGGAGGTGCGCGCGATGGCCGTCCATGGGCGTGATCGGGAACTGGGTCTGCTGGACGAATTGGTCGTCAAGGCCCGGACCGGTCATGGCGGCGCGCTGGCCGTCCGGAGCGGGCCCGGGCTCGGACGCAGCACCCTTCTGCGCTGGGCGGCGCGCCGGGCCGCCCCCGACTTCCGGGTGCTCAGCCTTCCCGGCATCCGCGCCGAGGCGAAACTGAACCGGGCGGGCCTCGGCCGCATCCTGCCCGACATGCCGGACGATCCGCGCGATGTGCGCTGCTCTCTGGCGGAGATGGCCGAGGAACGCCCGCTGCTGTGCGTCGTGGACGACGCGCACTGGCTCGACCGGGAGTCCCTGGACGCGCTCGCCTACACCGCGCGCAGGGTGGCCGACGAACCGATCCTCATGCTGTTCGCCGCGCACAACGAGCACATCCTGATTCCCGAACGAGACCGCCTCGCCTCCATCCCGGCTCTCTCGCTGCCGCCCTTGGGCGACGAGACGAGCCGTCTGGTGCTGCGCGAGTGCGCCGAGGACATCCCCGAGGAACTGGAATCGATCCTGGTGGACCTGTCCGGAGGCAACCCCCGTGCCCTTCTGGAACTGGGACGCTCCCTCACTCCGGGGCAACTCTCCGGCACGGAACCGCCCCCGGAGACACTCCCGGCGAGCAGCGAACTGCGCGCCGTCTACCGCCGGCGTTTCTTCCGGCTGTCGGAGAGCGCGCGCCTCCTGCTCCTGATGGCCGTGGTGGACGACCATCTGGACACCGTCACGCTCGCCCGTGCTGCGGCCTCCGCCGGGCTGGACCTCGCGGAGTTGGAACCCGCCCGTGCTCTGGGACTGATCGCCGTCGAAGGAGACCACGTCACGGTCCCCGGCCGCCTCATCCGCAGCGTCCTGTACGCGGACGCCCCACTCGGCGAAAGACAGACCGCGCATCGTCTGCTGGCCGGCGTACTCGACCGCCCGGACCAGCGCGCCCGCCGCGTCTGGCACCGTGCGGCCGTCACCAGCCGTCTCGGCGACGCCACAGGTCTCCGGGCCGCGGCCCTGAACGCCGAACCCACGGAGGCCGCCCGTCTGTGGATGCGCGCCGCGGAACTCTCCGGAGACCCGGACGACCTGCTTGGCGCGGCCGGAGCGTTCTGGCGTTCCGGCGATCCCGCGCGGGCGCGCAACCTGATCCGCCGCGCACAGGCCGACCCCGGAGTCCCTCCGGGCGAAGCCGAACTCCTCTTGGGGGAGATCGAGCTGTTCGACGGCCTGCCCGGACGTTCCCGCGTCCTCTTCCAGACCGCCGCCGACCTTCTTCCTCCGGAAGGCAGGCTGGATGCCCTGGTCCGCGCGGGAGAGGCGGCCTTCCTGGCCGGAGACATGATTGCCTACCTGGAGCTGGCGGCCCAGGCGAAGGACGTACCCGGGCCGGAACTCCTCGCCCTGCACTTCGAGGGGACGTCCGCGGCCTTCGCCAACGGGGACTTCACCACTCCGCTGCGCAAGCTGCTCACCTTGCCCGTGAGCTGTCTCGACCACATCTGGGCGACCACGGCCGCCGTCCTGCTGGGCGACGACACCGCCGCGCACGAACTCGCAGGCCGCGCGGTACGCGCAGCACACGGCGGATACTCCACCCTGCGTCCCGCGGCACTCCACCTGCTCGCGCAGGCCGATGTCTGGCGCGGGCGTTTCGCCGAGGCGACGGCCTGCTCCACGGAAGGCCTCGCTCTGGCGAGAGCGATGGGCCAGGGCAACGTCGCGGCCGACCACCTGTCCCTGCTCGCTCTCCTCGCGGCCCTGCACGGGGACAGGGAGAGCTGCGAACGCCACGCCGCCCAGGCGATCCAGACGGCGTCCGTGAGAGGACTCAGCCGTTCCGAGGCGTTCATCTCCTGGGCCCGGGCCGCACTCGACCTGCTCGAGGACCGTCCCGCTGAAGCCGCGGCCCGTCTGGAGGTCATGACAGTGCATCCGGTCGTACGCGTGCTGACGACGCCGCTGTACGCCGAGGCCGCGGTGCAGTCGGGACGGCACGAGGCCGCTTCCGGAGCGCTGTACCTGTTCGACCGCTGGGCCCAGAGCACCGCCAACCCCGCCCGGATGGCCCTGGCCCAACGCTGCTACGCGCTGCTGTCGGGCAAGGACGACAAGGGCGCGGAAGAGCACTTCACCGCTGCCCTCGCGCTGCACCGCCTGGGCGGCTCCCCGTTCGAGCTGGCCCGCACCCAGCTTCTGTACGGAGCCTGGCTGAGAAGGGCGAGACGCCCCAGCGACGCCCGGATCCACCTGCGCCAGGCCCTGCACACCTTCCGGTACTACGAGGCGCCGGGATGGGCCGGACGCGCCCGCGCCGAGCTCCGCGCCGCGGGGGAGAGCAGCGCGGGTCCGCAGGGCGCCGAACCCGTCGCCGGGCTGACCGCCCAGCAGGAGCAGATCGCGCGCCTGGTCGCGGAAGGAGCCACCAACCGCGAGATCGCCGCCCGCCTGACGCTCAGCCCCCGCACCGTCGAGCACCACCTGCGCAACGTGTTCGCCAGGCTGGGCGTGCGCTCCCGGGTCGAACTGGCCAGGTTCTTCCCCTGACGAAGGGCCGGGAGGCATCCGAGCCGCCGCGCGCGGGGACGTACGGCCGGACAAGCGCAAGCGCACCAGCCCCCTTCGCGAGCCGCCGTGCGCGCGGGGACGTACGCTGGCACGGTGAGTGATCGCCCTTATGTGCTTCTCAGCTGCGCCATGTCGGTGGACGGGTACATCGACGACCTGACCGAGGAGCGGCTGACGCTCTCGAACGCGGCGGATCTGGACCGGGTGGACGCCGTCCGGGCCACGATGGACGCGATCATGGTCGGGGCCAACACCATCCGCAGGGACGACCCGTCGCTGCTGATCAAGTCGCGGGCCCGGCGGATGGACCGGATCTCCCGCGGCCTGCCCGAGGACCTCGTCAAGGTCACCGTGACCGGCGGCGGCGTCCTGGACCCGGACTCCCGCTTCTTCACCACCGGGGCGTCGCCCAAGCTCGTCTACGCGGGCGAGGAGACCGCCGAGGCGCTGGCCGCCGAACTCGGCGCCGCCGCGACCGTGATCGACATGGGGTCGCGCGTCGAGCTGCCCGTCCTGCTGGCGGACCTGGCCGCGCGCGGGATCCGCCGGCTCATGGTCGAGGGCGGCGGCACGGTGCACACCGGTTTCCTCTCCGCCGGGCTGGTGGACGAGCTGCACCTGGTGGTCGCCCCGTTCCTCATCGGCGACCCGGGCGCGCCCCGCTTCACCTACCCGAGCGTGTTCCCCCAGACCCCGAAGCACCCGATGCGGCTGGCCGAGGTCCGCAAGATCGGCGAGGTCGCCCTGCTGCGTTACACGATGGGACCCCATGACTGACGACGACCTGGGCTGGTTGGCCCTCGCCTGCGACCTGGCGAGGGAGTGCCCGCCGTCGGAGACGGCCTTCTCCGTCGGTGCGGTGGTGGTGGACGCAGGGGGCGTCGAGCTGGCGCGGGGGTACTCGCGCGAGACGGACGAGAAGGTCCACGCCGAGGAGTCCGCCCTGGCCAAGCTGGCCGGGCGCGACCTCACCGGCGCGACGGTCTACAGCTCGCTGGAGCCGTGCGCGCGCCGGCTGTCCCGGCCGAAGCCCTGCGCGGAGCTGATCATGGACCGGGGGGTCGGCCGGGTGGTCTTCGCCTGGCGCGAGCCGGCCCTGTTCGTCGAGGGGGACGGCGTGGAGCTGCTGGAGGCCTCGGGGGTGGAGGTCGTCGAGCTCTCCGCGCTGGCGGAACGGGCGAGGGAGCCCAACCTGCACCTGCTGGGATGAGACTGGAGTCTAGGCTCAAGTATCGACAATGACGTCGGGCTTGTGGAGAATCGGGGCATACGCGAGATGCGGGCCGAAGATCCATTGCGGCCGCGCCCTCCGGAAGTCCACCCCTGGTTGGAGGAACCCCTTGCACGAGTACACCCGCTTCTTCATCGGCGGAGACTGGGTCGAGCCCGCGGGCACGGGCACGATCGACGTCGTCTCCCCGCACACCGAAGAAGTCATCGGCCGGGTGCCCGAGGGCACCGACGCCGATATCGACAGGGCGGTGGCCGCCGCGCGGCAGGCCTTCGACCACGGGCCCTGGCCCCGGATGACCCCGGCCGAGCGGGCCGAGGTGATGGGCCGCCTGTCGGCGATCTACGCGGCCAACGCCCAGGCGATGTCCGACCTGGTGGTGGCGGAGGTCGGCACGCCCGCCCTGTTCTCGATCTTCGCGCAGGCGACGATCCCGCAGATGACGCTCCAGTACTACGTCGACCTGGCCGCCACCTACACCTGGGAGGACGAGCGTCCCGGCATGCAGGGCCCGGTGACCGTCGTCCGGGAGCCCGTCGGCGTCGTGGCCGCCATCTACCCCTGGAACGTCCCCCAGTTCACGCTGATCATGAAGCTGGCCCCCGCGCTGCTGGCCGGCTGCACGGTGGTGGCCAAGCCCTCCCCGGAGACCCCGCTGGACGCCTACCTGCTCGCCGAGTGGGTCAAGGAGGCCGGCTTCCCCGACGGCGTGGTCAACTTCGTGCCCGCCGGACGCGAGGCCGGCGCCCACCTGGTGGCCCACCCCGGCGTCGACAAGGTCGCCTTCACCGGCTCCACCGACGCCGGACGCAAGATCGGCGAGGTGTGCGGCCGCCAGCTCAAGCGCTGCACCCTGGAACTGGGCGGCAAGTCCGCGGCGATCATCCTGGAGGACGCCGACCTCGCCACCACCGTCGAGGGCTTCAAGCTCGCCTCGCTGATGAACAACGGCCAGGCCTGCGCCGCGCAGACCCGCATCCTGGCCCCCCGCAGCCGCTACGACGAGGTCGCCGAGGCGCTGGCCGCCATGGTCGGCGGCCTGGCCGTGGGCGACCCCGCCGACTTCGGCACCGAGATCGGCCCCCTGGTCGCCAAGCGCCAGCAGGAGCGGGTGGAGGGCTACATCCGCATCGGCCAGGAGGAGGGCGCCAAGCTGCTCGTCGGCGGCCTCGACCGGCCGTATGACCGCGGCTGGTACGTCGCCCCCACCGTCTTCGGCAACGTCACCAACGACATGCGCATCGCCCGCGAGGAGATCTTCGGCCCGGTCCTGTCCCTGATCCCCTACGACGACGAGGACGACGCCGTCCGCATCGCCAACGACAGCGAGTTCGGCCTGGGCGGCTCGGTGTGGACCGCGGACGTCGACCACGGCATCGAGGTCGCCCGCCGCGTCCGCACCGGCAGCTGCGGCGTCAACCTCTACGGCATGGACCCCAACACCCCGTTCGGCGGCTACAAGAACTCCGGCCTCGGCCGCGAGCTCGGCCCCGAGGGCCTGGAGGCCTACCTCGAGCACAAGTCCATCCCGCGCCCGGCCTGAGTGCGGCGAAGGGGCCGGACGCGCGCGTCCGGCCCCTTCGGCTTGCTCGGAAGGACCTGCTGGGGTGAAGACGTCAGAGGTAGAGGCCGGTGCCGTGCTCCGGGCGCTCGTTGGCGATCGCGTGAAGATCACGTTCGCGCATCACCAGGTAGGTGGCGCCCTGCAGTTCCACCTCGAACTGGTCGTCGGGGTGGTAGAGGACGCGGTCGCCGGGCTTGACCGTCCGCACGTGGTGACCGGCGCCGCATACCTCGCCCCAGGCCAGCTGGTTGGAGGTGTCGGAGGTCGCGGGGATGACGATGCCGCTGCTGCTGGTTCGCTCGGCTTCCTTCTCCGGCTTGATCATCACCCGGTCGTGCAGCATCTGGACTTCGAACTTCGGCTCGGACACGCCATGGATTCTACCGACCTGGGGATCAAAGCCGCTTCTCGAGGACTCCCCGGAAGGCGGAGAGCTCGGTGTAGACCCCCGGACGGCCGGGCTCGGCGCACCCGTCGGCCCAGGACGCCAGGCCCACGACCCGGTTCTCCAGCCGGATCTCGGTCTGGCCGCCGAACCGGACCTTCCTCTTCACCCGGACGACCAGCGGCCCTCCGTCGTCGAACCGGCAGGCAGCGGCCCTCGTGGAGCCCGCGCAGACCATGCCGGAATTCAGGACGCCCCCGTAGGCGGCCCGGCACTCGGCCTCGCCGACCAGGGGCACGGAGGCCTTGCGCAGGACGGCGTTCGCCGTGTCGGCCTCGTTGACCGAACCCCAGCCGAGGACGAACCCCGTGCTTCCGGTGACCTCGCCGACCTTGACCGGCTTGATCTTCTTGGCCTTCCGGGCGAGCGTCAGGACCGCGAGATCGTTGCGCGGGACCTCCAGGCCGTCGAGATCCCCCAGCCGGTGACCGGGATGGACCCAGATCTTCTTGACCTGGTAGGTCGTGCCGTTCTTCTTCTTGAGGTTCGTGCGGCCGAACGTCACCTTGAGCTGGTCCGGGGCGTACTTGAACTGGCGGGCGCAGCGCGCGGTCGTCAGGACCTTGTCGGCGCGCACCAGGACACCGCCGCAGTGCTGGCCGCCGGGCCGGAGGAAGGCGGCGGAGGAGTGCAGAGCGCCCATCCAGGGATAGGCGGTCGCCTTGACCGCGGTGCCGCCGACGACGGCGGACGCCGGAGCGCCGGAGAGCACCACGGGCAGGGCGAGGAGAGCGATGAGGGGGGTGATGATGCGCATGGCGCTCAGTCGTACCGTCTTCCGGTCTTGGAGGAGAGGATTCCGGCGAGATTGCGGGGAACGAACTTGCCCAGCCCGACGATC
Organism: Actinocorallia aurantiaca; assembly: GCF_039533685.1. Lineage (NCBI taxonomy): Bacteria > Bacillati > Actinomycetota > Actinomycetes > Streptosporangiales > Thermomonosporaceae > Actinocorallia > Actinocorallia aurantiaca. Next base: position 248,301 of record NZ_BAAATZ010000012.1, on the reverse strand, counting down.
GTCTTGTACTGGGGGCCGGGAACCGAGACCTGAACGCCCTTCTTCAGGTCCTTGAGGGCGGAGCCGACCACGTCGTCGGCGTCCAGCCACAGCGCCTCGGGGATGCCGGAGACGTCCATCTTCGCGCGCTCGTGGAACTCCGTGTGCACGAAGCCGGGGCACAGCGCCATCACCTTGACGTTCGGGTCCTTCACGTCCTGGGCGACGGCCTGGCTGAAGCTGACGACCCACGCCTTGGACGCGCCGTAAGTGCCCCGGGAGAAGAACGCGGCCACGGAGGCGACGTTGACGATGCCGCCCTTACGGCGGTTGCGCATGCCGGGAAGCGCGGCGTACGTCAGGCGAAGGACGGCCTCGCAATGCACCTTCAGCATGCGCAGCTCCTCCTCGACGGGGACGTCGAGGAAGGTTCCCTGGTGCCCGAAACCGGCGTTGTTCACCAGCAGGTCGACACCCTGGCGGAGCCTGTCCTCCGCCCTGCTGATGCCCTGGTCGTCGGCGAGGTCGGCCTGCATGACCTCGACGGTCACGCCGTAGTCGCCGCGCAGGCGGTCGGCTGTCTCGGCGAGTTTCTCGGAGTTGCGGGCGACGAGGACCAGATCGAGCCCGTCCTTGGCGAGACGGCGGGCGAAAGCGGCACCGATGCCCGCCGTCGCCCCGGTGATGAGTGCGGTTGGCATAGGCCTACCCTACGGAGAAATCCCGCGGGTCCGGGCGGCGGGTGGCTCTGCGGTACGCAAAAGTGAAGCTCGGCCAGTTGTTGACGTGCTTGCCGTCCTCCGTCTGGTACCAGCTCCTGCATCCGGCGTCCCAGACGGTTCTGCGCATACGTTCTTGGAGGTTCTTGTTGAAGGCGTTCTGCGTCTCCTTCCGCACTTCCAGGACGCCGTCGATTTGCAGGCAGCCGAGGATGTAGCGGAACTGGCTCTCCAGCATGTAGACGATGCTGCTGTGGCCGAGATTCGTGTTCGGTCCGTAGAGCAGGTACAGGTTCGGGAAGCCGTGGACGGTCATGCCGAGATGGGCCTCGGCGCCGTCGGCCCACGCCTTGTCGAGGGTGAGCCCGTCCCGGCCGGTGACGCGCATGGGCGCGAGGAACTCCGTCGAGCGGAAACCCGTGCCCAGGACGATGGTGTCGGCCTCGCGGAAGGCGCCGTCGCCGGTGACCACGCCGTTCCGTCGTACCTCCCTGATGGGATCGGTGACGAGGTCGACGTTCGGCCGTTGCAGGGCCGGCAGGTAGTCGTCGGAGATCAGGACGCGTTTGCAGCCGAGGGGGTGGTCGGGGAGCAGCTTGCGGCGCAGCTCCGGGTCGGCGACCTCCTTGCGCAGGCGCCTGCGGTAGGAGTGCTCGATCGGCTTGAGGAGGGCCGGATGGCGGACGAACCCGAAGGCGCGGGATTCGAGCAGCAGGTAGGTCCGCAGCCGGTCCAGGTCCTGGAGGAGGGGGAGCGCGGAGTAGACGCGCCTGGCCAGGGGGCCGTAGAGGCGGTCGGGCTTGGGGATGATCCAGGTGGCCGAACGCTGGTACACGTCCAGCCGGGCGGCCTTCGCGGCCAGGTGCGGAACGAACTGGATGGCGCTGGCCCCCGTGCCGACGACGGCGACCTTCCGGCCGGTGACGTCGTGCTCGTGGTCCCAGCGGGCGGAGTGGAACACCTTGCCCTCGAAGCCCTCCAGCCCCGGCAGGTCGGGGACGGCCGGCCGGTTGAGCTGCCCGCAGGCCGAGACGAGCACCTCGGCGGCGACGGGCCCTGAGGAGGTGTCGAGCAGCCAGCGCCCGTCCTCGAAGACCGCGGAGCGGACCTCGGTGTCCAGCCGGGGCTCGAGACCGTACTCGTCCACGCAGTGCCGCAGGTAGTCGAGGATCTCCGGCTGCTCGGCGAACCGCCGGGTCCAGCCCGTCCATCGCTCGAACGAGAACGAGTACAGGTGGGACGGCACATCACAGGCCGCTCCCGGATAGGTGTTGTCCCGCCATGTGCCGCCGACCTCCGCGCCCTTGTCCAGCAGCACATGGCTGATCCCCGCCCGCTTCAGCAGGACGGCCAGCCCGATCCCGCCGAACCCGGCCCCGACGATGGCAACCCGAAAAGTATCCACTTACCCATACTGTGACGCCCCTCACGAACCGTCCAGAGCCACCACCCCACGAGAACCGCCGGACGGGGCCCGCGGACGCCGGGACGTCCGGCTCAGGTGTCGGGGAACTCGCGGGGGACCAGGACGCGCAGGGCGTTCGGGAGGAGGCGGACGCTGACGGGGGTGCGGGCGCGGAGCTCGCCGTCGACGTCCACCGCCATGGGCGGGTCGGTGACGACCTCGACGGCGTTGGTGGTGAGGAAGGAGGGCTCCGCCAGGGTGCGGAAGCGCCCGGTCGCGGCGTGCCGGGCCGTGGCCGACATCAGCTGGAGCCGCGCGTCGTCGCCGAGCTGGTAGACGGCCAGCAGCCGGTCGTCCGGGCTGGCGTCCTTGGCGATGACCCGCCCGCTGTGGTGGCTGCCGTTGGCGATGTTGAGCTGGTGGGTGACCACCTCCTGCTCCTTGCCGCCGATGGTGAGGGAGGCCTTGAAGGCGTGGTGGCGGGGGAGCTTCCACAGCGCGGTCAGCAGGTAGGACAGGCGGCCGAGATACCGCTTGAGCAGGTGCGGAACGGAGCCCGCGACCTGGACGGACAGGCCGAGGCTGACCATGTTGGCGAACGTCTCCACCGGCTCGCCGGTCCTGGGGTCGAACTCCCCGAGGTCGACGTCCGCGACCTTGCCGGAGCGGATCACCTCGACGGCGCCCTTGAGGTCCAGCGGCAGCCACAGCCCGCGCGCGAAGTTGTTCGTGGTGCCCAGCGGCAGCAGCCCCAGCGCCACGTCCTGGTAGGCCAGATGCCGGACGGCCTCCTTGAGCGTGCCGTCGCCGCCGCCGACCACGATGAGGTCGGGCTTCAGCTCGAGGGCCCGCTCGAAGACCTCCGGGAGCCGCTCCGGGTCGTGCACCGGGTGGAGCTGCACGAACCCGACGCCCGCCTTGATCAGCAGCCGCAGGGCCTCCACATAGCGGTGCCGCCCCCGGCGGGACCGGGCGTTGACGATGAGAACGGCCCGTCCCCCCGACCGGATCGCGTCCTCCAGTTCGGCCTTGCTGCGCATGGAGCGTCCATCCCGTTCAGAAGTGCCAGGCGTGACCGGGCGAAGCCCCGTACCCGCGTACCCCCATCCTACGAAGGAGAACCCGCCTCTCAGCCCCGACCCGGCATCCCGGCACCACACCTTTCTCCTCGGCCATGACCCACCCGCCCCGTGCGCGGCTCTCCACGGGAGAGCCCGAATGATCGCGAAGGCCGGGGCGGCGTTCAGACGGGGGCCCGGGACGCCTTGAAGAGGCGCGGGCGCGGTCGGAGCGGGTCAGGAGGCGAAGGGGGCGAGGTCGCGGCGTTCTATGGCGGCGGCCATGAGGTCGGGGAAGCGGTCGGGGGTGCAGGCGAAGGCGGGGACGCCGAGGGCCGCTAGGGCGGCGGCGTTCTCGTGGTCGTGGGCGGGGGCGCCGTCGTCGGAGAGGGCGAGGAGGGCGATCACCTGGGTTCCGGCGCGGGTGAGGGCGGCGGCCCGGCGCAGCATCTCCTCGCGCGGGCCGCCCTCGTAGAGGTCGCTGATCAGGACGACGATGGTCTCGGACGGGCGGGAGACGAGCCGCTGGCAGTAGGCGAGGGCGCGGTTGATGTCGGTGCCGCCGCCCAGTTGCGTTCCGAACAGCACCTCGACGGGGTCGTGGAGCCGGTCCGTCAGGTCGGCCACGGCGGTGTCGAAGGCGACGAGCGACGTTCGCAGCGCCGGCATCGAGGCGAGAGCCGCGCTGAAGACCCCCGCGTACACCACGGACGCCGCCATGGAACCGCTCTGGTCCACGCACAGGATCACGTCCCGCTGCGCGCCCTGCCTCCGCCGCCCGAACCCCACCAGCTTCTCGGGGACGATGGTGCGCTGCTCGGGCAGGTAGTTCCGGAGGTTGGCGTGCACCGTCCGCCGCCAGTCGACGTCCCCCTGCCGCCGGGGCCGCGTCACCCGGGCCGACCGTTCCAGCGCCCCCAGCACCGCCGACCGGAGCCTCTGCTCCAGCCGCTCCTCGAGTTCCCGCACGACCTGGCGCACCACCTGCCGAGCCGTCTCCCGGGCCCGTTCCGGCATCACGGAGTTCAACGACAGCAGCGTCCCCACCAGGTGCACGTCGGGCTCGACCGCCTCGAGCATCTCCGGCTCCAGCAGCAGCCGCCCCAGGTCCAGCCGCTCGATGGCGTCCTGCTGCAGCACCCGCACCACCGGGGCCGGAAAGTACTCCCTGATGTCGCCCAGCCACCGCGCCACCTGCGGCGCCGACCCCTGCAACCCGCCACGCCGCTTCCCCGCCCTCCCTCCGTACAGCGCCTCCAACGCCGAGTCCATCCGCCCGTCCGCCTTCCCCAGCGCCGTTTCGACCCCGGCGTCCTCCCCCAGGACCATCCGCCACCGCCGAGCCCTCTCGGACTCCGCCCCGCTCACGGCGCTCGCCGTCTCCTCCGTCACAGCCCCTCCTCGCGACCCGTTCCCGTACCCGGACGCAGCGCGTGACGGAAGTGGACGCAGCGGGCGATGAACCGCCGGGTGCTCTTCGACGTGGCTTCGTCGTCTTCTCTGCGTGTGGTGGTGGAGACCGGCTCGTTCACAGGGCCTCCCTGGAGTCGGTTCTGGTGTCCGGGCGCAGTGCGTGACGGAAGTGGACGCAGCGGGCGATGAACCGCCGGGTGTTCTTCGATGTGGCTTCGGCTTCGGGTGCGGTGGTCGGGGTGTGTTCGATCACGGGTCTCCTCGGGCGGGCGCAGGGCGTGGTCAGGGGCGGGTGGGGAGGAAGGAGAGGACGGTGGTGACGGCGGGGGCGGCTCGGGCGAGGTCCAGGTCCTCGGCGGGGAGGGGGGCGGGGGCGGTCAGGTTGTGGAGGCGGGCGGCCAGGGTGCGGCGTTCGGGCGGGGTGTGGGAGCCGAAGGTGCGGCGGAGAAGGGGGAGGACGGCGGTGAAGGCGTCGGGGGGCAGGGCGGTGAGCCAGGAGTCGAGGAGGGTGAGCAGGGCGGTGTCGTGGATGAGGAGGAGGGCGCCGTCGGAGAGGAGGCCCTCGAGCCAGGCGGCGGTGCGGGCGGGCGGGGTGCCGGGGGAGACGGCGCGGGACATGCGGGCGGGCAGGTCGGCCAGCCGGCCGGCGTCGTGGAGCACGCGGGTGAGGCGGCCCTCCAGCAGGCCGTGCAGGGAAGGGGAGTCCGCCAGGGAGGTCAGGGCGTCGAGCCAGCGGGCGGTGTGGGGCGGCTCGTCGAGGAGGGCGAGGGTCTCGTGGACGGTGTCGAGTCGCTGGAGCAGGTCGCGGGCCGCGCCGTCGTCCAGGGACGCCGCGGCCCGGGGGAGGCCCAGGCAGATACGGATGACCAGGCCGTCCACGACGGTGCGCAGCGGGCCGGTCGGGGTGCCGCGGACGTCGCCGTAACGCAGCGCCCGCACCAGCGGGGGAAGCGCGGCCATGAGCCGGACGGCGTCGTCGTCCGCGGTGGCGTGGGCGGAGAGCGCGCCCATCACGGCGGGCAGCGCCTCGTCCAGGTCGGCGAGCAGGGCGCGTTCCGCCAGGGCCGTCAGCTCGGGGAGGTCGCGGGCGTCGGCCGCCTCGGCCCGGAGCCTCGCGGCCGCGGCGTCGCGCACGGTGGTGCCCCACACGCCCGCCTCGATCAGGCGGACGTCGAACTCCGGATGCCAGACGCGGGTCCACGTCTCCTTGAACGTCCCCTGGGTGCGGCCCGCGCGGTCCGTGACGGGCGTTCCCCATGCGACGTCCAGGACGCGCAGGCGGTGCAGCAGCCTGCTTCGTTCCAGGTCGACGGGTTTGCGGAGGTCGAAGGAGTCCTCCCGCGGGTCGGCGGACGGCTTCATGCGCAGCCGTTTCCGCTGGGCGAGCAGGTCCTGCTGGAGCGGCACCATCGGGGTGGAGTCCGGCACGGACCCGAGCTCCTCGCCCACCACCATGCGCCGCCGGATCAGCTCCAGCGGTGGCTCGGCGCCCTCGCACAGGACGGAGAGGGTCGCCTCGGTGACCTCGTCGAGCCCGGCCAGGGGACGCCCGCGCAGCGCCGCCAGGGCCTCGGCCAGCCGCACCGCTTCGATCACGTGGGCCGACGAGACCGGCAGCCCCTCCCCGCGGAGCAGCCTCGCGCTCTCGGTCAGCCAGCGCTCGACGGGCCTGTCCCCGGCCTGGAACAGGTGCCGGTACCAGCCCGGCGACCGCACTCCCGCCCCGTAGCCGGAGTCCTGCGCCAGCCGCCCGTGCGTCCACGGAACCCAGGTCACCGCCACCTTGGCCTTGGGCAGCCCCTTCAGCGTCGCGACATCCCGCGCGGCCGGCACCGCGGCCTTCAACGCCGGCACGTGCCAGGCCCCGCACACCACCGCGACCCGCTCGAACCCCTCCCGGACGGCCTTGCGCACCGCCTGCCGCATCCAGGCCTCGCGTTGCTCCTCCCGTTCGGAGGCGGCCCGCTCCATCCCCTCCCGCAGCACGCCCATCGCCTCGGCGACCGCCCCGAACACGTCCTCCCGCCCGCGCAGCTCGATGACGTCGTCCCACCACCGCTCCGCGTCGTCGTAGCCCGCCGTCTCCGCCAGCACCCCCAGCGGATCCCGCCGAGCCCTCTCCACCAGCCCGTCCGCCTCCGCGGGGCCACCGGCCTCCGCACGCGTACCGGTCACCGCTTCGGCGGCAGGTTCGGTTCCCCCTCCGCTTTCCGCAGCGTCACCGGTCTGTACGCGCCCACCGCTCGTCCTTCCCGCGGCGCGTGCGGTTCCTCTTTCGCCTCCTGCGGGGCTGTCAGCGCGTACATATTCACCGCTTGTCGCTTCTGCGGCGCGTGCGGTTCCTCTTTCGCCTCCTGCGGTGCCGTCAGCGCGTACGTATTCGCCGCTCGCCGCCTCCGCGGCGCGTGCGGTGCCTTCTTCGTCGGCGGTGTTCGGGTCCGGGGCGCCCCGGGTGCCGGCTCGCCCGGCCGGCCTCGGCTCCGCGTCGCCTTCCGCCCGAAGGTCCTCGGGAGGTGCGGCGAGGGTGTGGGCGGCGGGGAGATCGATGAAGCGGGCGGGCAGGCGGTGGGCGTGGGCGTACCGGAGGGCGGTCCATTCGGGGCTGAAGGAGGCGAAGGGCCAGAAGGCGGCCCGCTGGGGAACGGCGAGGGTGTAGGCGAGGAGGGCGACCGGGGGGCTCATGGTGGGGTCGGCGGACAGGGGGAGGAGGGGGTCGGCCTCGGGGGGTCCCTCGATCAGGACGAGGTCGGGGCGGTAGGCCTCCAGGGCCCGGCGCAGGGCGCGGGCCGAACCGGGGCCGTGATGGCGGATGCCGAAGACCTCGACGGTCAAGCGGACCTCCGGGTGTGAGCGGGCGGGGAAGGGGACGGGTGGATCGGCGGAACAGTGGATCAGAGAGCGGTGTCCCGGCAGGCCTGGTAGAAGTCGCGCCAGCCGGGACGGTCGCGGACGACGGTCTCCAGGTACTCCCGCCAGACGACGCGGTCGGAGACGGGGTCGGAGATGACGGAGCCCTGGAGGCCCGCGGCGATGTCGCCGGGGCGCAGGGAGCCGTCGCCGAAATGGGCGGCGAGGGCCAGGCCGCCGGTGATGACGGAGATCGCCTCGGCGGTGCTCAGGGTGCCGCTGGGGGTCTTCAGGCGGGTGCGGCCGTCCTCGGTGAGGCCGGAGCGCAGCTCGCGGAAGACGGTGACGACCCGCCGGATCTCGGCCAGGCCCGTCGAGGCGTCGGGGAGCTCCAGGGCGCGGCCCAGCTGCGCGACGCGGCGGGAGACGATCTCGACCTCGTCCTCGGCGGAGGCGGGGACGGGCAGGACGACGGTGTTGAAGCGGCGGCGCAGCGCGCTGGACAGCTCGTTGACGCCGCGGTCGCGGTCGTTGGCGGTGGCGATCACGGTGAAGCCCCGGCGGGCCTGGACCTCGGTGTCGAGCTCGGGGATCGGCAGGGTCTTCTCCGACAGGATCGTGATGAGGGCGTCCTGCACGTCGGAGGGGATCCGGGTGAGCTCCTCGACGCGCGCCACCGCGCCCAGCCGCATCGCCCGCATCAGCGGCCCCGGCACCAGCGCGCGCTCGGACGGGCCCTCGGCGAGCAGCCGGGCGTAGTTCCAGCCGTAGCGGATCGCCTCCTCCGGGGTCCCGGCCGTGCCCTGCACGAGCAGGGTGGAGTCCCCGCTGATCGCCGCGGCCAGATGCTCCGACACCCATGTCTTGGCGGTGCCCGGGACGCCGAGCAGGAGCAGGGCGCGGTCCGTCGCCAGGGTCGCGACGGCCACCTCGACCAGCCGCCGGGGACCGACGTACTTGGGCGTGACGACCGTCCCGTCGGGGAGTTCTCCGCCGAGCAGGTACGTCGTGACGGCCCAGGGCGAGAGCTTCCAGCCCGGAGGGCGGGGCCGCTCGTCCAGCTCCGCCAGCCGGGCGAGCTCCTGCGCGTACTCCTGTTCGGCGTGCGGGCGCAGGACCTCGCGGTCGGCCTCGCGCGTGCCGTCGGTCATCGTCTGTCTCCTCAAGTGGTCTGTGGTGCGGCGGGCGGCCCGGGGGGCGGCGCCAGCTCCTGGAGCATGTCGCGGCGGAACCGGAGGGTCTCGGCGAGCTCGACCAGCGGCCATTTGCCGTGCCGCTCGGCCAGGGCCTGCAGCCGGGGCGCGGCCTCGGACGTGAGCCGCTCGTCGGCCAGCCGGCACAGCTGGGCGACGAACCGGGTGGAGTCGGGATCCTTCATGACGGATTCCAGCATGGACAGCACGGCTTCGGCCATCGGCCCCGTCCAGGGGGAGGGGAGCCGGGCCAGCAGCCGCAGCAGGTGCGCGTGGTCCTCCGCGGCGCGGATGAGCCCGGCCGCGGCGGCGTCCCGCTCGTCCTCGGGCAGCACCTCCAGCAGGTCGGCCAGCGCCTCGGCCTCCTCGACGACGGCCCCGTGGCCGACCAGGCTCCGCGCCCATCCGGCGGCGCCCTGCCGCAGAGCGGCCCGCGACCAGCCCAGGTGCACGTCGCGGGCGAGGTCCCCGGCGACGGGAAGCGCGACCACCTCGCCGGGGGTGAGGCCGAAGGCGCCGGTCCAGCTGTCGAGCGGGGTGCGCGCCAGGATCTCGCGCAGCCAGGCGGCCCGCACCCCGATCCTGGCCGCCGAGGGGGAGAAGGACCCCGGCGGGTGGAACGGGATGCCGTCGCGCGCCATCGCGTCGTCGTGCTCCCCGGGGAGGTCCACGACGAGGCAGTGCCGCCTGCGGGCCCGCACGGTGCGTTTCTCCAGGCGGAGCAGCCGGTGGGCGCGTTCGGCCATGCGCCGGGCGTAGGCGGAGCGGGGCAGCCGGGCGAGGAGGTCGGCGGCGTGCTGCCGGACGTCCTTGCCGCGGTCGTCCAGGGACCGTTCGAGGAACTCCTCGTCCGCCTCGGACAATCCGTGCTCGAAGGTGGCGAGGAAGGCGGCCCTGTCCGGCGCGGCCTCCCCGGACCAGCGCTCCAGGAGCTTCTCCCGGGCCGCGGCGGGGTCGTTCAGGCGCAGCGCCGTCAGGTAGGCGACCCGCTGCGCCCGTGTCCCGCCCTCCCAGTCCGCGACGGCCTCGACGGAGGCCTCCGACTCGGTCAGCAGGTACGCCCAGTCCGGGTTCTGCAGCGCCAGCCAGGCCCCGCGCTGTCCCGCGGTCCGCGCGATGAACGGCCGGATGCTCCGGTCGCCGCGCCCTTTGTCGAGAAGGTCCGGCAGGCTCCGCGCCGGCACCCGGTATCCGTGCGCGGCCGCCTCGCCGAGCCACTCGGGCAGCAGCCGGGCCCTGTCCCCGCCGAGCAGCCGCTCCAGCCGCCTGCCCGCCGCGGACGGAACCACCGGCAGCGTCTCCGCCGGCGCCGGGGCGACGGCCTCGGCCTTCCCCGGCCGCCGCCCTGCCCGCCGCTGCACCGCCAGCAGGCCGGCCTGGTCCAGCAGCCGGGCCGCCGCGTCCTCCTCGGCCAGCGGCACCTCCTCCAGCTTCGGCGCGGCCTTCCGCTGGGTCCCCAGCAGCGCCGCCGTCACATGCTCCTCCCACACGCTCACGCCGGCCGCCCTTCCGGCCTCGTGCCGTCACAGCCCCGCATCCCGACCCGGTCCGCGCCCTTCTGCGGGACGGGAGGCGCCCCGCCGGGGCGCTGCGAGGCGCAGTCGGAGCGTGGGCCGAAAGGGACGAGTGACGGGCCGGAGGGCGCGTCGGTCCGGGCGGGGTCCGCGTCGCTTCGGATCCTCGTCGGGGCGGGATCCCCCCGCAGGACGAGGTCGGGCGAGGAAACGGGGTGCGGTCGGACGTCGGTGACGAGGAGGGCCGCGGCCGCGAGGGGCGGGAAACCGGGGCGGGACAGAGGGGTGAAAGCGGGACGGGAGGCGGGGCGCGGGGGCGGGGTGGAGGGGACGGACGGGGGGATCGGGGTGCGGGGGCTCATGGGAAGGTCACCAAGCCTTCGGTGGGGTGCCAGGCGGACAGGGGGTGGAGGCCCGAGGGGGTCCATTCGCCGGAGACGGTCAGGGGGGTGCCGCCGGAGAAGGACAGGAGGCGCCACGGGTCGTGGGTGTCGAGGGGGAGGGCGTCGCCGGAGGGGTCGACCAGGTGGAGGCCGTCGGAGCGGGCCAGGCGGACCGAGGAGAGGTCGGCGGGCCAGCGGTCCAGCCAGGGGTCGTGGGAGAGGGCGGCGGCGTACTCGCGCAGGAGGTCCATGACGGTGGTGCCGGGGGGATCGGCGGGCTCGGGAGGGGCGTGCCGCAGTGCCACGGCGGCGCGCAGGGGCGGGGCGTCGGGGTGGAAGGCCAGCGAGGCGTCCACGGCGGTGCCGGGGAGGAGGTCGGGAGGGTCCAGGGGGTGGGAGGGGACGCTGAAGGCCAGGAGCAGGGCGGGGCGGCCGGTGGTCAGGCCGCGCAGCCAGGTGCGGCGGGTCAGGAGGCCGTCCTGCTCCGACTCGTGGACGCCCGAGACGTACCAGGTGTCGCGGACGTGGGGGGAGGCCAGCACCTCCTCGCGGGAGACGGTGAAGCCGACGCGGGTGCGGACGGTGGCGCGCAGCCCGGGCGGGAGGGAGTCCTGGCGCTGGTAGGCGCGGACCAGCAGGTGCAGCAGGCCGTACTCCTCCAGCAGGCGGGACGGCCAGCGCTCGCCGCGGCGGGGGACGGCGGCCAGCGGCCTCACCCGGTCGGCCAGGGCCCTGGCCTGGGCGTCGACCAGCCTCCGGGAGGCCTCGTCCCACAGGGAACGCGGCGCCCGTTCGGCGCTCGCCAGGCCGTGGGCGACCTGGTCGCGCAGCCACTGGGCGAACTCCGCGACCCCGGCGTCGACGAGCCGGGCGCGTCGCTCCGCCGTCTCTCTGCTTCCGTTGGGGATGCTCGCTCGTTCGCTCACATAATCGAATCTAGTGATGCCCCCCGACAAAATCCGGCCCCCGTTATCCTGGCCCGCTGGGGGGTGGGCGATGGGCGCGGGGCACGGGCACACGCACGGGGCGGGACACGCCGGAGGGCACGGGAGGGGACCGGCGGACCGCCGGGGCCTGGGCGCCGCGCTGGCGCTGATCGTCGCCTTCATGGCGGTGGAGGTCGCGGCGGGGCTGGCGGCGGGGTCGCTGGCGCTGCTCACCGACGCCGCGCACATGCTCACCGACGCGGTCGCGATCGCCCTGGCGCTGCTGGCGATGCGGATCGCGGCGGTCCCGCCGAAGGGCGGCTACACCTACGGGCTCAAACGCGCCGAGATCCTCTCGGCCCAGGTCAACGGGCTCACGCTGCTGCTGCTCGCCCTCTCCTTCGGCTACGAGGGCGTGCGCCGGTTCCTGGCCCCGCCGGAGGTCGAGGGCGGCCTGGTGCTGGTCACCGCGCTGGCCGGCATCGCGGTGAACCTGGCCGCGACCTGGCTGATGAGCCGCGCCGACCGCTCCAGCCTCAACGTGGAGGGCGCCTACCAGCACGTCCTGAACGACCTGTTCGCCTTCGTCGCCACCGCCGTCGCGGGCGGCGTCGTCCTGCTGACCGGCTGGCACCGTGCCGACGCGGTGGCGTCGCTGGCCGTCGCCGTCCTCATGGCGAAGGCGGGCTACGGCCTGGTCCGGGACTCGGGCCGTGTGCTGATGGAGGCGGCCCCGGCCGGCCTGGACCCCGCCGAGATCGGCGGGACGATGGCCGAGCGGCCCGGCGTGCTGGAGGTGCACGACCTGCACGTCTGGGAGGTGACGTCGGGCTGCTCGTCTCTATCGGCGCACGTCCTGGCCGAACCGGACGGCGACCGCCGCGCCGTGCTCCTCGATCTCCGGAGAGTCCTCCGCGAACGGTACGAGATCACCCACACCACCCTCGAGGTGGACCACCCGGCGGAGGGCCCGCACTGCGGCGAGTCCCACGGCCCGCGGCACGTCCCGCGCCGCGTCCTCGTCCCGGGCCAGGGCGCCGGCCGTCACTGAGCGGAGGTCTCCGGCCTCCTCTCGCGCCCGCGCGCCAGCGCCAGCGCCAGCAGCCCGATCACCAGGAGGGGGGAGAGCACCTGCAGGACGACGGTCTCGGTGCGCGGCGGCACCTGGCCCAGCGTCGCCAGCCACACCGCCACCCGGACGAGGCGCACCACGATGATCGTCCAGACACCGGAGGCGAACCCCCTCCAGGCCGCCAGGATCCCGAACAGCGTGATGACCGCCAGCGAGGTGTAGACGAGGGACAGCACGAGCGCCCACTGCTGCCGGATCTCGGTGACGGTGCCGCCGGCCAGCACCGACAGGGACGCCATGTCGAGCAGCGACACCAGGGAGACCAGCGCCAGCCCCAGGAAGAGGGGGACGGTGCGGCGCAGCGGCCCGTGCCCCTTCTTCCCGCCGGTGAGCCCGCCGAGGTCCTCGGTGTGGTCCACGTCGGTGGCCGGGTTCCCCGTGAGCACCGGCTCGACCCGGGTGGACGGGTCGTCGACCGCCGTGACGTCGTCCTTCCTCCCCGCCGCCGGGATGGAGGACAGGACGATCTCCGGACGTTCGCCCAGCAGCCGCCACAGCAGCTCGTCCGCGGTGGGCCGCGCCGCCGGGTCCCTGGACAGGCAGGCCAGGACGGGGCGGGCCAGCTCCTCGGGCAGCCCGCCCACGTCGGGCTCCCCGTTGCGCATCCGGTTCAGCATCACGTAGACGTCCCCGTTGCCGAACGGCGTGCGCCCGGTCGCCGCGAACACCATGGTCGAGCCCCAGGCGAACAGGTCGCAGGGCGGCCCCACCACGTATTCGGTGAACTGCTCGGGCGCCATGTAGGCGGGGGTGCCGATGAGCTGCCCCGTCATGGTGTGCTCGACGTTGTCGAGGGCCCTGGCGATGCCGAAGTCGATGACGCGCGGCCCGTCGGAACCCATGAGCACGTTCGGCGGCTTGAAGTCGCGGTGGACGACGCCCGCCTGGTGGATGGCGGTCAGCGCGGTGGCGGTGCCGACGGCGAGCCGCATCAGCGCCCCGTCCTCGCGCGGCCCCTCCTCGCGCACGAGCTGCTGGAGGGACGGCCCGGGCACGTACTCGCTGACGATGTAGGGCCGGTCCCCGTCGAGGTCGGCGGCGTGGACCCGGGCGGTGCAGAACCCGGCGATCCTCTCGATGGTCGTCAGCTCCCGGACGAACCGGGCCCGGGCCACGGGGTCGCGGCTGAGCCTGGCGTGCAGCAGCTTCACCGCGACCCGTCCCCGGGGCCCCTCGCCCAGGAACACGGTGCCCTGGCCGCCTTCGCCGAGCCTGCCGGTCAGGGTGTGGTCGCCGAGCCGGTCGGGGTCTCCTGGTTCCAGCGGAAGCACGCTCTCGTCCCCCTGTCGAAAACCTCTCGAGAGTTGTGCACTTTTCTTCTCTATGAGACATCAAAGTGGAGAGGAGTACCAATCCCGGACGGGGGCTCTAGATGAGCACGAAGACGAGGACGGCGATCATCGCGCTCTTCCTCACCTTGATGTCCGTGACGGCCTGCGGGGAGGCCGGAAGGACGATCACCCGGTTGGCGGTCGGCGATCCCGGCCCCGACCCCTACACGCTGGCGGCGAGCGCAGACGACGACGCCGAGGTCGACCGCAGGGCCGCGTCCGGCGGGGAGGTGAAGGGCGACGCCCCCGGCCTGTACGGCGGAACCCGCAAGGCCTCTTCCTGCGACAAGGCCGCGCTGGTGGAGTTCCTGCAGGTCAACACGGACAAGGCCGGCGCGTGGGCGGGGGCCCTGGGCATCGCGGCCGGGGAGATCCCCGCGTTCGTGGAGGACCTGACCCCCGCGGTGCTGCGCGTCGACACCCTGGTCACCAACCACGGCTACCGGAACGGGACGGCGACCGGGGCTCCCGCGGTGTTGCAGGCGGGGGTCGCGGTGCTGGTCGACCGGAAGGGGATGCCGGTGGTGAAATGCAACTGCGGTAATCCCCTGACGCCTCCCGATGAGGAAATCGATCCGAAGGACAGCAAATTCAAGGGGGCCTCGTGGCCACAGTTCAATAGCGAGAAAGTGACGGTGATCGAAACCCCCGCGCAGGAGGTGGAGACCCTGACGCTGGTGGACTCGGAGTCGGAGACGGCGTTCGAACGCCCCGTGGGAACCGGAGGGGACGAGGACGGCGAGCCCGAGCCGATCCCGGCCGCCGCCCGGTCCGAGCCTCCGGTGTCCACAAGCGGTCAGCCCACCGGCGGCCCCTCGACGGACGGGCCCGGCCGGAGCGGGACTCCGGGGAAGCCCACGAAGAGCGGCGCCCCGACGATCCCCGGGGAGTCCGCGGAGCCGGAGGAGAGCACACCGTCCGTGAACCCCGGAGACGGCGTCACGGAAGGGCCGGCCTCCGAACCCGCGACGGCGGACCCCCAGAAGCCGGAGAGCCCGAAGACCCAGGTGGAGGAGACCGCCGAGACGGGTGAGACGGGCGGGACGACGGAGGTCGCCACCAGGCCCGCCGAGGCCGAGACGACGCGGCAGGAGCCCGAACAGCCGGAGAAGACGGAGGAGGCACAGCCCGCGTCGAAGGAGCCGGAGCCCGGCCCCGGCCCGGAGGTCACCGCCGGGTGATCCTCACGGGGCCGTCCAGCTGAAGGAGGGCGCCTCGAAGGTCTCGGCGGGGATCAGCAGGTTCCCGCCGAGCACCAGCGAGGCCAGGGCGACCAGCCCGAACACGAACACCCACACCAGCCCCGGCACCCCGGTGAGCTGGGAGAGCTGGTCGGCGTCGGAGCTCGGCGCCTGGCGCATGGCGCGCAGCCGCTGCAGTTCGATGACCGGCCGCGCGCCCGCCAGCAGCAGGAAGGACGCCCCGAAGTAGGCGAAGGCGGCCTGGACGTCGGTCGGCGCGAACCAGGAGACGGCGAAGATGATCCCGCCCGTGGTCACCACCGAGACCACGCCGAAGACGTTGCGGATCATTACCAGCATCCCGGCCAGCAGGAGCAGCGAGAACCACAGCATGAGGGTGATGCGCCCGAGCTCCAGCAGCCAGGCGAACAGCAGGCCCAGCAGCGGGGGCGCGACGTATCCGGCGAGCGCGGTGAGCACCATGCCCGCCCCTTCGGGCCTGCCCCGGGAGACGGTGACGCCCGAGGTGTCGGAGTGCAGCCGGATGCCGTCGAGCTTGCGGCCGGTGAGCAGCGCCACGAGGGCGTGCCCGCCTTCGTGGGCGATCGTCACGATGTTGCGCGACACCCGCCAGGCGGGCCCGTAGGCGACCAGGAGGAGGGCGAGCACGGCCGCCGCCGCCACGATCCACATCTCGGGGTCGGCCTGTGGCTCCCAGAGGTCACTGAACTCCGTCATATTTCGCGTTCCGCCCTTCACGTGCGCCCAGGTTATGACGTGCGGCGCCGTCCGCGGGTTCAGATCCGGGCCGGTCCCCGGAAGACCTGCCGGGTGTGCCAGTCGACGTTGCGGACGTCGGGCCGGGCGAAGCCCGTCTGCGGAGGGGCGACGCCCTTGCCGTTCAGTTCGCTCACCATCCGCCGGGAGGTCTCGGTGGTGCCGACGAAGTGCCGCGAGACCAGGATCTTCCCGGACGGGACGACGCCCAGCACGCCCTTGTCGAACAACCGGTGGTGGAGCGCGCACAGGCACAGGCAGTTGGTCAGGTCGTCCTGCCCGTCGAAGGCCCACCAGCGCAGCCGCGCCACCTCGAGGCCGATCACGCTGTTGCCGATCCAGCCCTCGTAGCCGCAGAACGCGCAGCGGCAGTCGTAGGCCACCAGGATCTTCTGCCGGAGCGTCGGGTCACGTTCGGCGCGGGGCAGGTGGTCCTTCAGGTACGGGGCGATCGCCGCGGTCTGCGCGATCTCGGGCATGAGTCCGGAGGCCGAGCACAGGTCGGGGTGGAGGCTGGGCTCGAAGTTGGTGTCCAGCAGGATCCGGACGATCTGCGACATCAGGGCGGGGTCGGCCAGCATCTCCTTGGCGAACTCCGGCATCAGCCTGCCGTGCACGTCGCCGGCGGTCATCAGGTCGCGGTCGGCTCCCGGGCTGGGCCTGCCGCCCGCCGCGGCGACCTCCCACAGGCCGTCGGAGGCCAGATGGTGAAAAGGGTAGGCGGGTCCCGCCAGTTTCGGCGGCCCGAACTCGGCGAAGAGCAGTTCCAGCGCCGGTTCGGCCTCGCGGAAGCGGACGGGCTTGAAACCGGTCCGCTGCAGTTGCCCGATCGCGTAGAGGAGGAGGAGCGCCTTGTGGGGATCCCGTTCTCCGCCTCGGGTCCAGCGCCGCAACCTCGTGACGCGCTCCAGCCACTCCATTGGTGAATCGTAAAACTTTTCACGGCTATTGTCCCGGTCCATCAGGTTACAAGTGCGCACCTCATCAACCGATGCGGGATCAGTAGTCGGGGCCGCTGTCGGAGCAGCCACTCGAGGGGGGAAACGTCCCTCCGATCAGGTAGTCGTCCACGGCCCGGTTCACGCAGGCGCCCCGTCCGTAGACGCCGTGCCCTTCCGCCTCGTTGGCGAGAAGGAACGCGCCGGAGAAGCGCTCGGCGACGGACCGGGCCCAGATCATCGGGGTGCGCGGGTCGCGGGTGTTGTTGAGCAGGAGAACGGGCCCGGTGTCACGCGGTTCGATCGCCTTCTGAGGGAGGGACGCGGGCTTCCAGTAGGAGCACGCGATGGTGTTGTTGACGTCGGCGAAGATGGGCGACCTTCCGGCCATCCAGGCGATCTGCCCGTCGGTGGCGCGCTTGCGGCGGGTCTCCTCCGGGGTCTCCAGACAGGTGACGGCCATCCACGCGGGGATGCTGGAGTCGTAGAGGCCCTTCGGGGAACGTCCCCGGGCGGTGTCGGCCAGCCGCCGGAACAGCCTTCCCTCGCCCCGTGCGGCCTCGGCGAAGGCCTGCCGTCCGGTGCTCCACAACCGGGGTTCCATCGCCAGGAGGACGGCCGCCGTGTGGATGTCGGTGTCGCTCACCTTTCGCCGGTCCGGGCTGCGGAGGTGCTGCTCGTCGGTCCTTCCCAGCAGCTTCCACACGTTGGAGCGGGCCTCCTTGAGGGTGCTCCCGAGCGCGCACCCGTGCCGGACGCAGCTGTCGAGGAACCGGTTGAACTCCTCGTCGAGGGCGATCAGCTGCTTCTCCTGCACCTGGCCGGCCCAGTACGCCGAGTCGACGACCGAGTCCAGCACCATCCGCCGGATCCTGCCGGGGAAGAGCCCCGCGTAGACCTGGCCGAGCTGCGTCCCGTAGGAGGCCCCGTAGTAGTTGAGCCGCCGGTCGCCCAGCACGGCGCGGAGGATGTCCAGGTCGCGGGCCACGTTCTGGGTGCCCATGTGCGGCAGGAGCCAGCCGGACTTGTCCTGGCACTCCTCGGCGTAACGGCGTGACATCGTCCGCAGCCTCCGCCGTTCGGCCGGGGTGTCGGGGGTGGAGTCGGTGGCGTGGTAGCGGTCGAGCTGGTCGTCGTCCAGGCAGCGGATGCCGTTGCTCTGGCCCACTCCGCGCGGGTCGAAGCCCACGATGTCGTAGCGTTCCCGGACCCGGGGGGTGAAGGCGTCGCGTGCGGAGCGGGCGAAGGCCACTCCGGACTCCCCGGGCCCGCCGGGGTTGACCAGCAGCGAGCCGAGCCGGGGGCCGGCGGCCTTCAGCCGGGTCACCGCGATCTGCAGCGTCCTGGCCTCCGGGTCCCGGTAGTCCAGCGGCACCTCGACGTCGGCGCACTGGAAGCCCTTGTGCCCCTTGCAGGGCCGCCACTCGGGCTTCTGCTCGTAGAAGCGCCCGAGCGCGGCGGTGTCGATGGTCCGGGCGGGTTCGGGCAGGGCGGGCGCGGGCCTGCTCTGGCAGGCGGCGGCGCCGAGCAGGACGAGCGGCAGGAGCAGGGCCGGGAGCAGGGGGTTCAACGGCGCCTCGCGGCCCGGCACTCGACGGGCCTGGTTCCGGCGGGCTCGTCGCTGACCAGCCCCATCCGCAGCGCGGTCATGACGGCCTGGGTCCGGTTGGTGACGCCGAGCTTGTCGTAGATGCGGGCGGTGTAGGTCTTGGCGGTGTGCGGGCTGAGGTTCATGTAGTGGCCGATCTTGGCGATCGGAAGCCCCTGCATGAGCAGGCGGAGCGTCTCCCGCTCCCGCGGGGTCAGCAGGTCCCTGCCGCGCCGCCGGTGCTCGAGCGCCTCGGCGAGCCCGTCGGCGGTGAACGAGCCGGGCGCCACGGCCGCGTGGCGGATCGCCGTCACCACCTGGGAGACCGGCGCCGCCACCGAGACGAACGCGCTGGCCCCCGCCTCCATCGCCCGGAACAGCGGGACGGACGCGCCAGCCTCGCCGAGCACCACCACCCCGAGCCGCTCGTCGAGTGAGCGCAGTTTCCGGGTCAGTTCGAGCCCGTCCCCGTCCGGGAGGGAGATCGCGGTGACGACGACGTCGGGATGGTACGTTCCCGCCCGCTCCAGTGCCTCGGGGACCGACGCCGCGGTGGCGACGAGCTCCAGGTCGGAGTTCTCGCCGATCAGACGGGTCAGGCCGAACCGGCACAAAGTATGGTCGTCGACCACCACGACGCGCACTGCCACTGCGGACCTCCCATGAGTCGGGCCCATTCTCAGACAAAAGACGCCCAACGCAAACCACCGGTTTACCGAAGGCCACTCAGAACTTATCGGTTATCGGTAATTGCGAACTGTCGCTAGAGTGATATAGCGCCCTGGTGTCGCGATCTGTTAGGGGCTCTCTGACAGCCCCCCTTTCGGGTGACATGTCGTCCGTTCGGGTGATGACATAAGGCCAAAAGGTGTCTTTCGCCAAAGCCGGACAGTCTCCAAGCTGGGCCTTTGTCGAGTCCGGGTGGTGACCATGCCCGGGCGGCTTCCGGAAGGATCCCCCGAAATGATCAACAAGGCAGTGATCCGGCTGCACGTCGGCTACCGCGCACTTCGGGACACGGTGCTCGAGCACGAGCGGGACCGGGGCGCGACCGCGGTCGAGTACGCCCTGATCGTCTCCCTCATCGCCGTCGCCATCGTCGGCGTCGTCGCGGCGCTGGGCGGCACCATCACCGAAATCTTCACCACGACCAACGATCAGATCCAGGGGCCCGGCGACGGCGGCAACCCTCCGGCCGGAGGCTGACCGGCCGACGTGTCATCGGGCATGACGAGTGACCGCCGGGGCGACCGGGGCGCCACGGCGGTCGAATACGCGTTGTTGTGCGCGCTGCTGGTCGTCGTCTCCGTCGGCGCGGCCAGGGCGCTGGGCGGCGGCCTGGACGGGCTGGTCCACCGGCAGGCCGGCCAGGTCAGCGCGGAGGCGACGCCCCCGTGAGCCGCCGTTCCCCCATGAGCCCGCCCGTAACACGCCGGACGATCCCGCAGGAGGTGAAGTGCGTCCCCCCGAACGCGAGGCAGGAGCCGCCGCGGTGGAGTTCGCGCTCCTCCTGCCGGTACTGCTGCTGGTCGTCTTCGGCATGATCGACACCGGGCTCTGGCTCAACCAGAAGATCACCGCGACGAACGCGGCCCGCCAGGGCCTGCGCTCCTACCAGCTGAGCGAAGGCGACCCGGCGGCCAAAGCCGCGGCCGGGCGCGCGGTCATCGACCGGCTGGTGGGCCGGACGCTGCCGCCCGGCTCCGTCACTTTCACCCCCTGCGCCCCCGTCGACGGGGGCGGGCTGCGCACCGCGACGGTGAGCTTCACCTACGACTCCGAAGCCGCCGTCGGCTTCATCCCGGGCTGGGACACCCTCGAAATCGGAGGACGAGCGGAATCACCATGCGAGGACTGATGATCCGGTTGCGCGGGGACCGCGGGTCGATGGCCCCGCTGGTCGCCGTGCTGCTCACCGGCGGCATCCTGTTCGGCGCCGCGGCCGTCGTCGTCGACGTCGGCCGGATCTACGGCGAGCGGGAGGAACTGCAGAGCAGCGCCGACGCCGCCGCGCTCGCCGCCGTCACCGCCTGCGCCCAGGGGGCGGGCACCCGGCAGTGCACTCCCGAGGCGCTGCTGGCGGCGGCCGCGCCGATCGCCGAGCGCAACGCGTCCGACGGGGCGGTCGACCTCCTGCCGGTGTGCGGGAGGCAGCGCGGCGCCGCGCTGGTGGGGCAGTGCCGACCCGTGCCGGAGAACCTCTCCGGCTGCGTCGGGGAGCGTCCGAAGGAGGGGAACTACTTCGAGGTCCAGGCCAGCACCCGTCAGCGCGACGGCTCCCGGCTGCTGCCCCCGACCTTCGCCCGCGCCCTCGCCGGAGAGCCGGAGGGCACCACCGTCGCCGCCTGCTCCCGGGTCACCTGGGGCGCGGCGCTGGGCGTGCCCAAGGCGTTCAAGATGATGGTCTCCGAGTGCGCCTGGGAGGAGCTGACCGGCAACGGGACCCTGGTCGCCGCCAAGCCCACGGCGTTCCCCTGGAACCCTCCGGGGAACGAGGTCGTGCTCCGCAACGAGGTCGCCGGATGCGGCGGCCGCGACCTGGGCTTCTTCATCGGCCCCCAGGTGGTCACCTGCGTCGACGGGGTGGAGACCGGCCGCGACTACATCGGCTTCGACCTGGAGAACCTGCTGGGCGTCGTCGGGGCGGGCGGCATCGGCGCGCTCTGCGGGATCCTGGCCTCCCTGCAGGACTTCTTCGCCTACATCAGGGACTTCATCCTCGGGACCTCCCCCGAACTGCGCGTCGTCTACCTCCCCGTCTACGAGGACGACCCGGACCCCTTCCTCCTGCTGTTCCAGCGCTACCGCGTGATCGGCCTCGCGCCCTTCGTCATCACCGGCGCGAACCTGGGCCTCTACCGCTACCCGCCCCTGGGCCAGGGGCCCGTGCCCTGCACCCCCAACCCCTGCCTGAAGGGCCACTTCGTCAAGGACACGATCAAGGGCCCGTTCGGACTGCAGGACGACTACGGCCTGAGCAGCCTCAAGCTGGCCGGCTGACGAACGAATGAAGGTCGCATGAACCGTCGGCTCATCTCCGTCATCGTCGCACTGGTGCTGGCGGGCGCCGGAACCCTGGCCGTGCTGGCCTACGCCCGCGCGGCCGACGACCGGGCCGCCGAGCGCAGCCGCCCGGTGAGCGTGCTGGTGGCCGCCCGCCCCATCCCCGCGGGGACCGAGGTGGCGAAACTGGAGAGCGGCGGCTACCTGCGGCTGCGCAACTACCCGGCGGGGGCCGTCCCCGACGACGCGCTCTCCCGGCTCACCGCCGGCGACCAGGGCCTGATCGTCAACACCGCGGTCGGCGAGGGCGCGCTGATCACCCGCTCGCTGATGGAGGAGAAGGAGGCCAGCCAGGCCTTCGCCATCCCCGAGGGCAGGATCGCGCTCACCGTCGAGATGGGCGAGCCCCAGCGGGTGGCCGGCTACGCCAAGCCCGGCAGCAAGGTCGTCATCTTCATCTCGCTGAAGCAGGTGAAGGCCCGCGGCTCGGGGTCGGCCAGGATCGAGGCCACCGAGCAGCGGGTCCGGATCCTGATGTCGGACGTGCCGGTGCTGGCGGTCGGCCCGGCCAGCGCGGACGGTACCGAGCAGGACAACCGGGGCGACCGGGCGCTGGTCACCCTCGGGGTGACCCAGGAGCAGGCGGAGCGGCTCATCCTCGGCGCCACCCAGGGCACGGGGGAGGGCGAGGGCAACGCCCTGTACATGGGCCTCCAGACCGATTCCTCGGAGCTCGACGTGAAGAGCCCCGGCGTCAGCAACTTCACCATCGTCAAGTGAACCGGAGGAGGCATGCCCGTCATCTGTGAACCCGACGAGTCCGTGGCGAAGCGGCTGGCCGCCGGCTTCCGGGAGCACGGACGGATCGTCCGCACCCTGCGGGCCGTGGACGAGCGGCTGGCCGCGGACCCCGCGGAACTGGTCGTGATCATCGGCCCCCATGTGGAGCTGTCCGGCGCGTTCGCCTTCGCCGCGGCCCGCCGCTCCGACCGCCCCGAGGTCGGGGTGGTGCTGGTGCGGGAGAAGGTTGACGTGGGCGTCATGGGCGAGGCGATGCGGGCGGGCATCCGCGAGGTGGTGCCCGACCGCGACTTCCAGGCGCTGATGGACGCCTGCCGCCGCTGCTGGGAGGTCTCCCGGGGCATTCAGAAGGCGGGCCGCCCCGAGGCCCCGCCGTCCCCGGGCCGCGACGGCAAGATCGTCGTCATGTTCGCGGCCAAGGGCGGCTGCGGCAAGACCGTCCTGTCCACCAACCTGGGCGTCGCGCTCGCCGAGCGGGAAGGCCTGCACGTCTGCCTGGTCGACCTGGACCTGGCGTTCGGCGACGTGGCGATCATGCTGCGGCTGAGCCCGCAGCGCACGATCGTGCACGCCGTGCCGATGGCGGGGCGGCTGGACGAGACCGGCATGCAGTCGATGCTGGTCCGGCACGAGTCGGGGCTGGCGACGGTGCTGGCGCCCGTCTCGCCGGGGGAGTCCGAGCAGGTCTCCGGGCCGCTGGTGACCGAGCTGCTCGGCATGCTCAAACGCAGCTTCGACGTGGTCCTCGTCGACACCCCCTCCCAGCTCAGTGAGCACGTGCTGGCCGCGATGGACGTCGCCGACCGGCACCTGCTGCCGGTCACCCCCGAGGTGACCGCGCTCAAGGGCCTGCGGGTGACCCTGGACATGCTCGACCTGCTGGGCTACCCGCCCGCGGCCCGCTCGTTCCTGCTGAACCGCGCCGACATCAAGGCCGGCCTGTCCGTCGCGGACATCGAGAAGGTCGTCGGCGCACCGGCCACCGTGCACCTGCCGCACAGCCAGGACGTCCCCGCCTCGGTCAACCGCGGCGTCCCCCTGGTCCGGCAGGATCCCGGGCACGCCTTCAGCCAGGCCGTCGCCCGGGTGGCGCTGGCCGTCACCGAGGGGAACGAGGCAGTGCGCGATCCCGGCGGCCGCAAGCTCTTCCGGCGCTCCAGGGCGGGCCGCGGATGAGTTCGCTGAGCGAACGGCTGGCCCGGCTCAACGCCACGATCAAGGAGGGGGCCGACCAGGCCGAGCCCCAGCCCACCGCCGCGCTGGCGGTGTCCCCGCCGGGGCGTACGGGCCGCAGGTCAGGCCGGCCCGTCGACCCCTTCTCCGGGCTCAAGCGCAGGGTGCACCAGTCCCTGGTGGAGACGCTCGGACCCAAGCTGTACGACGCCAACCTCAGCCCCGGCGAGCTGGAGCAGCGGGTGCGCACCACGCTGCAGCAGGTCATCGAGCAGGAGCAGACCCCGCTCACCCTGCTGGACCGGGGCCGCGTGCAGCAGGAGGTCCTCGACGAGATCCTGGGCCTCGGCCCGCTGGAGCCTTACCTCAACGACCCCGAGGTCTCGGAGATCATGGTCAACGGGCCGGGCCAGATCTACGTGGAGCGGGCCGGCCGGATCCATCTGGCCGAGGGCGCGTTCGCCGGGGAGGGAAGCCTGCGCCGGGTGATCGAGAAGATCGTCTCCCGGGTGGGGCGGCGCATCGACGAGTCCAGCCCGATGGTGGACGCGCGGCTCCCCGACGGCAGCCGGGTCAACGCGGTGGTCCCGCCGGTGGCGATCGACGGCTCGCTGCTGACCATCCGCAAGTTCTCCGCCGACCCGCTGACCGTCCACGACCTCGTCGGCTTCGGCACGCTGACCCCGCAGGTCGCCGAGCTGCTCGCGGCCTGCGTGCGGGCCCGGCTCAACATCGTCATCAGCGGCGGGACGGGCTCGGGCAAGACGACGACGCTGAACGTGATGTCGTCGTTCATCCCGGCCGACGAGCGCATCGTGACGATCGAGGACGCCGCCGAACTCCAGCTCCGCCAGGAGCACGTGCTGCGGATGGAGTCGCGGCCCGCCAACGTCGAGGGACGCGGCGAGGTGACGATCCGCGACCTGGTGCGCAACTGCCTGCGGATGCGGCCCGACCGCATCGTCATCGGCGAGGTCCGCGACGGGGCCTCCCTCGACATGCTGCAGGCGATGAACACCGGCCACGACGGGTCGCTCACCACCGTCCACGCCAACGCGCCGCGCGACGTGCTCTCCCGGCTGGAGACGATGGTGCTGATGTCGGGCATGGAGCTGCCCGTCCGGGCGGTGCGGGAGCAGATGGCCTCGGCGATCGACCTCATCGTGCACCAGTCCCGGCTGAAGGACGGCACCCGTCGCATCACACACGTGACGGAGGTGTCCGGCATGGAGGGCGACATCATCACCCTGCAGGACCTGTTCCTGTTCGACATGCGCGCCGGGGTCGACCAGTCCGGCCGCTTCCTGGGCACGCTGCGCTCCACGGGGCTGCGGCCCCGCTTCCTGAGCAAGCTGAGCGACCTCGGCATCGCCCTGCCCCACGAGATCTTCGGCTATGAGCAGGCGCCGTGGTGAGCCGGGGGCGCGCGTTCCGCGCGGTGGTCCTCGCCGTGTCCTTGACGTTCCTGACGCTCCTGACACTCCTGGCGTTCTGGCCCTCCACGGCGTCGGCCCGCGCCCCGGAGCGCACCGTCGTGATCGTGCTGGACAACGGGCCCGCCATGACGAAGACGGGCCTGGAAGCGGCTCGCCGGGGGGTGGCGGGACTGGTGAAGGCGCTGCCCGCGGACGTGTCCGTCGGCCTGGCGCTGCCCGGCGCGTCCCTGGCGCCCGCGACGGACCGCGGACCCCTGCTGGCCGCCGTGGAGAAGACCGCGCTGAGCGGGCAGGGCCGGGTGCTGGACGCGATGGCCGGCGCGCTGGAGGCCCTTCCCGCGAGCGGGGAGCGCCGGCTCGCGGTCGTCACGGCGGGGAAGGACACGGCGTCCCGCGCGGGACTCTCTGCGCTCGCGCGGGACGTGGCGTTGAAGGGCGTGCCGGTGGAGCTCTTCGGGGTGGGCGAACCCGCCGCGAAGAGTCCGCTGCTCCGGCGGCTGGCGGCCGCACCGGGCAGCCGGGCCCGAACCGCCGGGAACGCCGGGGAACTGGTCTCCCTGATGGAGGAGACGGGACGGAGCATGTTCGGGGCGCCCGCGGCCGTCGCCGAGCCTGCGACCGCCGCCTCCGTCACGTCCGAGGCGGCGGCGGTACCGGACACGCGCCCCGTCGCGGATTCCTCGGGGATCGCGGCCGGGCCGGCGCTCGGCCTGCTGCTCGGCTTCTGCTTCGCGGCGGTCCTGGTAGCGGCCTACCTCGTCGGCGACGCCTTCTTCGGCCCGCGTTCGGACATCACGCACCGGATCGAGCAGTACCGTCCGGGCTCGAGCCGGTCCGGCGGCGGGCGGGCGCGCGGCGCGGGAGAGCTCCTCGGAGGCCTGCTGGAGCTCAGCAGGAAGCTGGTGCAGGCCACCGGGAGGAGTGACAAGATAGCCGGCCAGCTGGCCAAGGCCGGCTGGTCGTTCGCCCCGCACGAGTGGGGTCTGGTGCGGGGCGTCGCCTGCCTGCTGACGGTCATCGGCCTGTGGCTGTTCACCGGCAACCTCCTGATCGCCCTGATCCTGGGTCTCGGCCTGCCCCTGGCGGTCGCGCGGATGGTGCTGTCGAACGCGCGCGACCGCAGGGTGCAGGCCTTCGCCGACCAGCTTCCCGACGCCCTGGCGATGATCGCGGGCAGCCTGCGCTCGGGCTTCACCGTGTCGCAGTCGCTGGAGCGCCTGGGCGCCCAGGAGGTGCAGCCGCTGGGCGTGGAGATGGCCCGCGCCCTGGCCCAGACGAAGATCGGCGTCTCCGTCGAGGACGCGCTCGACCAGGTCGCCGACCGCATGGACTGCTCCGACCTGCGCTGGGTGGTGATGACCATCCGGATCCAGCGGGAGGTCGGCGGCAACCTCGCCGACGTCATCGAGACCACGATGGAGACGATGCGCGAGCGCACCCGGCTGCGCCGCCACATCCGGGCCCTGTCGGCCGAGGGCCGGATGTCGGCGCAGGTGCTCATCGCGCTGCCGATCCTGCTCACCGTCGGGCTGGCGCTCTTCCGGCCCGAATACCTGAAGCCCATGTTCGAGTCGCCTCTGGGAGTGCTGATGCTGGTGTCGGGAGCCCTGCTGGTGGCGGTCGGCTGGTTCTGGATCAGCCGCATGATCCGGATCGAGGCCTGAGGTGGGGGCGGGGCTGCTCTACGGCGGGTTGGCCGGCGTGTTCCTCGGCTCCGTGCTGCTGGTCCTCACCCTCGCCCCCGGCAGGGGGGACGAGAAGGACGGGGTGGCGGGCGCCGTCCGCTCCATCGAGCACGACTACACCGGGCACGGCCGCCCCCTCGCCGAGGGCGGAGCCGAGTCCTCGCTCATGCGGCGGTTCCGCTCCCTGGCGCTGCGGCTGTCCCCGGCGGGCGTGGTCGGCGCGATGCAGGAGCGGCTGGACAGGGCGGGCAATCCCGGCGGCTGGTCGCCCGAGCGCCTGCTGTCGTTCAAGGGATTCGGGCTGGTGGCCGGGGCGGCCGTCGGCCTGCTGTTCATGCTCCGCGCGCCGGGCTACGGGCCGCTGCTGGTTCCGGGCTTCGGCGCGGCGGGCTTCTTCGTGCCGGACGTCCTGCTCTACAACCAGGGCCTCAGGCGCCAGGAGGACATCGGCCAGACCCTGCCGGACGTGCTGGACCTGCTGGTGGTCAGCGTGGAGAGCGGGCTGGGCTTCGACGCGGCGCTGGCCCGGGTGGGCCAGAACACCCGGGGCCCGCTCTCCGCCGAACTGGTCCGGGTCATGCAGGAGGTGCAGATCGGCAAGTCCCGCGAGGAGGCGCTGCGGGCCATGTCGCACCGCTCGTCGGTGCCGGAGCTGCGGACGTTCGTCGGCGCGCTGGTGCAGGCGTCGGACCTGGGCATCCCGATCGGCAAGGTGCTGCGGGAGCAGGCCGGGGAGATGCGGGTGAAACGGCGGCAGAGGGCCGAGGAGCGGGCGCAGAAACTGGCGGTGAAGATCACGATTCCGGTGGTCTTCTGTCTGTTCCCGGCGATCTTCCTGGTGCTGTTGGGGCCCGGGATCATCGCTTATCTCTCAGGTTCGGGCCTGCGCTGAGCGAATGGTCGCGAAGGGGTCACAGCTAGGTCACCAGCCGGGAACTCGCCACTGTGCCGCATATCGAGATGTTTAATCTTGAAATGTTCGTTACAGAAGGTGATGAAGGGGTCAAATGGGATTTCGGCTGGCAGTGATCGACGGTCACACGCTCTGCCGCCACGGGCTGGCCGGGGTGGTGGAGGGCCACCCCGACCTGGAGATCGTCGGCGAGGCGTCCTCTCTCGCCGAAGGGCGGGCCCAGGTGGCGCTGCACCGGCCGGACACCGTGGTCCTGGCCGCGGCGCTGCCCGACGGGGACGGGCTCGGCCTGTGCCGCGAGATCCGGGAACTGCACCCGGACACGGGCGTGGTGGTGATGGCCTCCTCCGACGACGACGCCCCCCTCTTCCGCGCGATGGAAGCCGGGGCCAGCGCCCACGTCTCCCGCTCGGCCGACCTGCCCGAACTGCTGGCCGCGATCCGGCACGCCGCCGTCGCGCCCGGCTCCTTCACCGCCCGCGGCCTGGCCCGGGCGCTGGCCCGGCGCGGCACGCGCGAGCGGCTGCTCAGCCCCCGCGAGCTGCAGACCCTGCAGCTGATGGCGCAGGGCCTGTCCATCGCCGAGATCGGCCGCCGGATGCACCTGAGCCACTCGACCGCCAAGACCTACACCGCCCGGATCTACGACAAGCTCGGCGCCGCCAACCGGGCCCAGGCGCTGATGGCCGCGCTGCGCCTGGGCCTGGTGGAGGAGCCCGTTCAGGCCGGCGCGGCGCGCCGTCCCGCGGCGAAGGCCGCCAGGTAGAGCAGCGCGGCCACCAGCAGCAGGAAGTGGTAGCCGGTGGCCAGGCCCAGGTACTCCAGGCACCCGCCGATCATGGCGCCCAGCAGGTTGGCGCCGAACGCGGTGGTCGCGTCCGCGGTCCCCTCGAACCTGCGGGCGAAGATGATGTTCGCGGCGAAGATGGGGAGGAACGCGACGACGACCGCGGCGACCGCGCGCAGCGGGACGGGCAGGGTGAGCAGCCACGGCTGGGGCACCAGCCAGGCCAGTGCCAGCCCCGCGAACAGCAGCCCGAACATGACCGGCGGTGAGGGCGTGCGGAACCGGCGCGTCACCTCCACCGCGGCCAGCACGGCGACGAGGACCCCGGCGAACACCACCGCGTTGACCACCCAGGTGGTGCCGAACAGCAGCGCGAACCCCGTGATGCTCTTGGTCTCCAGCAGCATGAAGGCGGCCCCGAGCAGCACCAGGTCGCCGTAGGGGCGCATCTGGCGCAGCGGCCCGCCGAACACCCGGACCATCAGCAGCGACACCGCGAGGATCAGCCCGAGCACGGCCAGGTGCAGCCCGGGGACGCCCGCTTCGCGCAGGTAGAGGAACGGGCGGTCGTCGGTGGCGGGGGCGACGGACGACTGGTCCTGCCAGCGGGCCTCGCAGGACTGCGCGGCCTCCGACGTCCCGACCGTCATGACCGCGAGCTGCCCGGCCTGCGACGGCACGTCCAGGCAGGGGGAGTGGCCGAAGACGGAGGCCGCGGTGCCCGCGAGCCGGTCCACCAGCCAGCGTTCCCGGTAGAAGTTGTACATCGCGAAGGCGCCGCCCTCCTTCAGATGCCCGCGCGCGGACTCGAACGCCTCCCTGGTGAACAGGTAGGACTCCAGCCGCAGCGCGCCCTGCCCCGGGACGAGGGTCAGCGAGTCGGGGAGGGCGAAGAGGATGAGGTCGTACTCGCGCGAGGTGGAGGACAGGAACGCCCGGCCGTCGTCGACGTGGACGTGGACGCGCGGGTCGGAGTAGGGGCGGTCGGGGTTGCGCTCGTCGCCCAGTTCCTTGAGGCGGGGGTCGATCTCGACGGCGTCCACCCGGGTCGCGCCGTAGGCGAGGGCGATGGCCACGTCCGTGCCGGTGCCCGCGCCGACGATCAGCACGTCGCGGTGCGGGTTGGCGGGCGTCCGGGTGTAGGGGTAGCCGTAGAACGGCGACTCCTTCAGCCGGTACCCGGCGTCCCAGACGCTCTGGTGCGGCACTCCGTTGGAGGTGATGTGGGTGCCCTGGTGGTCGTACCAGGTGGCGGCCCGCCAGGTGAGCTTGCTGTAGGGGGACCACAGGGTCTGCGGCACCGACGACTCCGCGGCCAGCATCGCCACCAGTGAGAGCGCCGGGACGACCACCAGCATCCGGCGCAGCCACCCCCGGGGCGCCAGCAGAACCGGGTAGACGACCGCGACGATCGCCCCCCACACGACCGGAGGCGCGTAAAGGAAGGACAGCGCGGTGAACGCCCCGATGCCCAGCAGGCTGCCGACGAGGTCCCAGCGGTAGGCGTCCAGCCGCTCCAGGTCGGCGAAGCACTCGGCGACCAGTTGCGCCGGCCCCATGAGGACGGCCGCGACGGCCAGGAAGACGACCGGCAGGACGGCCCAGGCCGGAGGCCCTTCCAGAGCGACGGCGGTGAAGTAGATGACGTCGCTGCCCGACCGGTTGATCGTCACCGGAAAGCTCAGGACGAACCACACCAGAGCCGTCAGCGCGAACAGCGACGCGTACGGGCGTCCGGGGGAACGTCCCGCCCGGAGGAAACCCACTCCGATCCCTAGGAAAGAGCCAAGAAGTACGAAATTGCTGAAATAGGCGAGATGGACGACGTTCGAGCCGGTCCACCGGATCAGCGCCAACTCCAGGAAGAGCATCAGCGCGCTGCCGGCGACCAGCCGGACCCGCACCCGGGAAGGGGAGCGGACCGGCGATTCCGGAGGTGATTCCTCAAGGCTGTTCATGGCGCTCTCCGGTGCGGGGGGTGGAGACCGAACCTGTCGGGACAGGATCTTTCACCATGGATCGCCGGAGCGACAGGTAAACGAAACTCCAATTCGGCACGCTCCCGCCAAAGGTGTTCCTAGCCTGACCGTCGATCCGGCAGATCTCAGAGAGGTCCCCACACCATGACGGACAGCGCAGCCCAGAAACGCCACCGGGAACTGATACGGCTCTCGTATCTGATCCTGCCCGGCGGGGGTTCCCAGGAGGCACGGCTGGCCCTGGCACGGCGGATCGTCGAGCGCAACCTCCCGCGCCGCCCCCTCGGCCCCCAGGCCCACGCGGAGGCCAGGGTCAGGGTCTTCCGCCAGTCGATGCGCCCGCCGCGGCGGCTGCGGCGGCCGGCGGTCCGCCCGCGCGCGGGCGGACCGCCGGGAAACGCGGCCCTGGCGGCCCTGACCCCCGAGGAGAGGGTGGCCTACGTCCTGAGCCGGGTGGCCGGGCTGCGGCGCCATGTGGTGCGCGAGCTCCTCGCCGACCTCGGCGTCCCCGGCAGCAGGGAACTGCTCGACCGGGTCGACTCCATGGAGGACCTGCGCGTGGTCGCGCCGGCCGCGGCCGTCCACGTCCGCTCCCGCAGGTCCTCCCGGCTGCCGGTGCTCGCCGCCTGCGCGGCCACCTGCGCCCTGGCAGGCGTGGCGATCGTGCAGGAGCGCCACGTCCCCGCGGCGGCCGTCCGCACCGTGGAGCCGTCGCCCTCGCAGGCCCCGGCGGCCTCGCGGCTCCCCGAGCCGACCGAGGTGCGCTACTGGCGGGGCAGGCTGCCCGGCGGCGCAGGGCCCGGCGAGCTGCTGTGCCGCCACACCCCGCTCCCCGGCGGCGGCTTCGAGCGGCAGGGCCTGCTGGTGTGGCGCGGCGAGGGGCACGCGGCCCGCGACTGCGCCGACGGCCGTACCGGCCTGTGGTGGCGCTCGCCCGCCGGACGCTGGTTCTACCTGGCCGCGGCCGAACCCGGGACGGAGCTGGAGGTGGAGGACGGGCGGCGCAGGGGCGCGCTGTGGACGGTGCGCGGACCCCGCGGAGGGAAGGTGCCGGACCGGGAGATCCCCCTGCTGAAGGGCTGAGCGCGCGCACCCCGGGTGGTGTCAGTCTCCACTTACGCGACATGGCACACTGTCCTCGTCATCGCTAGTCAAGGGGAGGGTGCTCATGGCCGGTCCGCTGTCCGGAGTGCGTGTGATCGAACTGGCCGGGATCGGTCCCGGGCCGTTCGCTGGGATGCTGCTGGCCGATCTGGGCGCCGAGGTGATCAGGATCGACCGGCCCGGCGCCGGTCCCGGGGGTCCCGCCCTGGACAAGGACATGACCAACCGGTCCAAGCGCTCGGTCGCCGTCGACCTCAAGAGCGAGGCCGGCCGCGAGGTGGTCCTGCGCCTGGTCGAGCAGGCCGACGCGCTGATCGAGGGCTTCCGCCCCGGCGTCACCGAGCGCCTGGGCCTGGGCCCCGAGCAGTGCCTGGAGCGCAACCCGAAGCTGGTGTACGGGCGGATGACCGGCTGGGGCCAGCAGGGCCCGCTCAGCCACACCGCCGGGCACGACATCGGCTACATCGCCATCACCGGCGCGCTGCACGCCATCGGCAGGGCGGGCGGCCCGCCGCAGGTCCCGCTGAACCTGCTCGGCGACTTCGCCGGCGGCAGCATGTACCTCGTCGTCGGCGTGCTGGCCGCGCTGCTGGAGTCCAAGACCAGCGGTAAGGGGCAGGTCGTCGACGCCGCCATCGTGGACGGCACCGCGCACCTGACCACCTTCATCCACGCCTTCCTGGCCTCGGGCACCTGGCAGGACAAGCGCGGCATCAACACCCTCGACACCGGCGCGCCGTTCTACGACGTGTACGAGACCGCGGACGGCGAGCACATGGCCGTCGGGGCGATCGAGTCGCAGTTCTACGCGGAGTTCCTCAGGCGGCTCGGCGTGTCCCCCGAGGACGCGGGCCACTACGACTTCGCCAACTGGGAGAAGAACCGCGCCCTGTTCGCGGAGAAGTTCAAGGACAAGACCCGCGACGAGTGGACGGAGATCTTCGTCCCCTCCGACGCCTGCGTCGCCCCGGTGCTGAGCATGCTCGAGGCCACCGAGCACCCGTGGAACACCGAGCGCGGGGTCTTCGTGGACACCGCGTACGGGGCCAAGGAGCCCGCTCCGGCGCCGCGCTTCTCCCGCACGCCCGGCGAGATCACCGGCCCGCCGTCCCAGCCCGGCCGCGACACCCGCGCGGTGCTGACGGACCTGGGATTCAAGGACGTGGACGAACTGCTGGCCTCCGGGGCGGTCGCCGAACGCTGACCCCGCGCGGGCGGGAGCCTGTTCGGACGCCGCAATTCAGGAAGTTCCGTAGGGAACCGGCTGTATAACTTTGGCGTCAGACTTCGCGAGAAGCCGAACAGGCTCCCGGCGTCGTGCTCCTCGGTCTGGAGGCCTCCGTTGTACAACCCCCCGCCCGCCCCCGCCCCCTACTATCCGCCGTCCCCGCCCGCCCGCCGCCGGAAGTGGCCGGCGGTCCTCGCGGTTGTGGCGCTGCTGGCGGGCGTCGCGATCGGGGTGACGGCCGTCGTGGTCGTGCTGGACCCGTGGGGCAAGGCCGCCTCGTGCGGCGCGGACGGGGTGAGGCTCAACGTCGTCTCCTCGCCCGAGAAGTACGGCGTGATGAGGGACCTCGCCGCGGAGTACAGCGGCCGCACGGTCGACGGCGTCTGCGTCGAGGTCGCGGTGGCGTCCAAGTCGTCCGGCGAGGCGATGACCGCGCTGGCCCGCGGCTGGAACCCGGCCGCCGACGGCTCCGCCCAGCCCGACGTGTGGAGCCCCGCCGCCGGCACCTGGGTCTCGCTGCTGCGCCAGCGCCTCCAGGAGGAGGGCCGGACCGACGTCCTGCCCGCCGAGACCCCCGGCCTGGCCGTCTCCCCGCTGGTCATCGCGATGCCCCGGCCGATGGCCGAGGCGATGGGCTGGCCGTCGGCCCAGCTCGGCTGGGCGGACATCCTCAAGCTGGCTCGCGACCCCAAGGGCTGGGGACTGTACGGGCACCCCGAATGGGGCAGGTTCAAGCTCGGCAAGACCAACCCGAACTACTCCACCTCCGGGCTGAACGCCACGGCCGGCGCCTACTTCGCCGCCACCGGCAAGAACGACGGGCTCACCGCCGAGGACCTCGACCGCGCCGGCGTGCGCTCCTTCGTCCGCGACGTGGAGAGCAGCATCGTCCACTACGGCGACACCACGCTGACGTTCCTGTCCGGCCTGCAGCGCGCGGACGACGCGGGCCAGGCACTGAACTACGTGTCGGCCGTCGCCGTCGAGGAGATGTCCGTCCGGTACTACAACCAGGGCGACCCGACGGGCGAGGCCAGAGGGGACCACGCGCCGCCGAAGGTCCCGCTGGTGGCGATCTATCCCAAGGAGGGGTCGATCGTCTCCGACCACCCGTACGTCGCGCTGGGCACGATGGAGCCGCGCAAGCGGGCGATGGCCACGGACTTCCTGCAGTACCTGCGCGGAGAGAAGGGGCAGGCGCGCTTCGCCGAGGACGCCTTCCGGGGCTACGCCAACCAGGTCACCCCGGCCATCACCCGGGAGAACGGGCTGCTGCCCGACCAGCCCGCCCAGATGATCGCGCCGCCCGCGCCCGAGGTGCTCGCCAAGGCGCTGGACGGCTGGGAGTCGCTGCGCAAGCGCTCCAACGTGCTGTGGGTGGTCGACGTCTCCGGCTCGATGAAGGAGCAGGTCCCCGGCACGGGGCAGACCCGGATGGAACTGGCCAAGGCCTCGCTGACCAAGGCCATGGACCAGTTCATCGGGGTCGACCGGGTCGGCCTGTGGGAGTTCGCCACCAGGCTCGACGGCTCCAGGGACTACCGGGAGCTGGTGCCGATCGGCCCCGTCTCGGCCAACCGCTCGCAGCTGAAGGCCAAGGTCGGTGCCCTGCAGCCGGTGTCCGACACCGGTCTGCACGACACCGCCTTGGCCGCGTTCGAGAAGGTCCGCGCCCAGCGGGTCAACGGAGCCATCAACTCGGTCGTCCTGCTCACCGACGGGGTCAACGACGACCCCGGATCGATCTCACTCGAGACCCTGCTCGGCAAGCTGGACAAGGAGAGCGGCGTCCGCCTGTTCACCGTCGGGTTCTCCGCGGGAGCCGACCACGCCGGCCTCAAGAAGATCGCCGAGGCGACGGACGCGCAGGCCTACGACGCCAGTGACGCGGCCAGCGTCGACAAGGTCATCGCCAACGTGACCGCGAACTTCTAGCCGCCGTACGAGCCGGGCTGCACCTGGAACACCGGAAGGCGGTGGTATCCGGAGAACAGGTTGTCGTAGCCCCGGTGGTGCTCGCGGCCGTGGTCCTTGTCGTCGCCCTTGTAGTCGCCCTTGTAGTCGCCCTTGTGGTCGCGACCGTCGTGGTGGCGGTCGCGGCCCTCGTGGTCGCGGTCGCGGCCGTCGCGGTGGTCGCGGCCGTCGTGGTGGCGCCACTCGTCCCGGTGACCGCGGTCGTCCCGACCGTGGTGACGGCCTTCGTGGTCGCGGCCTTCGTGGTCACGGCCCTCGTGGTGACGGCCTTCGTGGTGGCGGCCCTCGTCCCGGTGGTCGCGGTAGTCCCGGCCGTGGTCGTGGTGACGGCCTTCGTGGTGGCGGCCCTCGCCCTCGTGGTGGCGGCCTTCGTGGTCACGGGAGTGCTCGTGGTGCCCGTGCTCGTGGTGCCCCTCGGTCCGCGGGCCGGGGCTGGAGGACCGGTGCTCGGGCCCCGCCTTCTTGTCGAGCCTGGCGTCGGACTTCTTCGGAGGAGCCTGCTTGGCGTCCTTCCTGACGTCCTTCGACATGTCCTTGGTCGACTTGACCTCGTACCCGGAGTGCTTCGAGTCCTTGCCGAAGGGCACCGTGGTGCAGAGGATGGGGTCTCCGGCCTTGCCGGTGCGCTGGTCGGTCGCCTTGCCGTGCACGACCACCGAGTTGGCGGCGCCGGCCTTGACGGCCCAGGGGCGTTCCGCGGTGACGCGGGCGCGGCCGTTCTTGTCGACGGTGAAGTCGAGCCACACCTCCCGGTCCTTCAGGCTGCCCTTGGCGGAGTGCTGGTAGTGGTCTCCGGCGTCCGTGGGCTTGGGCCCGCACCGGTCGACGTGCACGTGGGCGCCGAAGGTGCGGCCGTGGGCGCTGCGCGGGAAGTTCGAGGCGTCCAGCGTCACCTTGGTGGAACGCTGGGTGGCGCGGACGGTCACCGCGGTCAGGACCTCGGAGTAGGCGTCGTCGTAGACGAACGAGGGCCCGAGGGTCCGCGGGTCCGGCCCGGCGGCGGCGGAGGAGGAGGCGGCCAGGGAGACCACCGCCCCCACACAGGTCAGAGCCGTGGCCGCGCCGCAGAGTACTTTCATGTTCACTCCAGGATGATGACGAGCAGGGGTGTTGCCCTACTGGTCTCTCCCACCGGCCGCCACGGCAGCGCCATACGGGCGTCAACCGCTTTCCAATATCCCGGAGCCATCATGGAGAAATGCTGATTCATCTCAAGAAACTCGGCAGGGGACTGCTCGCCGCCCTGGTGTTCGGTGTTCTGTGCGGCGCGGCGGTACGTCTCCTCATGCGCTTCTTCACCCTGATCAGCGGTCAGGTCTCGGAATTCACCTGGGGAGGAACCGCGGGCATCGTGTTCGTCGCGGCGGTGTTCTACCTGCCCGGCGCGCTCGCGCTGTCCTTGCTGCGCGGTCGGTGGCGGCTGCTCGGCCACGTGCTGGTCGCGGCGACCGTCGCCCCGCACGCGGTACAGGCCGCGGCCTTCCGCGGCGACGTCCTCACCTTCTTCTGGAGCACGCAGCGGTGGGCGGTGTACTGGACGGTCCACGCGCTGTACCTGGCGGTGCTCCTGGCCTGCTGGTACGGGATCGCCCGGATGACCCGCGGACGCGCCGCAGGCAAGGCCCCCGGAGACGACGAAAGGGCCTCCGACACCGTTGGCGGAGACCCCGTCTTGGAAAAGCTCTGAGCTTTTAGAAGTCGTCGTTGAGACGCGCGATCAGAGCGTTGTACTCATCCCACAGTTCCTTGGGCAGGTGGTCGCCGAAGGACTCGAGGTGCGCCGGCATGAGGGAGGCCTCGCGCTTCCAGGTCTCCGTGTCGGCCGACAGCAGGACGTCCAGGTCCTTGCCGTCGATCTTCAGGCCATCGAGGTCGAGCGCGGCGGCGGTCGGGACGTGGCCGATGGCCGTCTTGGTCCCGTCGGCCTTGCCCTCGAGGCGCTCCACGATCCACTTCAGGACGCGGCTGTTGTCGCCGAATCCCGGCCACAGCCACTTGCCGTCCTCGTCCTTGCGGAACCAGTTGACGTAGTAGATGCGCGGAAGCTTCTCCGGGTCCGCCGAAGCGCCCATCTTCAGCCAGTGAGCGAAGTAGTCGCCCATGTTGTAGCCGCAGAAGGGGAGCATCGCGAACGGGTCGTAGCGCAGCTCGCCGACGGTGCCCTCGGCGGCGGCGGTCTTCTCCGAGGCGACGTTCGCGCCCAGGAAGACGCCCTGCTGCCAGTCGAAGGATTCGGTGACCAGCGGGACGGCGGTGGCGCGGCGGCCGCCGAAGAGGATGGCCGAGATCGGCACGCCGTTCGGGTCCTCCCACTCCGGCGCGATGATCGGGCACTGCCCGGCCGGGGTGGTGAAGCGCGCGTTCGGGTGGGCGGCCGGAGTACCGGACTCCGGCGTCCAGTCGTTGCCCTTCCAGTCGGTCAGGTGCGCGGGCGGCTCGTCGGTGAGGCCCTCCCACCACACGTCACCGTCGTCGGTGAGGGCGACGTTGGTGAAGATGGAGTTGCCCCAGAGCGTCTTGATCGCGTTGGAGTTGGTGGACTCGCCGGTGCCCGGCGCGACGCCGAAGAAGCCGGCCTCCGGGTTGATGGCGTACAGGCGGCCGTCCTCGCCGAACCGCATCCACGCGATGTCGTCGCCGACGGTCTCGACCTTCCAGCCGGGGATGGTCGGCTGGAGCATGGCCAGGTTGGTCTTGCCGCAGGCGCTCGGGAAGGCGGCGGTGACGTACTTGGCCTCGCCCGACGGCGGGGTCAGCTTGAGGATGAGCATGTGCTCGGCGAACCAGCCCTCGTCACGGGCCATCGTCGAGGCGATGCGCAGCGCGTAGCACTTCTTGCCCAGCAGGGCGTTGCCGCCGTAGCCCGAGCCGTAGGACCAGATCTCACGGGTCTCGGGGAAGTGCGAGATGTACTTCTCGGTGTTGCAGGGCCACGGCACGTCCTGCTGGCCGGGCTCCAGCGGGGCGCCGACGGTGTGGACGGCCTTGACGAACCCGCCGCGCTCCTCGATCAGACGCAGGGCGTCGCTGCCCATGCGGGTCATGATCTTCATGGAGACCGCGACGTAGGCCGAGTCGGTGAGCTCAACGCCGAGCTGGGAGATGTTGCCGCCCAGCGGTCCCATGCAGAACGGCACCACGTACATGGTGCGGCCCTTCATGGACCCGTCGAAGATCTCGCCGAAGGTGGCGCGCATCTCCGCGGGCGCGATCCAGTTGTTGGTGGGGCCCGCGTCCTCCTGCTTCTCCGAGCAGATGTAGGTGCGGTCCTCCACACGCGCGACGTCGCGCGGGTCGGAAGCGGCGTAGAAGCTGTTCGGGCGCTTCTCAGAATTCAGCCGCTTGAAGGTGCCCTGCTCGACGAGGAGGTCGGTCAGCCGTACCCACTCCTCCTCGGAGCCGTCACACCAGACGACCTCGTCCGGCTTGGTCAGCGCGGCGATCTCGCCGACCCACTCGATCAGTTCCTGGTTGCTGGTAGGTGCCGGTTTGAGCCCGGGGACCTGGTCAGACACGCCTACTCCTCACACCTCATTGGGGTTGTACGCATCGTGAACGAAGACTCGAGGTTTTGGCCAATTGGCCCAGACCAATGCGTTACTTTGCGGAAACATCATCTCACGCAGAAAAATCTCCAGACTTCTCCCGTCGGACCCGCGACGACGCGGAAGTACCGTGCTCATCCTGCGTTGTGCGGGATGAAGAAGGACATACCCATCTCTTCGCGTAGGCTCGCCGATGTGGCGTAGATCTCATTGTCCGGACCGGTGTGGACTGGACCGGCCTCCACCTGCGCAGACGGACCCGCGGTGCCGACGGACGCGATAGTTTGTAATGGCGGTTTTCAAAAGTGAAGGGCTTTCCCTAAAAAAGTCGATCCCGCCAGAAACGAGAAAGGCCGGCCCTTCTCGCCCTCCGGCGTGATTGTCAGGGAGGAAAAACCGGTTCCCTTCCGGGGGCGCCCCTGGAAGCATGCGCACATGAGTCGCCTGCACGTGTTCGACCTGGACGGCACCCTTCTGCGCGAGACCA
This sequence comes from Actinocorallia aurantiaca, assembly GCF_039533685.1. Lineage (NCBI taxonomy): Bacteria > Bacillati > Actinomycetota > Actinomycetes > Streptosporangiales > Thermomonosporaceae > Actinocorallia > Actinocorallia aurantiaca. The sequence goes on along the minus strand of NZ_BAAATZ010000012.1, from coordinate 209,802 downwards.
CGGCGGGGCTGGAGATAGCCCGCGGCCTCGACTGCCTGCCCGACCTCCTCCTGCTGGAGGACGCCTTCGCCCGGGGCGCGCTCGACACCCGGGGCTTCGCGGCCGGACTGTGCCGCCTGTGGCGCGACCTGGAGGCCTCCGTGGTGGCCGAGGCGTTCGCCTCCGCCCCGTGGATCGGCGGCATGCGGGAGGTCTTCGCCGACATCGCCCGTCGCGGCGAGCACGCCGTCGTCATCACGATGTCGCCGGACTTCTTCGCCGAGGGCCTCCTGGCGCACGGCCTTCGCGAGGTCGTGGCGTCCCGCTTCCCGGCCCTGCCGCTCCGCGAGGCGGCCGACCCCTCCGGCATCCTCACCCCGGCCGACAAGGTCACCGCCACCGACCGCATCCTGTCGGCGCTGGGCCTGTCCCGCCGTGACTGCGTCGCCTACGGCGACTCCGGCTCCGACATCCCCCTCTTCCAGAGCCTCCCCCACACCGTCGCGATCAACGCGACCCCGGCCCTTCGCGCCCTCACTTCCGACCACTACGACGGCGACGACCTGCGCGTCCCCTACGAAAGGGCCCGGCTGCGCCTGGACGCGCCGGAAGTCCGGTCCGGCGGAAGCGAGGCGGCCTCCGCGTCCCCGGAG
>NZ_BAAATZ010000012.1:175875-209145 GCF_039533685.1 Actinocorallia aurantiaca | reverse complement strand
AACGCGGAGGCCGGTCGGGTGAAGGGCCGGGTCAGCCGACGGTGATGGTGCCGTCGGAGGAGCGGACGCAGGCGACCGATCGGGCGGTGGTGGCGGCGGCTCCGGTGAGGCAGCGGCCCAGGACGGCGTGGCCGGCGGCGCTCGGATGCCAGGACTCCTGGCAGGTCTGGTAGTAGGTCACGCAGGTGTTGGCGATGCGCTGGATGTCGAGCTTGTCGAGGCCCGAGAGGCTGGTGACGAAGGTGCCGGTGGCCCCGTCCTGGAGCCGGATCGGGGTGGCCAGGGTGTCGGCCGGGCTGCCGGCCTTCTCGCACAGCCGGGCCCCGTCGAAGGCCCGCTGCACGTCGAGGCGGACCAGGTCGGCGTGGGGGAACTCGGTGGAGAGGGTGGTGAAGGCGGACTGGACCAGGCCGCCCAGCCGCGAGGAGAACACGTGGCCGGGTGCGAGGCTGGCCCGGTGGACCGGGCAGCCCGCCGCGTAACGCTCGGCGCCCAGCGCCCGGAACTTGTCACGGGTGTCGTCCCGGTCGTCCTCCTCGTGGTACTCGGCGGCGAGGTCGAGGGGCAGCGGGTTGGTGTAGTCCTGGAAGACGATCCGGTGCCGTCCGTCGGCGTCGACCTGGTCGAGGGTGGTGAGCAGCTTGCGCAGCGCGGTGACCGTCTCGGCCGTCGCCGCCGTGATCTCGGCCTCGGTGGCCAGGTCGGAGACCGCGCAGGGCTGCTGCGGGACCTCGCCCCCCAGGTAGGCCCAGAACTCCCACCAGCCGGTCCACGCGTCGGCGATGAAGCGGTTGGCGCACAGCGTGGCGACGTCGCCGAAGGTGAAGGAGCTGTTGTTGGAGCCGAGCCCGACCAGGACCAGGTCGATGTCCTGGGTCTGGGCGACCGCCCGCAGCTGGGTGAGCTGCGAGGCCACGTTCCTGCCCTTCTCGCGGTTCGCGGACGGGCTGTCGATGTCCACGGGCCTGCCGCCGGAGCAGGCGAGGTTGAAACGGTTCTGGATTCCCGGCAGGTCCGCCTTGAACAGGGACGCGTTGGCCGATCTGTGGCAGAAGAAGGCGTTGCCGTTCGCCGCGGACCAGCCCGGGAAGCCCTGCGCCACGCCGTCGACGTCGGTGACGGAGGTGTAGGAGCCGGCGCCCTCCCCGCTGATGAAGCTGTCGCCGATGGCCACCGCGGCGGTCGGGAGGGCGGCGGAAGCCGGGGCGGCGGGCGTCGCGCTCACCCATCCCAGGGCGGCGGCGAGCGCCACCGCCGGTGCCAGGCGTCGGATCCAGGACATCGAGACCTCCTCGAGAACACCCAAAACCTATTAATTAGGTAGGGAAACTGTAGAAGATCACAACACGGAGCCGATCAGCCGTCAAGATCTCTTTTTCGCGGGCCCCTCGCGCGGCGTCAGGGGTGGCGGTGCCTTCCGCCCGGCAGGTGCCGAAGCCGCTCCCGTGCCAGGGGCGCATGATGGGGGTGGCCGGTGGCGGCCGCCCTTTCGAGCCAGCCGGTGGCGGTGTCGAGGTTCCCCGCCCGGGCCTCCAGGGCGCCCAGTTCGACCATGGCCCGGGGCGCCTCGTCGGGATGCCCGGCGGCGACGACCTGCTCGTAGCGGTGCCGGAACGCGGCGAGCCGCTCGGGCCCGTCGGACGGGTCCGGCCGGGGCCCGGGGGCGCGCGACAGGACCAGTTCGGCGACCTTCTCCGGCAGCCGCCGCTGGGTCAGGCGCCCGGCGGACGCCAGGGCGGTGTGCAGTTCGCGGAGGTTGGGGCGGTCGGCGGGCTCCTTGGCCAGGCAGGCCCCGATCACCGCCCGCAGGGGCCGGGAGAGCGGCGCCAGGGCCGGGTCCTCGTGGAGGACGCGGCGCAGCACGGCCGAGGACCTGTCGGCGCCGAACGGGCTGCCGCCCGCCGCGTGCACCAGGAGGGCGCCCAGGGCGAACACGTCGCCGGCGGCTCCCGGCCCGCCCTTGCCGCTCAGTAGTTCGGGCGGCAGGAACGGCAGGGTGCCCATGGGGACGCCGAAGGCGCTCTGGCTGCCGGCGTCGAAGACCCCGGCGAGCCCGAAGTCGACCAGGTGGGGGCCGTCACCGGTGAGGACGACGTTCTTCGGGGTGAGGTCGCGGTGCGCCAGGCCGCGGTCGTGCAGGTTCACCAGGCCCTGCGCGAGGCTCACGCCCAGGCTCCGGACGGTCTCCTCCGGCCAGGGCCCGTGCCGGCCGAGGGCCTCGGCGAGGGAGGGGCCGGGCAGGTAGGCCGAGACGAGGCAGAACGGGTCGACGTCGAGCCGGACGTCCAGCAGCGGGGCCAGCAGGGGGCCGTCGATCCGCCGGAGCGCCGAGGTCTCCCGGGCGAGCCGCTCCGGGAAGAGGGGGTCCGCGGAGAACTCCGGGCGGACCGTCCGCAGGGCCACCTGCCGCCCGTCCGCGGAACGCCCGTGGAACAGGGCGCCCATCCGTCCGTCTCCGAGCCGCCCGTAGAGCTCGTACGGACCGACCCTCCTCGGATCCTCGGGGTACAACCGCACGCTCACCGGCACCTCGTCCTTCGCGGTCGTGATCTCATCAGTCTCTCGGGGGGGAAGCTGTGTCGCGGGACACATCCGTCACGGAACATGACCGAGATCACTTCCCGATGGGGAAGATGTTGAGCCTTCAATCAGTTTCCGGAGGTGACGCCCCGTCGACCAGCCGATAGAAAGCGATCTTCCCCTATGTCCCTCGCCATCGACGCATCCGCCCAGGACCTTCTGTTCCGCGAGGCCCGCACCGCCAACGCCTTCACCGAGGAGCCGGTCACCGAGGAGCAGGTCAAGGCGATCTACGACCTCGTCAAGTACGCGCCGACCGCGATGAACTCCCAGCCCCTGCGCGTCCTGCTCGTGCGGAGCGCGGAGGCCCGCGAGCGGCTGGTGAACCAGATGTCCGAGGGGAACAAGGCCAAGACGCTCTCCGCCCCGCTCGTCGCGGTCCTCGCCTACGACGTCGACTTCCACGAGGAACTGCCCAAGGTGTTCCCGCACTTCCCGGGCGCCAAGGACGGCTTCGCCGACGAGGCCGTGCGGCACAAGGTCGGCTCCTTCAACGCCACCCTCCAGGTCGGCTACTTCATCCTGGGCGTCCGGGCCGCCGGCCTGTCCGCCGGTCCCATGGCCGGATTCGACGCCGAGGGCATCGAAAAGGAGTTCTTCGGTGACGGCAGGCACAAGGTGCTCGCCGTCGTGAACATCGGCAAGCCGGGCCCCGACGCCTGGTTCGCCCGCAACCCGCGGCTGGACTACGCGGAGGTCGTCAACGAGATCTGACGGTCCCGACCGCTCCAGCCGCGCGCCGAGAGCCCCGTCCGACGCCACAAGCGGGACGGGGCTCTCGCATGCGCGCGTCTGTGTGTCCAGCATGAAAATATAGAAATATGAACAAACCCGTCGCTATCGGACTTGTCGGAGCCGGCCCGTGGGCCGGCCAGGTGCACGCCCCGGCCATCGCGGCGGGGCCGCACACCAGGCTCGCCGGAGTCTGGGCCCGCAGGCCCGAGGCGGCCGCCGACCTGGCGGCGGCGCACGGCTCCGTCTCCTACGACCGGCTCGAGGACCTCTTCGGCCACTGCGAGGCCGTCGCGTTCGCGGTGCCCCCGGACGTCCAGGCGACGCTGGCGATCCAGGCGGCGAAGGCGGGCAAGGCCCTCCTGCTGGAGAAGCCCCTGGCGATGGACCTGGACGGCGCCCGCGACCTCGTGGAGGCGGTCGGCGAGGCCGGCGTCGTCTCCCAGATGGTCTTCACGCTGCGCTACTCCGCCGCGGCCCGCGACTTCCTGGCACGCGTCACTGCTTTGAATCCTTTCGGCGGATACGGCCAGTTCGTCTCCTCGGTGCTGAGCGGCGGCCCGTTCGCCACCCCCTGGCGCCTGGAACGCGGCGCGCTCCTCGACCTCGGCCCGCACATCGTCGACCTGCTGGACGCCTCCCTGGGCCGCGTCGTCTCCGTCCGCGCCCACGGCGACCCCCTCCGCTGGGTCGGCCTGCTCCTGGAGCACGAGACCGGCGCGGTCAGCGAGGCTTCTCTCTCCATGGCCGGCCGAGGCGACGTCCCGCCCGCCCGCATCGAGGTCTTCGGCGAACACGGCAACGAGACCCTCGACTGGTCCCTCCTGGGCGACGACGCCTTCACCCGCATGATCACCGAATTCGCCCACACCGTCCGCACCGGCACCCCCCACCCCCTCGACGCCGCCCACGGCCTCCACATCCAGCAGATCCTCGCCCGGGCCGAGACCCAACTGACCGATCCCCGCCCCTGACCGGTCCCAGGCCAGGAACGACTGACCACCTCGACCGGCGCTCTGAAGCAGGAAAACGTACCTTAAGGACATACGAAGGGACAGCGGCCGGGAAACGTGAAGGCCACATGATTCCATGGGCCTGAGCCGTCTTTGAGAAGGGCGATGAGGTTGCGAGAGAAGATCTCTGTTCGTGGCCCTGATGGCCGGGTCGAATCGTGGTCGGTGGTGCGGCACTTCGGGGAGTCGGGATGGTACGTCGAGCTCTCCGACACCCGAGGAAGGTCGTGGAGTGGCATTGACGCGGGAGTCTTCGACGCATTTCGTGATCTTCGCCAAGTCCCCGAAGCCGAAGGGTGCCTGTTCCTCGTCGCCGGAGCCCGACTCGACTGCTGGCCGACCAGGATGCAAAGCCAGATGGGCGGAGGCAATCTCGTCGCAGCGCATCTGGGGCCGTGGAAGATGGTGACGGGGAATCTTCTGACCTTCATCCTTCCGAGTTTTCAACACAAGGCCTTCTTCCACGACGTCTTCTCGCCCGCGCCTGCCTCCAAGGTCGGCACCGTAGAGGAACAGGACGCCTACAGGAAGCAGTGGATCGATCGCGCAACACGGGCTTCTTGACGCGGTGGGCGCGTCCTCGGAAGACCACGCGGATGAAAGGGTGGCGGCGTGAGCAGGTTGTTGATCGTCCACCACACTCCCTCGCCCGCCCTGCAGGAACTTTTGGAGGCCGCTCGCTCGGGAGCGTCGACCGATGAGATCGAGGGCGTGGAGACCGTCACCCGCCCTGCGCTGTCGGCTTCGGTGACGGACGTCCTGGAAGCGGACGCGATCCTGCTGGGGACTCCGGCCAACATCGGCTACATGGCCGGTGCTCTGAAACAGTAGAAGGTACCTAAAGGACACATGTAGGACCAGAGGGAAGGGGGAGCCCTTCCGGCTTGCGCCGACCATGGCCCGCCGGTCGCAGTCAACGTGCAGGGATCGGGATGTTGTACATGCTCATGACCTTGCGCTCCCCTAGGGGAGAGGAGAGTCGAACGGTGACTATCTGGACTTTGCGGGAAGTCCGCTTTGATCCCGGCACGGCCGACACGTAGACCCTGTCGGAGCATTCAACGACCTTGACGTGGTCGACTTTCCTGTTCGAGTGATCGTGGAAAGCGATCTTGATGACGGATCGGGTCCTGTGTAGATCCCTCGTGCCGAGAGGGGAGGGGTTCGAATCACTCCCTGAGCGGTCGGGGATGCCGCATCCGGCAGGCAGCCTGTCCACTGGTATCGGTTCACCTTCGGTGTTCACCAGCGTGCGGCCTCCCAAGGGAGCGGTCAGTTCGACCATCCGGCGTTTTATCCTGAGCTTGGCTGTGTAGGCGGTGGCGACCCAGAAAGGAGTGAAGGGCTCTTGAATCAGGATGGACAGGGTGACCTTGTCCCTTTCCTCCTCGACCTCGATCGGCTGCAGCGTTCCTCTCACCGTTAGAGGGATCATCAAGGCCAGTCGGCCATCGCTCCCGGATGAGATGGCCTCCATCGGAGCGACCTCGACGGCGGATCCGGCCGAGACGTGCACCATGAAACCGGTTGCTGAGAGCAGGATGGCGGCAATACCCAGGAAGGCCCATCTTCGTCGCATCGTGCCGACCCCCGCTACTTCATCATCGGACCGTCAGAGGGGCGATAAGCCGCGTGCCACTGTACAGCGGGGCACGCGGCTGCCATGGCTGCTGGAATACATAGCTTCGGGCGTTCGTCTTCGGGCTCCATGTAGAAGAGGCGGGATCTGGAAGTGAGAGACTGGGCGCTGTGAGCAGGCTGCTGATCGTCCACCACACTCCCTCGCCTGCCTTGCAAGAGCTTCTGGAGGCGGCGCGCTCGGGGGCGTCCACCGATGAGGTTGAGGGCGTGGAGACAGTGACTCGTCCGGCGCTGTCGGCTTCGGTGACGGACGTCCTGGAAGCGGACGCGATCCTGCTGGGGACTCCGGCCAACATCGGCTACATGGCTGGCGCTCTGAAACATTTTTTCGACACTGTTTATTACCCGTGCCTGGAGGCAAAGCCGCAGTTGCCGTACGGCTTGTACGTGCATGGGGGTAATGACGTCACCGGGGCCGTCCGGGCTGTCGAGTCCATCGCCGCGGGGATGTCGTGGAAGGCCGTCCGTCCGCCGGTCGCCGTCATCGGGTCGGTCGGCAAAGCGGATTTGGAGGCCTGCTGGGAACTCGGAGCGCTGCTGGCCGCCGAGATCGGAGAACTGATGTGAAACCAGTAGTGAGGGTACGGTCTCGCCATTAGTTCTTAAAAGTCATGAGTCCATATTTGGCAACGGCATGATTTCTCTCCCGGTGCTCTGCGGATAGAGTGGACGGACTGGTAGGGAGCAGGTGCACATGACTTATCTCGAAAAATATGATGCCCTGTCCGGCGACCGAGAGAAAGTCGCACTGGTGAGCGGCTGGATCCGTACGGACACATTCCCCTTCTTTCGCGAACTCCGTGAGCGCCGTCCGATCTTCGTGACGCCTGGATTCACGCTGGTCACGCGGTTTCCGGACGTGATGGAGGTGCTGTCGCACGAGAAGATGTTCTCCGTTCGGCTGTACGCGTCGAGAATGGACCCGGTGGTCGACGGGCCGTTCATGCTCTCCCGCGACGACACGCCGGTCAACTGGCGGGAAAAAGGAATCATGCAGGCCGTCCTTCGTCCGGAAGATCTTCCGGACGTACGGGAGGCGGCGGGTCGAATCGCGGACGAGTCTCTCGACCGAAGTGCTCCGAGCGGTCGAATCGACGTGGTGAGCGGCCTCGGCCGTTATGTGCCCATCAGGCTCTGCGGAGAATACTTCGGTTTCCCCGGGCCCGATCTGGAGACCATGTACCGCTGGTCCCGCGCCACCCAATTCGATATGTTCAAGAACCTGCAGAACGATCCGGTGGTGCACGAGGAGTCCGTCTGCGCGGGGAAGGAGATGATGTCGTATCTCCGAGGCCTCCTGGAGGATAAACGTGCGGCGATGGAACGCTCGAAGGGCGACCCTCCGCAGGATGTCTTCGGCCGGCTGATCCGGACCTCTCTTCCCGCCGAACTGGGATTCGACGACCACCGGATCCTGGCCAACGTCGCCGGTCTGCTGATCGGAGCGGGAGAGACGGCCTCGCAGGCGATCGTCCAGGTGCTGGAACAGATCCTCTCCCGTCCGGACGTCCGGGCCCGGGCGGCCGAGGCGGCCGCCGGACCCGACCTGGCGGAATTCGATCGGTACGTCTGGGAGGCCCTGAGGTTCAATCCCATAAACCCCCTGGTCTTCCGGTACTGCGAGCAGGACTACGAACTGGCCGCGGGCACGCCGCGCGCAACGCTGATACCGGCCGGCGCGATCGTCTTCGCATGTACGGCTTCCGCCATGTTCGACGAACATCGTTTTCCGGACGGTAACCGCTTTCGGACCGATCGCCCCGAGCCCACCGGACTCCACTTCGGGTTCGGCCACCACGCCTGTCTGGGGCGCCAGGTGGCGGGCGTGATGGTTCCGGAGGTCGTCCGGCGGGTCCTCCTGCGTCCGGGAACGTCGCTGCTTTCCCCGCCGGACGGGAACGTCGACTTCCAGGGCGGGCCGTTCCCCGAACGGTTCACCATTTTCCTCGGTACGGACGCCTGAGAGGATCGGGGGCTCGATGAGCGCCAGGAGAAGCAAGGCCAAAGACGGCTGGAACAACCGGATCGAATTCTATCTGACCACGAACTTCGCGCCTTTCTGGCGGGGGATCCAGCGTGTTCCGACGCTACGGCGCAAGGTCAACAAGATTCTCATCGACCGGGCCGTCCTGAAGTCCGCGCCACGGCCGAACCCGCTCAGCACGATGGCCCCGTACACGTCATGGAGTTCACTCACGGACCGCACGTTCGCGGGCCGGCAACTCCCGCCCGCGCCGGGCGGCGGAGAAGGGCATCCGGGCGTCGAGCAGACGGCGGAAATCTTCTCGCGTCGCGGCGGCGGAATCCTCTGCCCGAAGTCCACCGTTCTTTTCGCCAATTTCGCTCAATGGTTCACCGACGGGTTCCTGCGAAGCGACCGTTCGGTCCCTCCGCATCCGGGAAAGACCACGTCGAACCACGAGATCGACCTGAGCCAACTCTACGGACTGAACCGCGAAGTGACGAAACTGATCCGCGCGGGGGAGGGCGGGCTCCTGAAGAGCCAGTTCATCGGTGGTGAGGAGTTCCCTCCCTACCTCTGCCGGGACGGGGCCGTCAAACCCGAGTTCCGGGGCCTGTCGGTCATCGGTTTCGAGGATCTCCCGGCCGCACGGAGGAACCGGCTCTTCGCGATGGGCGGAGACCGGGGAAACTCCCAGGCCGGTTACGCGATGCTGAACGTCCTGTTCCTGCGCGAGCACAACCGCATCGCACGGCTGCTGGAGCGCGACCGGCCCGGGTGGGACGACGAAAGGATCTTCGAAACCGCCCGCAATATTTTGATCGTGATGCTGATCAAAATTGTGATAGACGAATACATCTGCCATATCGCGCCCTACCACTTCAAGTTCTTCCTCGATCCGCCGGCTTTCTCCGGCTCGCGCTGGTACCGGACGAACTGGATGGCGATCGAGTTCAACCTCCTCTACCGCTGGCACAGCCTGATGCCCTCGAGGCTGCGGATCGGGGGAGAGAGCCTGCCCGTCGCCGAGACCGTCTTCAACAACGAGATCCTGGTCCGCCACGGACTCGGCGCGCTCTTCGAAAGCTCCTCCGACCAGGCCGCCTGCCGGATAGGGCTGTTCAACACCGATCCGTCCCTCGTGAGAGTCGAGAGGGCGAGCGTCATCCAGGCTCGCGAGGTGCAGCTGGCGCCCTACAACGACTACCGGGAGATCTTCGGTTTTCCCAGGGTGACCGGGTTCGACCAGATCTCCGGTGATCCGACCGTGCAGCGCGCCCTGCACGAGCTCTACGGAAGCGTGGACGGGATCGAACTGTACGTGGGCCTCTTCGCGGAGGACCTGCGGCCGGACGCCGTGCTGCCTTCGCTGATGGCGCGGATGGTGGGGGTGGAGGCGCTGTCCCAGGCGCTGACCAATCCGCTCCTCGCCCCGCGCGTCTTCAACGAGCGGACCTTCACACCGCTGGGTATGCGCCTGATCAAGCAGACGCGCAACCTGTCCGACATCGTGAACCGCAACCTGCCGGACGGCTCGCGACGATACGAGGTGCGCATGACGCGCCGGGATTGGCATCGCGGGACTCCCGGACCGGGGAACGTGCCCGAGGCGGAGCCCGCTCTGGCCTACGCGAGCTGAGCAAGCCATCCTGAACCTGTCGCGGAACTCCTTGAAACCGACGCCTCGTCGGCTTGGACCTCGCCCCCGTCAGGGACGGTCCGACCAGCCGTTCCAAGGGGAGGGGCGCGGTAGCGGTCGGACCGGCCGGGGGGTCAGGTGAGGCCTCGGGGAGTGGCGGGATAGGCGAGGTGGCGGTCGGCGGCGGCGATGTCGCGGAGGCGGGCGAGGCCGGTGTGGATGTCGGTGTGGGTGGTGTAGAGCGGGGCGAAGCCGAGGCGGAGGCGTTCGGGCGGGCGGTGGTCGGGCACGACGCGGTCGGCTTTCAGGGCCTGGCACAGCTGCCAGGCGGCGGGGTGGTGGAGGGAGAGGTGGGAGCCGCGGCGGGCGGGGTCGCGCGGGGTCGCGACGCGGAAGCCGAGGGGGGTCAGCCAGGCGTCGGCGAGGCGCAGGGCGTAACCGGTCAGGGTGCGTGACTTGGCGGCGATGGGGCCTATGCCCGCGCGGGCGGTGAGGCGCGCGCCCTCCAGCGCGGCGAGTCCGGAGAGCATCGGGGGCGTGCCGACGAGGAAGCGGTCGATCGTGGGCGGAGGCTGGTAGGAGGGGCCCATCGCGAACTGGTCGGCCTGCCCGAACCAGCCCCGGATCGGCTGGACGAGCACGTCCTGGAGATCGCGTCTGACGTAGAGGAACGCGGGCGCGCCGGGGCCGGCGTTGAGGTACTTGTACGTGCAGCCGACGGCGAGGTCCGCCCCGGCCGCCGTCAGCCCCACCTCGACGGCGCCCGCGGAATGGCACAGGTCCCACAGGACGAGCGCGCCGTGCCGGTGGGCCGCGGCGGTCACCGCGGGCAGGTCGGCGAGCGCGCCGGAGCGGTAGGCGACGTGCGAGAGGCAGACCAGGGCGACGCGGTCGTCCAGCGCGGCCTCGACGTCCTCGACGCGCAGGCCCTCGTCGATGTCGGCGCGGACGCGGCGCACCTCGAGGCCGCGCGCCTCGGCGACGCCCTCGAGGATGTACCGGTCGGTGGGGAAGTTGTCGTCGTCGGTGACGATGACGTCGCGGCCCGGCCTGGCGTCGAGCGCGGCGACGGCGAGCTTGTAGAGGTTGACGCTCGTGGAGTCCGAGAGCACGACCTCGCCCGGCCCGGCGCCGACGATTCCGGCCAGGACGTCGCCCGCCTCGCGTCCGACGGGCAGCCACGCGTGCCAGCCGTCGATGAGGTCGGTCCCCCAGGTGTCGACCGCCTCGCGCAGCCTCTCCCGGGTGGCCTTCGGCAGCCGTCCCAGGGAGTTGCCGTCGAGGTAGACGGTGCCGGGGTCGGAGATGACGAAGTCGTCGCGGAAGCCCGCGAGGGGGTCCGCCGCGTCGAGCGCCCGGGCCTCGGCGAGAAAGTGGTCAATCACAGAGTTCACCGTACAAGCCGGTCGTAACAGGAGGAAGTTCTCCTGCCGGCGGCTCCTCGTGCCCGCGCCGGACGGGAGGCGGTGGCGCGGGCGGCCGCGTACGGGTGGTTTACTCCGTGCTCGTCCCGTGGGAGGTCCGCGGAGACACGGGCACGAGAGGGGACGGCCGTGGGCGGCGGAGATCGGGGAGCCGGCGTGAAGACGCTCAGCGAGGAGCAGATGGCGGTGATCGACGCGGCGCTGGCCGAGGAGCTCGTGGATCTGCTGGATCTGCCGTCCGAGCTGCTGGAGCGGTATCGGATGCAGGTGTCGGGGCGGCGGGTCAAGGGAGCAGGCGCAGGGTCGATGTGAGGGTCTCGGAGATCTCGGGGTCGCAGGACGACGGGGCGCGGAAGTAGACGAGGAAGGCCGCGGCGGGGGAGCGGGGGACGACCAGGGCGGTGAGGTCCAGGTGGGCGGGGCCGCCTCGGCGGTCAGCCGAGCGTCACCCTGATGGAACTGCCCCGGGAGACCTCCGCCCCCGGCTCCGGCCGCTGGGCGGAGATCCGCCCGCCCCCTTCGGGCAGGTCGAGCCGCAGCCCGAGCTGGTGCGCGACCTGGCGGGCCTGGAGCCCGTCCACCCCGAGGAGGTAGGGAACTATCACCTTGTCGTGAGACCTCTCGTCGCCCGTCCCGCTGGAGACGTAGACCGTGACGGCGGTGCCCTCGGGCGCCGGCGAGCCGGACCCGGGCGTGGTCCGCACGACCTGGCCGGGGGGCAGCGACGACGGGATCCGGACGACGGACCCGATCGCCAGCCTCCGCGAGGCCAGCGCGGAGGTGGCCTCCGGCAGGCTCCGCCCGGCCACCGACGGCACCGTCCCGGCGGCGTTCGACCGGCCCGTCCCGCCCTCTCCCGGACCGCCCCCGACCAGCAGCGTCAGCCCGAGGACCAGCGCCACGCCGACGCTCATCACCCCGCCGAGCACCGCCATGGCGCGGAACGACATCGGAGCCGCGGGCTCGGGGACCTCCTCGGCGGGGACCTCCTCGGCGGGGGCCTCCGGCTCCCGGGGCGGCGGGGCGGGGGAGTCCGGCTCGATCTCGGCGGGCATCGCAGTCCTCCCGGACCACTCGTCTTGGCGGGGGTGCCTGGACCTTCACCCAGTGTGACGCCTCGAAGCCGCCGCTGGTTCGTGATCCCTCAGATCGGCAGATAGTGCAGGCCCGCCAGGACCCCCGAGGCGGTCAGCAGGGCCAGCCCGCCGAGGATCGACCAGCGCCCCGCCTGGTGGCCGACGGGCACGAGGCCGGGACCGCGCCCCTTGGGCCGCCACGGGTCGCGCACCGGCAGCACCGGCGGGACCGCGGCGAGGTCGGGCGGCACGTCCGGGGGGAGCGCGCTCCGGGCGGCCAGCGGCAGCCCGGTCACCCAGCCGACCAGCTCGGCCAGCCGCGAGGGCGGGGTGTCCAGCCCGGACGGGAAGACCCGCACCTCCTCGGCGAGCTGGTCCAGGATGCGCAGCGTGTTGCCCAGGCCCAGGGAGTCCAGCCAGGCGCGGGGGTCGGCGTACAGGTCGCGGCCGATGGACGTGCGGGCCAGCAGGTCGGCCTTGGTGACCACGACGGCGACGCGCCGCTGCCGCCCCCGGTCGGGCCGCGAGCGCAGGTCGTTCAGGACCCGCTGCAGGGTGTCGGAGGGGTCCTCGTCGGAGGTCGCGATGGGGATGGAGCGCTCGCCCTCGGTCAGCGTCCCGCGGACCTCCGGCAGCGCGAACGGGTCCAGCACGAAGACCAGCGCCTCGCTGTGGTCCAGGTAGCGCAGCGACTCCACCTGCGCCGCCCCGGTGAACAACTCGCCGGCGGGGTCGAACAGGTACAGGATGCGGGGGCGCCGGTTGGGGAGTTCCACGTCCAGCATGGTCGCCAGCGGCAGTTCCGGGCCGGTCTTGGCGAGCTGGCCGCCTCGCGCGAACTCCGCGACCGCGCTCGCGTACGCGTGCTGGTGGCGCTTCTCGACGAACGCGAGGGAGCCCTCGATCTCCCGGGTGCGGGCGTGCAGCGCCCGGATCGCCAGGAACATGAAGGTCGTCTTGCCCGCGGCGGGCCCGCCGATGAAGGGCACCGGCTCCACCCGGACCCGGCCGATCCGGTCGGGCAGCCGCCCGGCGCAGTGCGGGCAGTAGGCGGTGAGCCGGTAGCGGCCCAGCGGCACCGTCGTGGGCAGCCGCGCCCCGCACTCGCACACGTGCCGGAACGCCCCCGCCGTCGACGGGACGAGGTCGTGGTGCCTGCGCCCGCACCGGGGGCAGGCGTAGACGGGTAGCCCGATGCGCCGGTAGCAGCTCGGATGGGGGCAGGTCTGCAGGATCCGCCCGGAGACCATGAACAGGCGCTCGACGCCCGCCAGCAGCACCACGCAGACCAGCCATCCGGCCAGCCCGACCAGGGCGACCAGCCCGTACAGCAGGGTCAGCGCGGCGCCGATCAGGGCCACCGGAACCGCCGCCAGCACGATCCCGCCGCACAGCGCCGCCCAGACGGGGAAGAGGAAGAACCCCCACCAGCCCGACACGAGCTTGGCGGTGAGCCCCCGCACCGCCTGATCCGCTCCCTGGTAGACGCGCGGGGCGACGGTCCCGGCCACCGCCTGCCAGTCCCGCCAGACCTGGCCGACGAGGTAGTGCCGGTACACCCCGTCCGACGGCGCCACCGGCGACAGCCCGTCGGCGTTCGCGGGGATCAGGGCCCGGCAGGCGACGTTGTAGTAGTAGGCGAAGGCGAGGAGCGTCACGGAGACGAGGGTGGCCGCGAACAGCGGAGGGAAGACGAGGGCGAACCCCACCAGCATGATCAAGGCCCAGGCGGCGACGCCCAGCACCCACAGGAACTGCTGCATGCCTACTCCCGGAGCTCTCGGAGGGCCGCGCGGAGCTTCTGATCGTCCCGGAAGTAGGTCTCCAGCTGCAACACGGTGAACCGTTTTCTCAACTGTTCGCGAACCCATCCGTCAAGGGGGGTGCCGGGCGCGCGCAACGCCACGCCGACCAGGTCGAACCGCTCGGACCGCTGCCGCGCCGTCTCCATCCAGCGGTGGACGAGCAGGTCGCGGACCCTTTCGTCCAGGGCGGAGACGAGGGCGGCGCGGAAGGCGGGGGAGCGCCGGGTGAGCGCGTCGGCCACCGCCTGGACCGCCGGGCCCGCGAGCGCGCCGCCGACCCGCTCCAGCGCGCGGGCCGCGTCCTTCGGGTCCCGTTCGCCGGGGACGTCGCGGGCGGTGAGCAGTCCTTCGGCGGCGCTGTTGCGCGGGAGCGCCTCGGCCAGGCCGAGCGTCGGCTCCCCCAGGACGCCGTGGCGGGCGGCCAGGGAGCGCAGCATGTGCAGGCTCACCTCGGGCGTCGAGCGCAGGGGGCAGTCGCGGGCGTGCTCGGCGAGCAGGTCGCACACCCGGCCCGTCATGACGTCGCGGCGGCGGAGCGCCCCGCCCTTCTCCAGCCCGTGGACGACTCCCGCCAGCAGGATCGTGCGGGCCTCGCCGGTGAGCGTCCCGACGGCGGTGACGACGTCGTCGGCGGAGGCGAGCCGCTGCCCGTCGCCCAGGTGCTCGGGGTCGAGGAAGGCGTAGGCGCCGCGTCCGACGGTCTCGCGGGCGGGCGGGACGCCGAGCCGCTCGGCCACGACCGCCAGCTCGGCCAGCAGGGGCAGGCTCGGCGCGCGGGGCATCCGCCTGGTCACGTCCGCCGCCAGCTCCGCCGGGTCCTCGAGAGTGAAGTCGTCCATCCTGGTGCGCAGCGAGGGCGTCGACAGCACCAGGCGGGCGCACCGCTCCCCGGCCGCTCGCGCCTGGTCGGCGTCGGGGGAGCGCCGGTTGACGGCGGCGGCGAGGTCGAAGGACAGCACTTCCACGGGCAGCCGGGGCCAGACCCAGGACGGCAGCGCGCGGTCCAGGACGAGCGGGAGGGCGAGCTCCTGGGCCTCCTCGCCGGTGTCCTCCGCGCGGCTCAGCCCCAGGAGCGCTGCGGCGCCCTCCAACCCGTCATCGAGGACCTCGGCCAGTTCCGCGAGGCAGTCCAGGCCCTCCAGGTCCAGGGTCCGCCACAGCTCCGTGACGGCACGGGCGTAGCGGCTCGGCTCGTGCGCGGGGGCGGGCGCGTCGAGCACATGGGCGGTCTGGTCGGTGCGCAGCGACGCCCAGACGTCGGGGGTCGTGCCGCAGAGGCGGTGCGGGCAGGAGGCGGGGTCGGCGGTGTAGGTGGTGAACGACAGCCGCGCCGCCCGCGCGACGGGCAGCGAGTACGACAGGACCGCGATCCAGCGGGCGATCTCCTCGCCGTCCCGGGAGACCAGCACGATCCGTTCTGAGGACGAGCAGACGGCGTCGACGAGCGAGGCCAGCCGGGCGTGGGGGTCGTGGTCGAGGGAGGCGAGCCAGCGGCCGAGCGTCTCGGGGTCGAAGGCGTCCCCCGGTGGCGGGTACTCCAGCACGGGCAGGTCCGTGCCGGGGGAGTCCGCCCAGAAGGGAGCCCCCCAGAACTCGATCGGGCGCAGCCCCTCCAGCTCGGACGGGTCGGCGACCACGGCGTGGGCGAGGAAGTTGCCGAACCGCCCGGAGTAGTCCCGGCCGAGGTAGCGGGAGCGCACCAGGAGCCGCCGCTCGCCCGCCACGTCGACGACGTCGTAGCCGAGCGAGACCGGCAGCTCCTCCAGCTCCCGCGCGCCGGGGGAGGGCGGGGAGTCGGGCGGCGGCCGGTAGCCCAGGTAGGGGGAGACGGCGGCCTCGGCGCCGGGCGGCAGGCCCGGGGAGACGGCGGTGAACTGGAAGCCCGAGCGGTCCGCCGAGCGCGCGGAGGTGTAGTGCAGCTGCCAGGCCATCAGCCGTCCAGCATCCCGAACCGGTGCAGGAGCCACAGCAGCGGATCCTCCACCCGGTGCGGGCGCACCCCGCCCGGCGCGACCTGGTCGTCCCGGGGCGCCCCGCCCAGCGCGGAGACCCCGAACAGTCCGTACTCGGCGTAGTTCTGGTCCAGGTACCGGTCGAGGTCGCCCGCGCCCCAGCCGTGCAGTAGCGCCCTGACCTCGGCGTCCACCGCCGCTCTGTCGTCGGTGTCCAGGGAGGCGGTGCGGCTCCGGGTCCGGCGCAGCGGCGAGCGCCCGGGCACGTCCAGCTCGTCGATCTTGGTGAGGACCGCGGCGATCGGCACCTTGAGCCTGTCCCGGGGGTCGAGGCCGTACCGCTGGCGCAGCGGCTCGGTCACCCGCGCCAGCACGTCCAGGGGCTCGCTGTCGGCCGCGCCGCCGGTCAGCTCCAGCGGGTCGGCCAGGAAGATGATCGCGTCGGCCGCCTCCAGGTACTTCAGGTGCAGGTCCCGCACCTCGCGGCTGCGCAGGTCCTCGCCCGCGGTGTCGAACAGCACCAGGGTCAGCGCCTCGGTGCGGCTGGTGAACCGGCCGCGGACCCGCCGCGACAGGGAGAACACCAGCGGCTCGCGGGGCGCCGTCACCGCGCTCGGCGTGGTCGGCAGCAGCCGCCGCTGGTCGAACAGGGGACGGGCGAAGTCCCGCTTGTAGCGTTCTATGGTGCGGTCGTCGCAGGCGACCAGCGAGGTGTCGAGCTCGGTGCCCACCCGGTTGCGCAGCTCGTGCAGCAGCACCGCGACATAGGTGCTCTTCCCGGCGTTCTTCGCGCCGACCAGCGCGACGATCCGGCCCGGCGTGTCGCAGTAGGCGGGGGCCAGCTCGTTGTGGCACTCCGGGCACGCCCGCCGCCCGCTCTCCCGCCCGCAGTCGGGGCAGGCGGCCCGCGCGCCGCGGCCGTCGAACACCGGGGGCAGCACCGCGCCCGCCTGGGTGCCCAGGTAGGAGGCGAGTTCGGCGTCCAGCCGGGGGTCGCAGCCGATGCCGCGCCCCGCCCGGCCCAGGCAGCGGTAGGCGATCTGCTGCCGGCCGAACACCGCGAAACAGTACGGGCAGGTCACCGCGTCGCGTCCGCGCGGCCTGACCCGGTGGAGTCTCTCGGTTCTCATCACGCGCCTTGCTGGAGTCTGCGGACGGGCGGATCGGAGAGTTCGACGTCCGGGCCGGTGAAGCACCGCAGCCAGAACGGGCCGGGACGCCTGGGCATCGGCACCCGGAGGACGGTCTCGTCCGGCAGGTCCATATCCTCCCAGACCTCCAGGAGTTCGCCTTCCGAGGGCTCCCGCGGCATCACCCTGCCGTCGCGGACGACCAGTTCCAGCCGCTCCAGCCGGACCGGCCTGTCGGGAGTGAGGGTAAGGGCCAGGACCCTTTTCCACAACGGCCCGGTGACCGCCAGGTCGTAGCGGACGACGGGCGGGGCCGCGACGGAGGCCGTGACGGCGGGACCGGTGAGCACCGTGCCTCCGTGCTCGGAGGTGCCCGCGACGCTGACGCGCACGGGATCGCCCTCGGGAACGGGCAGGTGCACGCCGCCGCCCGCCGTGTAGGCGGCGCGCGAGACGCCGATCCGCTTGGCGGGCCCGCCGGCGATCTCGTACGTGACGGCGACGGCGGCGGCGTCCCCCGGCCACCCGAACCCGACCTCGACCTCGCCGCCCCGGCGTACGGCCGTCAGCCCCTCCGGCGCGGGCAGGTCCACATGGCGGCGGAACGCGCCGACCGCCGCGCTAGCCCCCGCCACCGTCACCACCAGCAGCACCCCGCTGGCCCCCGGCCGCACCACCAGGCCGCGCGCGTGCGGGGTGGACTCCACGCGGTGGGCGGGGAGCTCCTCCCTGGGCACCAGGGCGCCCGTCGGCCACGGAGGCTCCCTGTCCAGCAGCAGCGCCTCCACCAGACCGTGCTTGGGGATCGGGAAGCGCAGCAGCAGCCTGTCCTGCGCGTACGGCTCGACGTCGAACGAGGTGACGGCGTCGGGAAGCGCGTGCGGAGTGACCGAGACGAGCACCCCGGGGGTCTCGACCTCCGTCACCCCGTCGATGTAGACGGCGTACACCCGGTACCGGTGCGTCGAGCCGTTGCGGACGTCGCGGTCGGTGAAGCCCTCGCGTCCGGCGGGGACGGGCACGCCGTCGCGCAGCACGTCGACGCGCGCGGCCTCCGGAGGGCACTCCCACCGGCCGGTGACCATCCCGTCCCCGGACGCCAGCTCCACCCGCGTCGGCTCGGGCCGCAGCACGACCGGGCCGACGGGCACCGGCTCGGACGTGGCCTCGCCTCGGCGCGTGTACACCGCGTAGAAGAGCGGGACGTTCACTGGAGGCTCGAGGTCCACGGACGCCACCGGCGTGCCGTCCGAGGAGTCCCGCGGCGGGCGGCCCGGCCTGCGGACGACCTCGTGCAGGATCTGGCCGGCCCGGGACGGCGAGGGCTTCCACGACAGGCGGACCGACGTGCCGTCCACCTCGGCCTCCACCTCCGAGGGAGGCAGCGGGGGAAGCCGCCGCTGGTGCTCGCGCAGCCCCGGAAGGTCCGCCGCCAGCCGGAGCGCGTCCTCCAGGCGGGTCCACGCGCCGTCCGGGTCGCCCCGGCCGGTCAGCTCCAGCGCCTCGTCCAGCAGCCAGGACGCCGCGGCGACCCGCTGCCCCGCCTCGGCCGCCTCCGGGGGGAGCTCCTGCTCCGGCAGCCCCTCGGCCAGCAGCGCGGCGGCGTGCGCGTTCCCCGCGTCCAGCAGCTCCCGCATCCGGCCCGCCGGTCCCGACGCCGTGCCGCCCTCCCGGCTGACGGCGAACACCAGCCGCCGCGCCTCGTTCGGCTCGACGCCCAGGCCGCGCACCGCGAAGTCCATCAGCGCCTGGTCGGAGGCCCGCTGCTCGCGCCGCTCCCGCAGCCGGGCGATGAAGTCGTACCTCAGCAGGTCGTGCAGGAAGTCCTCGCGCAGCGCCGTGCGCAACGCGATGAGCACCGTCTCGGCGTTGGTGGTGCTGGTGTCGCGGGGACGCCGCGCCCACTCGCCCGCCACCCGCTCCAGGGCGCGGCCCGCACCCGCCGGGTCGATCGCCGTCCCGCCCGCCCAGACCCCGTCGAACAGCCGGATGCCGCCGATCCTGTCGCTGCCCAGCAGGAACGCCAGCAGATGCCGGCTGCCCAGCACCTCCAGGGACTCGCGCGCCTTGCCGTACCCCGGGTAGGGCGGCGCGGCCGGCAGCGCGTCGGGCTCGTGCACCTCCAGGCCGTCGATCCGCAGCAGCTGGGACAGCTCCGCCCCGAAGACCCCGCCCGCCTTGCCGATGGCCGAGCACTCGGCGGGGGAGAGCACCCGCAGCGGCCCGGCGGCGTCCAGCAGCCGGTTGCGCACCTCGGCCCTGCGCCGGGCGTTGCGCTCGTCCCCGCCGCGCAGCCGCTGCTCCAGCGGCCTCAGGTCGCCCTGCTCGGCGGCGGCGAACACCGGTCCGAGCCCGCGGTGCTCGGCCTCCAGCCGGTCGATGAGCTTGCGGTACTTCAGCTGGCCGCGCGAACGCCGCCAGCACTGGCGCACCTGCTTGACCCGCGCGGTAACGTCCTCGGCGGTGAGCTTCTCCGGCAGGACGTACCGGGCGCGCAGATCCTCGGGCGGCTGGTCCCCGGCCGCCCGAGCGGGCTCCAGCACCCGCTTCTTGTAGTCGTCGTCGAACGACACGCCCTCAGCTCACCTGAACGCGCGAGAGCGCCGCCCTCGAGGCCTCGACGTCGTCCTCGGTCATACCGCCGACCTCGACCTCCAGGTCCAGCCGCTCACCGGTCTCCTTCTCCTCCGCCGTGACGTGCAACAGCCCCGAGGCGTCCAGGGCGAACGTGACGGAGATCGGCCAGCCCGCCTTCTTGCCCGACGGGATGCGCACCGAACCCGTCGCGATCTCGTTGTTGTCCGACGGCTCGGGCGACTCCACCGCCCCGGCCTGCTCCATCACCCGCACGTCGGCGGTCGTCTGGTCGTCGTGGACGGTGAAGAAGTCCGAGGACCGCCCGGCGGGCAGCTCGTCGTTGGCGTGCACCAGGTGGATGACCTCCTCGGCCTGGGTGTCGCGGTTGAGCACCACGATCCCGAAGCCGCGCGAGGCGACCGTCTTGATGCGCCGGGCCGCGATCTGCCGCTGCTGCTCGGCCGACAGGCCCGCCCGGCTGGCCATCTCCTCGGCCTCCTCCCGCGCGCCGTCGGCCAGCAGGCGGCGGAAGGTCTCCTCGAAGGCGTAGAGGGCCGCGCCCTTGGCCACCGCGAGGTCCGGGTCCTGCAGCCTGGGGGTGATCCCGAGCTCGGCCTCCAGCCGGGCGGCGACGGCCGGCATCTTGGTGGAGCCGCCCACCAGGACCAGGTCGCCGTAGTCGGTGACGCCCTTGGACCTGGCGACCTCCATGGTCCGGCCGGTGATCTCGACCGTGCGGTCGAGCAGGTCCTTGGTGATCTCCTCGAAGACGTCGCGGGTGACCTCCAGGGTCGCCACGCGGCCGCCGTGCATCACCCGGACGGTGTGCTGGGTGCGCGAGGTCAGCGCCTTCTTGGCCTCCTCGGCGTCCCGGCGCAGCTGCTGCTCGGTGAGCTTGTCGTCCAGCGGGTCGCCGGCGTCGGGGTGCTCGGCGCGGAACTGCTCGGCCAGGTGCTCCACCAGCCGCGCGTCCCAGTCCGCGCCGCCCAGCTCGTGGTCGCCGTCGGTGCAGATGACCTCGATGTGGCCGCCGCGCAGCGCGATGACCGTGGTGTCGAACGTGCCGCCGCCCAGGTCGTAGACGAGGATCGTGCGGTCGCTCTCGGGGTTGAGCACGCCGTAGGTGATGGCCGCGGCGATCGGCTCGGAGATGACGTCGATGACGTTCAGGCCGGCGATGCGCCCGGCCTTGCGGGTGGCGTCGCGCTCGGCGGCGCCGAAGTACGCGGGGACCGTGACGACGACGTCGCGGGCGACCTCGCCCGTCACCGTCTGGGCGTCGGTGGCGAGCTTCAGCAGGATGAAGGCCGACAGCTCCTCGGGGTTGTAGTTGAACCCGTGGATCTCGCGGGGGACCTCGCGGCCCATGTCCCGCTTGATGAGGCTGACCACGTTGTCGGGGTCCAGGACCGCGGTGTCCTTGGCCGTCGCGCCCACGATGACGTTGTCGCCGGACTCGAAGTAGACCACCGAGGGCGTGGTGTCGGTGCCCTCGAGGTTGCGCAGCACGGTCGGCCGCCCGACGTCGTCGATGCTCGCGATGCAGGAGTAGGTCGTGCCCAGGTCGATCCCGTATACCGCCATGCCCTCGGTGCCCTCAGTCTTCCTGATACTTGCCGACACGGACTTGTGCTCTGCGCACGACGAGCTCCCCGCGGGCGAATCCGTCGGCGCAGACCTCGACGACCCTGCCGTCGAGGGAGCGGTCGGTGACGGGCTCGCTCCCCAGGGGCCGGTGCCGTGCGGAGTCGTAGGGTTCGCCGAACTCGACCTCGAAGAGCTCGACCCCGGTGCGGCCGAGCGCCTCGGAGAGCTCGTCGCCGATCATTCTCAGCAGGGGGGCCACGTGGTCGCCGTCCGGCGGGTCCAGTTCCGCGCGTCGGACCAGGTCGTAGAGCCGGTAGAGCGCGCCCCGGACGGGCTCGTGCAGCTGCTGCAGCTCGCCCCGGCGCAGCTGCTGGTTCTCCCGGTGCAGCCGGTCGATGATCTCTTCCCGGTGTTTGGCGCGCTCGTGCTCGCGGTCTGCGCGCGCGGACAGCCCGAGCAGGGCGTCGCGCAGCTCGGCCAGGGTCACCTCAGGCGGCTGGCCTTCTTCTGGAGGACCGGGCGTACTGGACACGTGGAGAAACCCTATAGGTCGGTTGACCCTGACGATAGGGCGACTTGGGGAAAAGACACGATCGGGTAACAGCATCGAAATGTACATATGGCAACATAAAGGCACGGAACGTTTATAGGAGGCGCCGATGCTTTTGCGGATCCGGGTTCGTCTTCCCGATCGCCCCGGGTCACTGGGCAAGGTGGCCCGCACGCTGGGGGCCGCCGGCGCCGACGTGATCCAGCTGTACGTTCTGGAGAACGAGTCCGGACGCGCCCTGGACGACATCACCGTCACCTGGCCCTCGGGCGCCTCGGCCGACCGGCTCATCGCGGGCCTCGACGCGGTCCCCGGCGTGAAGGTGGAGGGCCTGTGGCCCACCGTCGAACCCCAGGGCCTGCACCCCGACGTCGCCCTCATCGGCCAGCTCGCGACCAACCCCGCGGACGGCCTCCTGATCCTCGCCGACGCCCTGCCCGGGATCCTCTCCGCCGACTGGGCGGGCGTCCTGCACGTCGGGCCGGGGAAGTTCCTCCACACCAGCCCCGGAGGCGAGGCCGCGGAGCCCCCGGCCGACCTGGAGCCCCTGCGCTACCGGGCCTTCCAGAGCGCCGACGGCACCCAGTACGGCCTGGCGCCCCTGTCGGGCGTCGACGCGGCCCTCCTGGTGGCGCGGTCCAACGCGCCGGAGTTCCACCTGTCGGAGATGCTCCGGCTGGAGCAGCTCGTCCAGGCCGCGGAATCCGTGCTGGGGGACCGGGTCGCCCTCCTGATCTGAGACCGGGACCGCGAGATCTTCGAGATTTGACGGCGAGGGGGGAGGAATCACCCCTCGCCTTGCCTTTCCTTGTCTTTCGCTGAGCCGCCCGACGACCGCGCGGGCGGTTCTCGTCAGGGGCGCAGCCGCCAGGTCCCCGTGAGCGAACCGGTCCTGAGCGTGTGCAGGCGGCGGGCCAGTTCACGGCGGGAGAAGGGGTCGCCCGGGGCGTTGCGGATGTGGATGCCGACGGCGAAGACGTCGCGGATGCGCATCAGGGAGTCGTAGCCGGGCCAGGAGCGCAGGTCGTAGCCGTAGGCGTCGGTGAAGGACTCCACGTCGGGGCGGGTGAGGCCGAAACGGCGGCGGCCGTGGTGGGTGTGGATGAGGTCCCACTCGCGGGGGCCGGTGGAGACCGAGTCCCAGTCGCACAGGACGGGGTGGCCCTCGCGGTGGCGCAGGAGGTTGTCGATCCAGGCGTCGCCGTGGAGCGTCGTCGGCGGGGAGCCGAAGGGCAGGGCCTTCCACTCCTGGTCCAGCTCGGCGATGAGGTCCATCAGCCAGGAGCGCTCCCGCGGGGTGAGGACGCCCGGCCGGTAGTGCACGTCGTGGCGGATGCCGCGCAGCGGGTCGTCGAAGGCGGGCAGGTCGACCGGCGGGGCGGGCAGCTCGTGCAGCCTGCGCAGGAGCTCGCCCAGGTCGGCGGTGTGCGGCGGGGTCGCGCAGGCCGGGACGTGCCGCCAGAAGGTGATGGTGGCGTCGCTGATGTGCACGGGCTGCTCGACGTCGTCCAGGGGCCGGACGGTGGGGAAGCCCCGGGCGTGCAGCCAGCGGGTCATCGCCAGGACGGCGGGCAGCCGCTCGGGGCCGCCGGCGGAGGTGGTGATCCGCACGATGACGGGGGCGCGGAGCTTGAAGACGGCGTTGCTGCGCAGTCGGAGCAGGTCGGCGTCGGAGGGGTCGAGCCCTACGTGGCGGCAGGCCTTGTCGAGGACGACCCTGGCTTCGGAGGCGAGGTCAGACATGGGGAGGACGGGATCCTTCTGGGTGCAGGGCGTCCCGGAGGCCTTCCAGGGCCTCCGGTCGCCGGCCGGAGGGAATGACGGCGAGGATTTCACGGGCTTTGGCATAGACGATGTCGGTTCGGTGACCATGGGGAGTCCTGCGGAGGGTCTCCTCCCCGAGCCGGCAGGCGACGACGGCGTCGCCCGACCGCGCCAGCGTCACCGCCTGGTCGAGGCGGATGAACACCGGGTCCAGGACGGGGACCGGGCCGGGCCCCGGCTGCAGGGCCAGAGCCTGCCCCTGCACCTCCAGGGCCCGCCCGGTGTCGGGCAGGTGGGCGTGGATCCCGCTGAGGTACAGGAACAACCGCTGCTCGGTGAAGTCGAACGCCCGGCCGGTCTGGCCGCTCAGCCGGGAGTAGATCTGCTGGGTGCGCTCGAGCGCGGCGCGCGCCCCCCGCACGTCGCCGAGCCGGGACAGCGCGCGGGCCTCCGCGGCGGCGGCCAGCGCGGTGGGCGAGCAGGCGGAGCCCCGGGCGATGGCCTGGGCCTCGCGGGCCAGCCGCACCACCTCCTCCAGGTCCCCGTAGTAGTAGGGGAGCATCGCCTCGTGCGCCCGGACCAGGGCGCGCAGCCGCGGGTCCTCGGTGTCGTCGGCGGCGGTCCGCGCGGTGCCGTACCAGGCGTGGGCCTGTCGGATGTCGCCGAGCTTCATCAGGCTGTCGGCGGTCAGGACGGACAGGGCCGCGGTCATGTGGGACAGGCGCCGCTGGACGCTCGCCGGCTGGCGTCGCGCGCAGAGCGCCTGGAGCTCGGTGAACTCGCGCATCAGCCGGCCCAGCATCGGCAGCGGAGGGGCGGCGGGGTACTCGCGCCGGTACCGCAGGAGCGCCTCGTCCAGCAGGTCCAGCTGGCCCTCGCTGAGAGTGCCGCGGGACAGGGTCAGATCCATGCGGCGGCGCATCTCCTCGACCTCGGCGAGCAGCCGCCGACCGCTGGAGGGGGCGACGGCCGTGCCCTCCAGCGCGGACTCGTCCTCCTCGCAGTAGTCGGCGGCGAGCCCGAGCCGCACCGCGTTGGCCTTGTAGAGCCTGGCCAGCAGGTCCTGGGAGTCCGGGCGGGGCCGCGACCGCCCGTTCTCCCAGGCGTTGAGCAGGTCGATGTTGACGTGCGGGGCGCCGAGCCCCTCGCGCCGGCACAGCGACTCCAGGTGCGCGACCGTCACCCTGGCCGTCCAGCCGCGGGCCAGCCGGTGCGCCTTGAGCGGGCTCACACCGCAGCAGTCCCTGATGGCCTGGACGGTCCTGCCGACGGTCCAGCCCTCGCGGGCGGCACGTGCCCGCCACTCACGCGCGCAACTGGGACGATGTTCACCACGGGCCATGCAGCCCTCCGATACAGGGGGAGACCACGGAGCCCCACGAGCTATTCGGGGGCTCCCAGCCTAAGCACGATCGTCACTCAGCGTGTTGTCTTTGTGATTTTCCGTGATCGAATCGCGAAAACAGCCGTCCGGAGCCCCCCGCACGCGTGATTCCGTGTTCCGGCCGCGATCGACGCGGCGGAGGTCCTCCGACACCGTGGTCCGGTCAGGATCTCCGTCCCGGATCGGATTCGCCCATGCCGTCATCCCCCCGCCCGATGAAGGGCGGCCCCACCCTGAAATCCGACGGGCTCAGCATGCCCTCCGCCCCCTCCGCGGTCTCGAGGGCCCGACGCCTGGCCCGCGCCCGCCTCCCCGAATGGGGCCTGGCCGACCTGACCGACGACTGCTCCCTGGTCCTCAGCGAGTTCGTCACCAACGCCCTCCTCCACGCCGCCCCCGAATCCGGCTCCCCCCTCCGCGTGGAACTCCGCCTCACCCCCACCCACCTGCTGGCCGAGGTCCACGACCCCTCCCCGACACCCCCGACCCGCCGTGCCCCCGCCCCCGACGACGAGGGCGGCCGAGGCCTGGAACTCGTCGACCAACTCGCCCACGACTGGAACTGGTACACCACCCCCACCGGCAAATGCGTCTGGGCCGCCTGGCCCCTGCCCTGAGGGCGCACTCGGGTCGGCCGCCATCGTGATGCCCGACGCCGGTCCTGTGTTTCTCGGTGCGTCGTCGATTCGCTCGCCTCTTCGTTCGGCCCTTGTCTCAGCGGATCGAAGCGTGGTTCGGGCGGAGGTCGAGGCGGGTGCCGGTGAAACCCGTTCGAAGGGCGCGGTCGTGGGTGACCAGGACGAGGGCGCCCTGATAGGAGGCCAGGGCCTGCTCCAGTTCGGCCACGAGCTTGGGGGAGAGGTGGTTGGTGGGCTCGTCCAGGAGGACGAGGTCGGCGGGGGAGGTCAGCAGGCGGGCCAGGGACAGGCGCTGGAGCTGGCCGGTGGACAGGGAGCCGAGGGGAGTGCGCAACGCCTCGGGACGGAAGAGGCCCAAGGAGAGCAGGCGCTCCTCGGCGCCGTCCGGGCGTCCTTCGGCGAAGGACTCCAGGAGGGTGCGGGACGGATCGGGGACGGAAGGGTCCTGGGGGAGGTGGGCGATGCGGCCTCTGCGGTGGACTGTGCCGGCGTCGGGGGCGAGCTCGCCGGCCAGGAGCTTCAGGAAGGTGCTCTTCCCCGAACCGTTGGGGCCGGTCACCAGGACGCGCTCGCCTCGATGGACGGCGAAACCGTCGAGGGACAGCCGGTCGGCGACGCGGACGCCGTGCAGGGAGACGAGCGGGCCGTCCGTCGCGCCCGGGGTGAAGGCGCCGGAGAAGCGCAGGGGTTCGGGAGGTTCGGAGACGGGGGATTCCCGGAGGCGGCGGATGCGCTCCCGCGCCTGGCGGACGCGGCTGGAGACGGAACTCTGGACGCGGCCCCCGGCACGGTCGTAGGCCATCTTGTTGCCGTCCTTGATGACGCGCCCGTGAGCGACGCGGTGCGCGGTGGTCGTGGCGAAACGTTCTGCTTCGCGCAGCTCCTCGCACCAGTCGAGCCACGCCTGACGGGCGCGCTCCCGGGCCGCGGCCTGTTCCGCGAGGTAGCCGGAGTAGCCGTTGCCGTAACGGGTGACCGCGCCGTTCTCGACCTCGAGGATCGAGGTCGCGACCCGCTCCAGGAACACGCGGTCGTGGGAGACGGCCACGACGGTGCCGCGGTGGGCGCGCAGCCCGTCCTCCAGCCAGGCGAGGGCACCGTCGTCCAGATGGTTGGTCGGCTCGTCCAGCAGCAGCAGTTCGGGGGACGCCGCGATCAGGCAGGCCAGCCCCAGCCGGGACCGTTCACCGCCCGACAGGGAACCGAGCGGCCTGCCGTCCTCCACGTGCCCGAGCCCGAGCGCCTGGAGCGCCGCCCCGGTGCGCGCCTCGGCCTCGTAGCCCCCGCGGAGGTCGTAGACGTCGAGCAGTTCGCCGTACTCGGCCAGCCGCTCCTCCGTCAGGTCCGCCTCCAGTTCGCGCATGCGGCGCTTGATCGCCTTGAGGTCGGCGAGCGCGGCGTCGACGGCCTGCCGCACGGTGTACGTGGCGGGCAGTTCCAGCGTCTGGGCGAGATGCCCCACCCCGCCGGAAGCGGAGACGACGACCTCGCCGTCGTCCGGAGCCTCCAGCCCGGCGGCCAGCCGGAGCAGGGTGGACTTGCCCGAACCGTTCTCTCCGACGACGCACACCCGTTCCCCGGGCTTGACGGTCAGCGAGACCTGGTCGAGGACGACCCGGCCGGCGTAGGACTTGGAGATCCCGCGGAGGGAGAGCTGAGTGGGCAAAAAGGACCTTTCGTGACGGGGATGGGACGGGGAGGGCACGACACCCGCAGCCTGCTCTGCGACTGCCGCCTCCCTAACGCAACGAGGTTGCCTTAGTCTGAGCATGCCATGAAGAAGACCGCTAATGCAACAGAGTCGCCTTTGGAGAGTGCGGGCACCGTCCGCCCCGGAGGCCGCACCGCCCGCACCCGGGAAGCCGTCCGCCGGGCCACCCTGGCCGAACTGGCCGAGAAGGGCTTCTCCGGCCTGACCGTGGAAAGCGTCGCGATCCGCTCCGGCGTCCACAAGACGACGGTCTACCGCCGCTGGCGCACCCCCGCCGCCCTGGCCGCCGACGCCCTTGGCCTGGCCGAAGCCGACCCCTGGCCCCTCCCCGACGCCGGCTCCCTCTCCGAAGACCTGAGATCCCTGGCCGCCCAGGTCGTCGAGGGTTTCACCGACCCCCTCACCGGCCCCGTCACCCGCGCCCTCGTCGCGGCCGCCGCCCAGACCCCGGAAGCCGCCCTGGCCCTGCGCTCCTACCTGACGACCCGCCACCGCCAGGCCGCCGCGGTGGTCCACCGAGCCGTGGAGAGAGGCGAACTCCCCGCCGCCACCGACGCCGAGGAACTCATCCGCGCCACCGTCGCCCCCCTCTACTACCGCCTCTGCATCACCACGGAACCCGTCTCCCCGGAGGACACGACCCGAGCCGTGACCGCCGCCCTGGCCGCCGCCCGAGCAGGCGTCTTCTCCCGATGACCCCGGCCGAGGCCGCCACAGACCTCCCGAGCGCGGACGGGAGTCTCCACGGGTCGAGGATCCGCGAGCAACGCAGAAGCCCGGCCTTCCGCGTTGCGGAAGTACGTCGAAGCGTCAGACGGTGAGGGCGCGCCCCGGGCTGTGTCCGTCACCCTGGCCGCCGTCTACGCGGGCGTCTTCAGGATCGCTTGATGCCCCGGAGCAGACTCTGGAAGCCGTGCGGTGTGAAGTGCGGGCGGGCGTCTTCAGGACTCCTTGATGCCCCGGACCAGGCTCTGGAAGCCGCGAGGCGTGAAGCGCAGGCGCGTGCCGTCCGGGTTCTTGCTGTCGCGGACGGCTACCTCTTCGGGGTTCTGGGCGAGCTCCACGCAGTCGCCGCCGTTGGCGGTGGTGTAACTCGACTTGCGCCATGTCGGCTCTACTGGATCCATCGTTCTTTGATCGTCCTTTGGATTATTTCCCGGGAGTGGGTAGCGGGAAGCGCGAGGGACCTCACCTCGAACAGGGTTCGCGAGAGGACGGACAACTCGTCGGGGTCGCTGATCGTCAGGCCGCGGATCGTCGACTCAACATAGGCGACCTCATTTCTGTCGTCCAGCGTGGCGAGGTTGAAGGCCCCGCTGTTCCCCAGATGCTCTCCTCGGCTCGGGACGAGCTGGAGGATGACGTTGGGAAGTTCGCTGATGTTCATCAGGTGTTGCAGCTGCTCACGCATGACCGTGGAGTTTCCGGTCTCCCGGTGGAGCGCCACTTCGTCCAGCAGGAGCGAGAAGAGCGGGGGGTCGGGCTGCTGCCGGGTCAGGATCTTCTGCCGGTTCAGACGGGCCTCAACGGCTTCCGCTCTGCGGAGTATCGCGCTCGCGTAACCGGGGGTCTGGAGCAGGCCGTGGACGAGCAGAGGCTGGTAGGACTGGATCATCACGGCTTCGGCTTCGATGTTGGGCCAGTCGAACCAGGTGGGGAACGCGGAGTCGAGGACGAGGTCGTCCCACAGTTCCAGGAGCCTGCCGCCCGCTTCGAGCTCGGCGTCCATGGTGGCGGCGAACTCGCGGGTGCAGCGGGTGCGGCCGCTCTCGACCTGGCCGACGTACTGGCTGGTCACTCCCCGTCCTCCGTTGGCACGGCGTCCCGCGCTCTCCTGGGAGAGGCCCGCGGCTTCGCGGAGGCGGCGGAGCTGGCGGCCGAACGCCAGCAGGGTCGGCGATACGGAGCCTCTCTTGCGCCGAGCGGCCATTCCGGCGTCCTCCTTGTCGTGAAACCGGGCAGAGGGCGGGGAAACCGCGGTGAAAGCAGAAGCGGCCTTCTCTCTCCGGTTGTAAGGCTTTGTCACGCGCTTTGTGACGCACGGTATCGGCCCGGTGGCTCACTGGTGTGCGGAACGAGGAACCAACGCTAGAACGAAGGCCACGCCCATGACCGACGACCGGTGCAGCACCGCGATCGACCACCTGCTCCTGCCCCTGCTCGCTTCCCCCGCCTCCGCCGGCCTGGCCCGCACCCTCGCGGGACAACGTCTCCGCAGGTGGGGCGATCTCGACATCCTGGACGACGCCCTGCTGGTGGTCGCCGAACTGGTGTCCAACGCGGCCAAGGAGACGCCGGGCGAGGAGATCCGCCTCGAACTCGTCCGCGATGCCCGCGACGTCGTCATCGCGGTCTGGGACTCCAGCCCCCGGCTGCCCCGCCCGCGGCCTCCCGCCGAACTCACCCTGGAGGACCTCGACCTCTCACCGGACTCCCTAGACGACAACGGAGGCCGCGGCCTCCTCATCGTCCGCTCCCTCGCCACCCGAAGCGGCTGCACCCCCGACCCGCACGGCGGCAAATGGGTATGGGCGGCCTTCTCGAGAAAACGGTGAACCGGCACCCGGCGGCCACCATGCACAGCGGGTCCTCGGTGCCGCGTTCCTCCTCAGCGAGGAAGAGGAAAGTCGCCACCGCCGCGTAAGAACGTGCCGTCTCTGCGCACTACCCAAGACAGAACCCAGGAAAGGGGACGGTTTGGATTCCGCGGAGCGCTTCACCGCCCTTTACGACGAGTGTCATCCGAAGGTCTTCGCCTACGCGGTGACGGTGGCGGGCCGGGCTCTCGCCGAGGAGGTGGCCGGCGAGACCTTCTGCATCGCCTGGCGGCGCTTCTCCGACCTGCGTGCCTGGGCCGGGCACGGCGAACATCGCCACGGCTCCGGTGAGGGTCAGGGCGCCGCGGCTCAGATGCCGCCACGGTGGGCCTTTCCCCTCCTGCCGGAGGGAGGGGACCGCTCACATCAGGTCAGGCGCACGCTCCGCCCGTGGAGATCCCCACCCCCGACAGGAAAGGAGGTCTGGCTGGTGGCCATAAGGGTTCCGGGCCGGTGCCGCACCCGGGTCCGCCGGGCGCCTCCCGGGCGGGACGGGACACGGGTCACTGGCGGGGGTGCGCCCCGGCCGGTGGGGTGGCGGGTGGAGGGCAGAGGACGGGAGGGCGCAGGGTGGGACGGAGCGGGGGCGGCCGGGGCGCGGCGGCGCGGCTCGCGGCCGTGGGGCTGGCGCTGATGGTGCTGGGCGCGGGATGCTCCGGGGAGCGCTACCCGGATCCGCCCGAGCCGAGGGAGCCCACGTCGGCCCCGGGGGAGCGGACGATCAAGCGGGTGGACAAGGCGGGCGGCATGGTCCGGTCGCGGATCGGCGTACCCAAGAACGTGATCTACGACCTGCCCGAGGGGGCGGCGGGCGGATCGCTGGTCGCCTACTTCCTGGTGCCGTCGGAGGACGACGACGGCGACGGCGAGGCGTCGCTCGTCGTCGCCACCGAGGTGGCCCCGGGGACGTCGCCGCAGAAGCTCAAGAACGCCATCTACGACGTGGTGTACGGGGACTTCGGCGGCCTCGTCAACCCGTCCTCGGCGGCGGCGAGCCCGGGGCCGCTCGGCGGCGAGGTCGAGTGCGGCTGGACGATGACGCCGGAGGACGGCGACATGGCCTGCACCTGGTACGACGAGGACACCGTCGGGCTCATCGGCTTCCCCGGCGCGGGCAACACCGACGAGGACCTCGCCCTCATCACGGCGCTCTTCGCCGCCATGCGGCACGACATCGAACGCTGACCGCCGGGCCGGCCCTCCGCTCCCGGACATGTCCCCAGCCGACGAGGAGGCGTGGAAGGCCGACGGCTCCCCCGCAGTTGGACGTTCGACAACCCGCCCTTCAAGTCCCGCTGGATCCCAGCCCTTCCCATGTCCCGCCTCAAGAACGCCAAGCACTCCCGCTGACCTTCTTTCTTCCGATGGATCGGCAGGATCCCGCTGGAGGCGCGGGTGCCGGAGAAGGCGGATAGTCGACAGGCCCTTGAGGTGAAGGGAAGGGTCAAAGGTGGCGGATGGCGTGGGTGGCTTGTTCGGCGATCGTGCGGAGTTCCGCGGCGAGTTCCGGGGGGTCGAGGAGGGTGTAGGGCACGGGGAGGAGGGTGATGCGGTGGGCCAGGTGGCGGGGGGAGTCGGGGGCGGTGTGCAGCAGGCATGAGGCGTCATCGACCGGTTCGAGGGTGCCCTGCCAGGTGGGGATCTGTACTGCCGCCTGGTCGAAGGGGACGTGGAGGAGCAGGCGGGCGCGGACGTCGCGGGGCGGCATCGCGCGGGTCACCCAGGTTCTGGTGTCGGCGCCTCCGGGCAGGTCGCGGGCGGGGACTCGGACGCCGGTGCGGTGGACCTCGCTGATGCGGTCGGCGCGGAAGGAGCGCCAGGCGGCGCGGTCCTCGTCGTAGGCGACCAGGTACCACAGGCGCTCCACGACGACCAGCTGGTGTGGTTCGACCAGGCGGCGGGTGGGGTCGCTGTGGGGTTTGGCGTAGGCGAAGCGGACCTTCTCGTGGGCGGTGCAGGCCGCGGCCAGGGTGGCCAGGGTCGTGGCCTCGGCGGTGGAGGCGTCCCGGGGCGGGAGGACGACGGCGGCTTCCGACAGGGCGGTCACCCGGTGGCGCAGCCGTGAAGGGAGAACCTGCTCCAGTTTGGCCAGCGCGCGCAGGGAGGCGTCCTCGACGCCGGTGATCGCGGCGGTGGCGGCGGCGCTGAGGCCGACCGCGACGGCGATCGCCTCGTCGTCGTCCAGGACCAGCGGCGGCATGGCCGTACCGGAGGACAGGCGGTAGCCGCCGATGTTGCCCTGGACGGCGTGGACGGGGTAGCCGAGCCGGCGCAGCCGTTCCACGTCGCGGCGGATCGTGCGGGGGGTGACGTCGAGGCGTTCGGCCAGCTCGGGGCCCGGCCACTCGCGAGGGGTCTGGAGCAAGGACAGCAGGCGCAGCAGTCGGTCGGAGGGATCTCGCATGAATTCCATCCTGCCGTCCTAAGAGGACATTCGCTGACCTGTTGGCTTCCTAATGTCAGGGGTGTCGAACGGAAGCGAGTCGCCGGTTCGCGGCGGCGAAGGGAGCACGATGTTGCGAGGGTTTTCGACCGTCAACCTGTGGGCCGACGATGTGGAAGCGGCCGGGAAGTGGTACGCCGAGCTGCTGGGAGTCGAGCCGTACTTCAAAAGACCGGACGACGGGCAGCCGGCCGCCTACTACGAGTTCAGGGTCGGCGATTACCAGGCCGAACTCGGCATCGTCGACCGGAGGTTCGCCCCGCCGGGGGCGTCTGCCGCTCCCGGCGGGGCGATCCTCTACTGGCACGTCGACGACGTGCGGGCGACCCTGGACCGGCTGCTGTCCCTGGGGGCCGAGCCGTACATGCCGGTCACCGAACGCGGCGAAGGATTCGTCACCGCCGCAGTGGTCGACCCGTTCGGCAACGTGCTGGGCTTCATGTACAACCGCCACTACCTGGAGGTCCTGGGTCGATGATGCACTTCGAGGACGCCGCCCAGTGGGAGTCGTGGCTGGCCGGGCATCACGGGGACGAGGGCGGCGCCTGGCTGAAGGTCGCCAAGAAGGGGTCGGGCGTCGCCTCGCTCACGGTCGTGGAGGCGCTGGACGTCGCGCTTTGCTACGGCTGGATCGACAGCCAGAGGAAGTCCTACGACGACCGGTTCTTCCTGCAGCGGTACTCGCGCCGCCGGAAGGGCAGCCCCTGGTCGCGGGTGAACGTCGAGAAGGTGGAGGCGCTGACCGCCGAGGGGCGGATGCGTCCGCCGGGCCTGGCGGAGGTGGCCGCCGCGCAGGCCGACGGCCGCTGGGAAGGGGCCTACGCCGCCCAGCGCGACGTCACCGTCCCGTCCGATCTGGCCGAGGAACTGGCGGCCCGTCCGGAAGCCGCGGCCCGCTTCGAGGCACTCGACAAGACCGGGCGCTACCTGGTGATCCTGCCGCTGCTGAAGGCCAGGACCCCCGCCGGGCGTGCGGCCCGGTTGCGGAAGGCGGTCTCCGAGCTGTCGGCTCGCTGAGGGATGGGCGCCGGTTCCGTCAGCGAAAACAAGAACGCCGGAAGGCC
>NZ_BAAATZ010000012.1:156918-175845 GCF_039533685.1 Actinocorallia aurantiaca | reverse complement strand
GGTGAGGACGACGGGTTCCTCGGCGGCGTCGGCGGCGGGCGCCGGGGGCTTGCGGAGGAGGGAGGCGGTCAGGAGCGCCAGGCCCAGCAGGGCCCAGGCGACGAGGACGAGCAGGGGGCGGAGGGCCGCGGCGCCGTCGAAGAAGGCGACGGAGCGCATGAGGGAGGCGGTCGCGCCGGGCTGGAGGAGCTGGCCGAGGGCGCCCCAGGGCTGAGGGAGGAGTTCGGGGCCGGTGGCGGCGCCGGAGAACGGGTTGCCCAGGAAGAGGAGGGTGAGGGCTCCGACGCCGATGCCGGGAGGGCCGATGAGGGAGGCCAGGCCGGTGATGGGGGCCGCCGTCGCCAGGGACGCCAGGGCCGCGACGGCGGCGACCTCCAGGTAGGAGCCCGGGGTCAGCGACAGCCAGGTTTGGGCGACGAGTGCGGTGAGGAGGCCGCCGGCGGCGGCGAAGACCAGGACGCCCAGGATGCGGTCGCGGGCGGTGCGGCCCAGGAGGGTCAGGATGGCGGAGGCGGCGATGCCCGACATGACCAGGGGGAGGATCATCGTGGCGAAGCCGGTGCCGCGGGGGTCGTCGGGGTCGGCGGCGACGACGTCCTCGACGGCGGGCGCGGGGGTTTCGGTCCGGGCCGCGGCGAGCTGGGTGAGGGCCTGGGCGACGACCGGGCCGGCGGCGGAGGCGGTGAGGACCTTCTGGCCCTGCGGGGTGACGACGACCGCGCCGTAGACCTCCCGGTCCTGGACCGCCTCGCGGGCGGCGGCCTCGTCCGCGTAGGCCTTCACCTCGAAGGCGCCGGGCTGGGCCTGCTCCAGGCGCTGGGTCAGCTGGGTGACGACCGCGTCGGGGCCCGCGACGCCCAGGGGCACGTCGCGGGGGGCGGTGTTGACGGACGGCCAGGCGAACGCGAGGACCATCAGGGCCTGCAGGATTCCCACGGCCAGGGCGAGCGCCAGGGGGTTCGGCCGGGTTTTCATGACCGGGCTCCTATAAATCGGATGTTCGTTCTCTTTAACTGGGCCCGATGCTACGCCGGTGTGTCCGGTTGTCAAGAACGGGCATCCGTTTTATTTTGGCGGCATGCCGAAAGTCAGCCCTGAGCACCTGGAACAGCGCCGTCAGCAGATCATCGAGGCGGCGAGCCGCTGCTTCGCCGTCAAGGGGTTCAACGGCACCTCGATGCAGGACATCTTCAAGGAGTCCGGCCTGTCCGCCGGCGCGGTCTACCGCTACTTCCCGGCCAAGGCCGACCTGGTCTCGGAGATCGCCGCCGACAAGCAGGCCGCGGTCCAGTCCGTGCTGCGCGAGATGCTGGCCCGCGAGGAGCTGCCCCCGCTGCCCGAGGTCTTCCACGACTTCCTCGTGGCCTTCCTCGAGCACCTGGACGTGGACGGCAAGATCCGCCTGCTGCCCGAGGCCTGGGCCGCGGCCCTGCACGACGAACTCGTCGGCGAGATCATCAAGCGGATCCTCGTCAGTGTCCGGGGCATCTGGACGGAGTTCGCCGTTCGCTACCAGCGGGAGGGCCGCCTGTCGGCGACCGCCGACCCGGCCGCGGTCGCCGTGGTCCTCACCGGCCTCATCCCCGGCTTCGTCCTGCAGTACCTGATCGCCGGCGACATCACCCCCGACCTCGTCCGCCAGGGCCTGGAGGGCTTGCTCTCCCCCGAGTAGTCCACATAGTGATACACATTTCTCAACTCTTGAGACGTCGGGCTACAGTCGGCCCATGACGGACCACGAGAAGTACACCCATGGCCACCACGACTCGGTGCTGCGTTCCCACCGGTGGCGCACCGTCGAGAACTCCGCCGCCTACCTGGCCCCGCACCTGAGGCCGGAGGACGTCCTGCTGGACGTCGGCTGCGGCCCCGGCAGCATCACGGTCGACCTGGCCTCGCGGGTCGCGAAGGTCGTCGGCGTCGACCTGGTGGAGGAGGTGCTGGAAGAGGCGCGAGCCAGGGCCGAAGGCGTCGGCAACGTCTCCTTCCGGGCGGCCGACGTGTACGAGCTGCCGTTCGAGGACGGCGTGTTCGACGTCGTCCACGCCCACCAGACGCTGCAGCACGTGGCCGACCCCGTCCGGGCGCTGCGGGAGATGCGCCGGGTGTGCCGGCCCGGCGGGATCGTCGCGGCACGCGACTCCGACTACGCGGGGAAGGTCTGGTATCCGGCGTCCCCCGAGATCGAGGAGTGGCTGGCGCTGTACGACAGGTGCGCGCGGGCCAACGGCGGCGAGCCGAACGCGGGGCGGCATCTGCTGGCGTGGGCGCACGCGGCGGGCTTCGCCGACGTGGTCCCGTCGTCGTCCACGTGGTGCCACGCGACGGAGGAGGAGCGCCGCTGGTGGGGCGAGATGTGGCGCGACCGCATCCTGCAGTCGGTGATGGCCGAGCAGGCGCTGTCGTCGGGCTACGCCGTTCGCGAGGACCTGGAGCGCATCTCGCGGGGCTGGCAGGCGTTCGCCGACCACCCGGACGGCTGGTTCAGCCTGCTGCACGGTGAGATCTTGTGTAGAGCGTGACTTAGACGTTCTGCGCCGTTTGAGGCAATCTTGTCCCCCTATGGGGAACTTGACACTGGAACGAATATCCAAGAGCTACGGGGACCGGCGGGTTCTCGAGGAGCTCGGCTTCGAGGTCGGGGAAGGGGAGCTGTTCGGGTTCGTCGGCAGCAACGGGGCCGGCAAGACCACCACGATGCGGATCGTGCTGGGGGTGCTGGCCGCCGACTCGGGCGAGGTCCGCTGGGGCGGTGCGCCCCTGGACGAGACGACCCGGCGCACGATCGGCTACATGCCCGAAGAGCGCGGCCTCTACCCGAAGATGAAGGTGCACGAGCAGCTCGTCTACCTGGCCCGGCTGCGCGGCCGTTCCGCGCGGGACGCGCGCCGGGCGACCGACGAGTGGCTGGAACGGCTCGGCGTCGCCGAGCGCAGAGGCGACGAGGTGCAGAAGCTCAGCCTCGGCAACCAGCAGCGCGTCCAGCTCGCCGCGGCGCTCGTCCACGACCCGGAGATCCTGGTCCTGGACGAGCCCTTCTCCGGCCTGGACCCGGTGGCCGTCGACGTGATGAGCCAGGTGCTGCGCGACAAGAGCGCCGAGGGCGTGCCCGTCGTCTTCTCCAGCCACCAGCTCGACCTCGTCGAACGGCTCTGCGACCGGGTCGGCATCATCCGCGACGGCCGGATGGTCGCCGTCGGCACCACCGCCGAACTGCAGGAGCACGGCGAGGCGCGGCTGCTCTGCCGGGTGGAGGACGCGCCGGACGGCTGGGCCGACGCCGTGCCGGGCGTCCTGGCACGGGAGGGCGACCTGTTCACCCTCGCCCCCGACGCCGACGAGCAGGACCTGTTGCGCGCCGCGCTGGCGGCCGGGCGCGTCCGCGAGTTCAGCTGGCGGCGCCCGACGCTCACCGAATTGTTCCGCGACGTCGTGACGGGGGAGAAGGCGTGAACCCACTGACAGAGGTACGGCTGATCGCGGCACGGGAACTCGCCCGGCTGCGGACGAAGATGTTCGTCATCGGCACCGCGGTGATGATGGTCCTCGTGGCCGGGCTCCTGATCGGGATCAAGCTCCTGGGCGGCTCGGCGACGACGGTCGGCTTCGTGGAGAAGGGCTTCGGCGGCCAGGTCGCCGCCGTGGCCTCGGCCATGAAGTTCGACCTGGAGACCAGGGACGTCCCCTCCGAGAAGGAGGGCGAGCGGCTGGTGCGCGAAGGCGAGCTCGACGCGCTGGTGCTCGACGGTCCGCTGCGGATGGTGGTCAAGGGCGAGCCCGACGGTCAGCTGGAGGCGGCGCTGTCCGCCCTGGCCCAGCAGTCCGCTCTGAACGGCGAGCTGGCCGCGGCCGGAGTCGACCCGGCGAAGGTGAACCAGGCGGTCGCCGGGGCCACCGTCGAGGTGGTCTCCCTGGAGGGCGCGGACGAGCTGCGCGACCTCCGGATGGGCCTGGCCATGGGCCTGGCGGTCCTGCTGTTCCTCATGCTCCAGGTCTCGGGGGTCATGGTCGCCCAGGGCGTGGTCGAGGAGAAGTCCAGCCGGGTGGTGGAGCTGCTGCTCAGCTCGGTCCGCCCCTGGCAGCTCATGGCGGGCAAGGTGCTGGGGCTCGGCGTCCTCGGCTTCGTCCAGATGGGACTGGTCGTGGCGGCGGGCGTGGGGGCGCAGGTCGCCACCGGGGCGCTCGACCTGCCGGTCGGCGACCTGGCGGGGACCGTCGTGTGGTCGCTGGTCTGGTTCGTCGCCGGGTACACGCTGTACGCGCTGCTCTACGCGGCGTTCGCGGCCACGGTCTCCCGCCAGGAGGACATCGGCGGGGTGACCGCGCCCATCCAGGTCGTGCTGATGGCCGGCTACTTCATGTGCTTCACGCTGGTCCCGAGCGACCCGGACGGGCTCCTCGTGCGGATCCTGTCGTTCGTCCCGGTCTTCGCACCGCTCCTGATGCCCGTCCGCGCGGTCTTCGGGGCGCCGTGGTGGGAGCAGGCGCTCTCCCTGGGCGTGACCGTGGTGGTGGTCGTCGCGCTGGTCTGGCTCGCCGGCCGGATGTACTCCAACTCGGTGCTGCGCACCGGCGGCCGGGTCGGCCTGAAGGAGGCTATAGGCGGGGGTTCGCCAGCGCGACGTTCGTGACGTGCCCGACGGGCCCCGACAGGTCGTACATGACGCACTGGCCGGAGGCGATGCCGGCGGCCGACAGGTGGCCGCCCGCCTCCAGCCCGAGGACCTCGCCTTCGGGCAGGCGGCCGAGGCTCAGGGTGTAGTCGGCGTTGATGTAGTGCAGCCCGCTGGTGCTCCAGTGCGCTATCGGGCTGGACAGGTCCGCGGCGAGGGCGGCGCGGACGAGGGGGGAGAGCGGTTCGCCCTCGACCAGCGGGTGGGACTCGCGCAGCAGGATGCGGCGGCGCTCCGCCGCGTCCGGAGCCCCGTCGCCCTTGCCGAACCACCACACGTCGTGGGTGGAGTCCCGGCTGTTCTGGGGTTCGCCGAGCGTCTCGGGCGCGGGCACGTTCCAGGGCTCGGGCGCCCAGGAACGGCCGGGCGGCTGGTCGCCGGGCCGGAGCATGACGCAGCTCGCCCGGGCGATGGGCCCGTCCGGTCCGGTGACGGAGGCGTCGACCACCCGGATCCGGCGCCCGTCGCGCACGAGTTCGGTGGAGACGGTCAGCGGCACCAGCCTGCTGTTGCGGTACAGGTCGACCGTCAGCCGGGCCGGCCGCAGCTCGGGCGTGCCGTGTTCCCGCTCGATCGCCCGTGCCAGCAGGCCGCCCAGCAGCCGTCCGTGGAGCATGTCGGGCGCCCAGGGCCCGCGCGCGTGCGGGGCGGGCAGCAGGTCTCCGGATTCGGAGAGGGTGAAGAAGGGGGGCATGCGCCCTATGATGCCCGCGGCTCCGTGGCCCTGCCGCACCCGGGGGCGGCCCGGAGAGATCACGGCCTCCGGCACCACCGCGCCGCGGTGCCGGATGGCCGTCGGAATAGACACTATTGGTGCTGAATGTCCAGAGAGGTTTCCCTGCCATGAACTGTCTGTTAAGCAGGATGCTCTGGTTGCGACCGCACCGGGTGAGGCCGGGCGCGGGCGCCCGGCCTCGAGGGTTCAGCCGTAGCGCTTCATCTCGTGGAAGAAGCCCGGGATGGTCTGGAGGTCGCCGGAGGCGGTGACCTGGTCGTAGACGTAGCGGGCGACGGCGAGGTCGAGGACGCCGAGTCCGAAGGGGGAGAAGATGACGGGCCTGTCGGCCGGCGGGGTGGTCGCGCCGGTCAGGACGTCGTAGAGGGTGCCGTCGACGAAGTCGCGGTTGCCGGTCTTCTGCTCGGCCAGGTGAGGGGAGGTGCCGGCCTTCAGGCAGTGGTCGACGTCGTCGACGACGTTGTAGGCCGACAGGATGACCTCGGGGGAGAAGTCGCGCAGGGAGACGTGCAGGACCAGCGGGTTGTGCGCGAGCAGCTCCGGGTCGAGGATGTGGGGCTCGCCCGCGACCGTCGCCAGGACGATGAGGTCCGAGGAGGTCAGCAGGGACTCCACGGTGTCGTGGACGGTGACCGCGCCCTTCTCGGTGCGCTCGAGGTAGCCCTTGAAGCCCTCGGCGTGCTCGGGGGAGAGGTCGAAGATGCCCAGCTCGTCGAACTCCAGGCCGTTGCCCGCCAGGTAGGTGTGCAGGTAGCGGGCGATGAGGCCGACGCCGACGAAGCCCACCCTGCGCGGGGTGACGCCGCGCTTCTCCGCGAGGGTGACCGCGGCCAGGGCGGCGGACGCCGCGGTGCGGGCGGCGCTGATGATCGAGCTCTCCAGGCAGGCGAACGGGTAGCCGGTCTCGGTGTCGTTGAGGATGAGGACGGCGCTGGCGCGGGGGATGCCCGCCGCGACGTTGTCGGGGAAGGAGGAGATCCACTTGATGCCGTGCACGTTCACCTCGCCCTTGACGCTGGCGGGCAGCGCGATGATCCGGCTGTTGGGCCGGTCGGGGAAGCGCAGGAAATAGCTGTCGGGGTTGACCGTCTGGGCCTCGCCGTGCAGGCGGTAGGCCGCCTCGACCATGGCCGTCAGCTGCTTCTCGCGACCGTGGAGGGCGTTGTGCACCTGCTCTCCGGAGATGACGGAGAACGCGGGGGCCTGGGTCATGGACTGCTCCAAGGGATGTGTGGGGGGAAGGGGCGAACAAGGGCGGCGGACCCGGGGAGGGGTCCGCCGCCGAGGCGCGGGAGGGTCAGCCGCGGCCGGGGGACCCGAAGTGCTCGGCGAGCCAGTCCTCGTCGTAGATGGAGTCCAGGTAGCGTTCGCCCAGGTCCGGCGAGATGGCCACGGCCACCGGCTCCTCCCCAGGATACTTCTCGTTCAGCCAGTGCCGGGCCCCGCTGATCACGGTGCCGGTGGAGCCGCCGAACAGGAAGCCGCGGGCCGCCAGCCGGTGGCAGGTGTCGATGGTGTCGGGCTCGGCGACGTGCACCACGTCGTCGATGTAGGACTCGTCGACCAGCGCCGGCCGGGTGCTGGTGCCCAGGCCGGGGACCATGCGCCGCTCGGGGATGCCGCCGAAGGTGACCGAGCCGACCGCGTCGACCGCCACGATCGTGACGGGCCTGCCGTGCTCCTTGAAATACCGCGCGCAGCCCATGAGCGTGCCCGTGGTGCCCGCGCCGACGAACAGGACGTCGAGTTCGGGAAAGGCGCGGTCGATGGCGGGAGCGGTATGGCGGTGGTGGGCCCGCCAGTTGTTCGGATTCGCGTACTGGTTGAGCCAGACGTAGCGGTCGCCGGAGGAGCAGAGTTCCCGCACGTAATTGATGCGGCTCTCCAGATACCCGCCATTGGCGTCCTGCTGCGTGATGACCCGGACCTCGGCGCCCAGCGACCGCATCACCCGCTGGGAGGCGGTGTTGCAGCGGGGGTCGGTGATGCACACGAACCGATAGCCCTTGCTGGCGGAGATCGTGGCCAGGGCGATGCCCAGGTTGCCCGATGACGACTCCACCAGCACCGATCCCTCGGTGATCACGCCGCTGCGCTCGGCCGCGGCGATCATCTCGGCCGCGGCCTTGAGTTTCACCGAGCCGGCGAAGTTGAACCCCTCGCACTTCAAGTACAGCGGGGAATCCAGTACGGACCGTAGGTCGACGTACAGATCCTCGACGTTGAACTCCTGCGGGGAGCTGATAATAGGCACGTTGCCCGACACCCTCTGTACGACAACAACCGACTGACAAATAAAAGGCTCAGAGAAACTGGAATCCGCCTAGGCGCGTCCGAATGACCGCCACCTTTTCGGAGCCTTGGCCGCGCGCCTTCAGCCTGAAATTCTCCGATTATTCACACCCCGTTGGCTGAAAGCTGAGGCTGCCCCGAAAACCTCGCCGATCCTCCGAAAGCCCTGTGGCGTGTCTCCTCTTCTCAAGTAATGAAGTGACCCCTATCACCGTAGCGCTGATTACCGTACAGTAGGGCATCTTGCCCTGCAAGCCCCGTCTATCATCTAAAGCACACAAAATCGGCTAATCGCCGGAGGGTTGGGAGCGGATTCGTGACGATCTTGGATGGACTGCTCGAGCAGGCCGATCTGCCGGAGCTCGACATCTCCGGGGAAGAGGTCGAGTACGCGCGGAAGTTCGCCATGAGCCGCGTGCACGAGGTCGACCTGTCCGCCGCGGTCGTCACTTGGGTGGAACGTATCGCCGCAGGTGGGGACCGCCCCGCGGTGCGGGACGAGACGCGCGCGCTCGGCTATGCCGAACTGGCGGCGGAGGCCCGCCGCATCGCCGCGCTGCTGGAGCGCGAAGGGGTGCGGCCCGGCATGGTCGTGGCGGTGGGAGGCGTACGGAGCGTCACCGTCATCGCGGCCTTCCTCGCTCTGGAGCTGATCGGCGGCGTCTACGTCCCCGCCGACGCGAACTGGCCCGCCAAGCGCGTCTCGGACGTGCTGGAGCAGGCCGGCGCGGTGCTGCTGTTCAACACCGACCCCGGTGAGACCACCCCGGCCCTGGCGGAGGGCGCGGCCGCGGCCGGCGTGCGGGTCGTGCGGGCGCGCGAGGCGGCGGACTGCCCGCTCTGGGAGGGGGAGGCCAGGCTGGAGAGTCTGGACCAGCCCCGGTACATGCTCTTCACCTCCGGTTCCACGGGAAGGCCGAAGGGCGCGGTGGTCGAGCACCAGGGCATGGTCAACCACCTCTACGCCAAGATCGTCGACCTGGGGATGACGGACCGGGACGTGGTCGCGCAGACCGCTCCGCTGGGCTTCGACATCTCCATCTGGCAGATGCTCTGCCCGCTGCTCAACGGCGGGCAGGTGCA
This sequence comes from Actinocorallia aurantiaca, assembly GCF_039533685.1. NCBI lineage: Bacteria > Bacillati > Actinomycetota > Actinomycetes > Streptosporangiales > Thermomonosporaceae > Actinocorallia > Actinocorallia aurantiaca. The sequence continues at coordinate 167,061 of NZ_BAAATZ010000012.1, read as the reverse complement.
TGTGGTCAGCGATGAGGTCTCCTATGACTCGGTGGCCTTCGCCGAGGTGATCGACTCACAGGAGATCACCGTCGTCGAGCTGGTCCCCACCATGGTCAGGCTGCTGCTGGACGACCTGGCCGCGCACGGAGGCGCGCGCCTGGCCGGCCTGCGCTGGATGCTGGCCACCGGCGAGGAGCTGCCGACGGAGGTGGCCCGCCGCTGGCTGCTGGAGATGCCGCAGGCGGGTCTGGTGAACGCCTACGGACCCACCGAGTGCTCCGACGACGTGACCCACCACATCGTCACGCTCGGTGACCTGGAGCTGCTGCGGCTGCCCATCGGCACCCCGGTGATCAACACCGACCTCTACGTCCTGCGCAAGGACGACGACGGCCGCTGGCACGCCTGCGAGCCGGGGGAGACCGGGGAGCTGTTCGTGGGGGGCCACGGCGTCGGCCGGGGCTACCTGGGCGATCACGAGCGCACCCGCGACGCGTTCTTCCGCTCGCCTTTCGGACCCTCCCTGACCAGCCGTCTCTACCGGACGGGCGACGCGGTCAAGGTGCTGCCCCAGGGTGCTCTGCAGTACCTGGGCCGGGTGGACCGCCAGGTGAAGGTGGCCGGCGTCCGGATGGAGCTGGGCGAGATCGAGGCGGTGCTCCAGCGGCACCCGAGCGTCGGCGCCGTGGCGGTGGTCCTGCACGACTTCGGCACAGGTGGGTAACGGGCCGATCGCCGTGGCGGCACGATTGTCACCGAGGGGTGGATCGGCCGGTGACCGGGCGGTTACTCAGCTCGTTTCTTGTCACGCCGGTGAGCAATCTCGCCCGTTAAGTTCCACTTATGGGAGGATTGCGAAGCATGTTGCATGCTGGTTGACTGTGATCCCCACTACGCATAAGTGGGGACCAGGGGCTTCACGGCGCGGACGGTGGTCGTGATCGGGCAATGGCGGCGATCGCATTCAAGCTTGTCGGAGTTGCGGGAAAGGGGCCGGGCATCCGCTTTCTTGATTGGTAATCCGTCGCGCACAGAATAAAGTCACCCTGCCATCGCGAAAGCCATTCTTCATGTCCTCTTCAGAGCTTCTCCCGCTGTCGGCCGCCCAGCAGTCCGTTTGGTATGCCCAACAACTGCACCCTGAAATCCCGTTCTGCATCGCGCAGTACATCGAGATCGAGGGCGCCTTCGATCCGGAGCTGTTCGCGGAAACGGTGAGGATCGGCGCCCACGAGGGCGAGGCATTGTGGTTCCGCCTGGTGGAGAAGGACGGAATCCCCTACCAGGCGCTCGACCGCGCCCCGCGCCCCGCGCCGTCCTTCATCGATTTCAGCGGTGAGAGGGACCCCCGCGCGGCGGCCACCGCGTGGATCGACGTGGAGATGCACAGCCCCATCGACCTGATGGGCGACGAGCTGTACGTCAGCTACATCCTGCGCCTCGCTCCCGATCTGCACTGGTGGTTCATGCGGGGCCACCACATCATGATCGACGGCTACTCGGGCGCGATCCTCAACTCGCGGGGATCAGAGGTGTACACGGCTCTGGCCCGGGGCGAGGAGTACACGCCGAAGCGGCACGGCGACTACCGCGCCATGCTGGAGGAGGAGGCCTCCTACCGCGAGTCCGAGCGGTACGAGGCGGACAAGGCCTACTGGACCGAGCGGTTCGCCGACCGGCCCGACGCCGTCTCCCTCACCAGGAAGACCGGGGGGCCCACCGACCGGTACCTGCGCCGCACCGCCATGCTCGGCTTGGAGGAGACGCGGCGCGTGGCCGCCGGCGCCCGCAGGCTGCGCACCGCCACCCCGGGCCTGGCCATCGCCGCGTCCGCCGCCCTGGTCGCCGAGACGACCGGCGCGGAGGACGTCATCCTCGGCATCGCGGTCACCGGAAGGGTCACCCGCCTGGCCAGGGAGACGCCCACCCACATGGCGTCGATCCTGCCGCTGCGGATCGACGTGCGGCCGGAGATGACGATCGAGGAGCTGACCCGGCAGGCGTCCCGTTCCACCGCCAGGCTGCTGCGCCACCAGCGCTACCGGCGCGAGGACCTCATCCGCGACCTCAACCTGGTCAACCGGCGCATCCACGGCCCGGTCATCAACATCATGGCCTACGACTACACCGCCGACTGGGGCGGGATGAAGGCCACCCAGTTCCCGCTGAGCAACGGGCCGGTCGAGGACCTGGCGATCGCCATCTTCGACGCCGCCGACGGCCGGGGCGCCCGCATCGACTTCGACGCGCACCCCGAGCTGTACACCGAGGCCGAGGTCGAGGCGCACCAGGAGCGCTATCTGCGGCTGCTCGGGGCCATGGCCGAGGCCGACCCTTCCACCAGGCTGTGCGACCTGGACCTGATGGACGAGGGCGAGCGCGAGCTGGTCCGGCGCGCCTGGAGCGACAGCGGCCTCGACGCCGAGCCCGACGCCGGGCCGCGGGCCGCCGCCGCGCCGTCCGACAAGCGGCTCGTCGCCTACGTGGTGCCCGCCCCGGGCGCGACGATCAGCTCCGAGGAGCTGCGCGCGTTCGTGCAGGAGCACCTGCCCAGCGCCATGGTCCCCTCGGCGATCATGGTGATGGACGAGCTGCCGCTGACCCCCAACGGCAAGGTCGACACCAAGAACCTCCCCAAGCCCGAACTGGCCCCGCAGACCACCGAGTACCGGGCGCCCTCCACCGAGCGCGAACGCGTCCTGTGCGCGATCGTGGGCGAACTCCTGGGCGTCGACGAAGTGGGCGTCGACGACGACTTCTTCGCCCTGGGCGGCAACTCGCTGCTGGCGATGCGGGTCGTCGCCAAGGCCAGGGCCGCGTTCGGCGTGGAGCTCCCGCTGCGGGTGCTGTTCGAGGAGCCGACCGTCGCCGGCCTGGCCGCCCAGCTGACCGGGGCCGCCCAGGCGAGGGCGGCGCTGGTCCGGGCCGAGCGTCCGGCGCAGATCCCGCTGTCCTACGCCCAGCAGCGCCTGTGGTTCCTGAACAAGTTCGAGGGGCCGTCGGCCACCTACAACATGCCGCTGGCGCTGCGGCTGACCGGCCCGCTGGACCACGCCGCGCTCCAGGACGCGCTGGCCGACGTCGTGGGCCGGCACGAGTCCCTGCGGACGGTCTTCCCCGACTCGGGCGGCACCCCGCGCCAGCAGATCCTGCCCCCCGCCGCGGCCCGCCCCCAGGTCGAGGTCGCCGACGTCACCGAGGCGGAGCTGCCCGCGGCGCTCGCCCAGGCCGCCGGATACCCCTTCGACATCTCGGTCGAGCCGCCGCTGCGCGCCCACCTGCTGCGCCTGGCCGACGACCTGCACGTCGCGGTGCTGGTCGTGCACCACGTCGCCACCGACGGCTGGTCGCTGGCGCCGCTGGCCAGGGACGTCATCACCGCCTACCTGGCCCGCGCCTCCGGCGAGGAGCCGCGCTGGGAGCCGCTGCCCGTCCAGTACGCCGACTACACGCTCTGGCAGCAGGAGCTCTTCGGCTCCGAGGACGACCCGGGCAGCCTGATGTCCCGGCAGATCGCCTACTGGAAGGAGGCCCTCGCCGGGCTTCCCGAGGAACTCGACCTGCCCGCCGACCGGCCCCGCCCCGACCAGGCCAGCTACCGGGGCGGCACCGTCCACTTCGAGCTGTCCGCCGACGTCCAGCGCCGGATCAACGAGCTGGCCGCGCAGACCCACAGCTCCCCGTTCATGGTCGCGCAGGCCGCCTACGCGGTGCTGCTGTCGCGTCTGGGAGGCGGCGAGGACATCCCCGTCGGCTCGCCGATCGCCGGACGCACCGACGAGGCACTGGACGACCTGGTCGGCATGTTCGTGAACATGCTCGTCCTGCGCACGGACGTCTCGGGCGACCCGTCCTTCCGCGCGCTCGTCTCCCGGGTCCGGGAGACCGACCTGGCCGCCTACGCCCACCAGGACCTGCCGTTCGAACGGCTCGTGGAACTGCTGAACCCGTCCCGGCACATGGGGCGCCACCCGCTGTTCCAGCACGGCCTCACCTTCCAGAACAACCCCGAGGCGCGGCTGGAGCTGGACGGCTTCACCGCGGAGCCGGAGCCGCTGCGCGCCGCCGTCTCCCGGTTCGACACGCTGTTCGTGCTCACCGAGCGGTTCGGCCCCGGCGGCGAGCCCGCCGGCCTGACGGGCGAGCTGGAGTACGCGCTCGACCTGTACGACCCCGCCACCGCACGCGGCCTGGTCTCCCGGTTCGAACTGCTGCTCACCGGGCTGCTGGCCTTCCCGGACGCCCCCATCGGCACGGCGCCGCTGCTGGCCGGTGACGAGCGCGTCACCATCCTGGAGGAGTGGTCGGGCGGCACCGTCGCGCCCGCCGCGCCCGAGGACCGGAGCACGATCCACGCGGTGTTCGAGGCCTGGGCGGCCCGGAACCCCGGGGCTCCGGCCGTCACCTACCGGGACGTCACCCTCACCTACGGGGAGCTGAACGCCCGCGCCAACCGGCTCGCCCGCAGGCTCGTCGAGCTGGGCGCCGGGCCCGAGCGGTTCGTCGCGCTGAAGCTTCCGCGCTCGGAGGAGCTGGTCGTCGCGGTCCTGGCCGTCCTCAAGACCGGCGCGGCGTACGTGCCGATCGACCCGGACTACCCGGAAGACCGCATCGCCTACACCCTCCAGGACTCCGCCCCGGTCTTCACGGTCGACGCCGAGCTGCTCGCCTCCTCGGACCTCGAGGCGTACCCCGCGGACGACCTGAACGTGCGGATGTCGCCGGACAACCCGGCGTATGTCATCTACACGTCCGGCTCCACGGGCCGCCCCAAGGGCGTCGTGGTCCCGCACCACAACGCCGTCCGGCTGATGACCTCCACCGAGCAGTGGTTCGGCTTCGGCCCGGACGACGTGTGGACGCTCTTCCACTCCTACGCGTTCGACTTCTCCGTCTGGGAGCTGTGGGGCCCGCTGCTGTACGGCGGGCGCCTCGTCGTCGTGCCGTTCGAGGTCAGCCGGTCCCCCGAGGAGTTCCTCGACCTGCTGGCCCGCGAGCGCGTCACGGTCCTCAACCAGACGCCGTCGGCGTTCTACCAGCTCATGGCGGTCGACGACGGCCGCGACCTGGCCCTGCGCCACATCGTCTTCGGCGGCGAGGCGCTCGAGCTGAAGCGCCTCTCCGACTGGTACGCGCACGGACGCGACACCGTCCTGGTGAACATGTACGGCATCACCGAGACGACCGTGCACGTCTCCTACATCGCGCTCGACGAGGCGTACTGCCAGAACGCGCCCGGCTCGGTCATCGGCGCCGGCATCCCCGACCTGAAGGTCTACGTCCTGGACGGGCGGCTCCAGCCCGTCCCGCCCGGCGTGGTGGGCGAGCTGTACGTCGCGGGCGAGGGCCTGGCGCGCGGCTACCACGGGCAGTCCGGCCTGTCGGCGTCCCGGTTCGTCGCCGACCCGTTCGGCGCGCCCGGATCGCGCATGTACCGCTCGGGCGACCTGGCCCGCTGGCAGCCCGACGGGAACCTGGAGTACCTGGGCCGCGCCGACGACCAGGTGAAGATCCGCGGCTTCCGCATCGAGCTCGGCGAGATCGAGGCGGTGCTGGCCAAGCACCCGGAGATCACCGACGTCGCCGTGGTCGTCCGGGAGGACCGGCCGGGAGACAAGCGGCTCGTCGCCTACATCGTGAACACCGCGGGCACCGAAAACGGCGAGCTCGACACCGTCGGACTGCGGGCCTTCGCCGGCCAGGACCTGCCCGACCACATGATCCCGGCCGCGTTCGTCACGCTCGAGGCGCTGCCGCTCACCGGCAACGGCAAGCTCGACCGCCGGGCGCTGCCCGCCCCGGTCGTGCGGGTCGGCGAGGGCCGCGCCCCGGCGTCCGAGCGCGAGGAGGTCTTCGCCGACCTCTTCGCCGAGGTCCTCGGCCTGTCCGAGCGGCCGGGCACCGAGGACGGGTTCTTCGACCTGGGCGGCGACTCGATCATCGCGATCCAGCTGGTGTCCCGGGCCCGGCAGTCCGGGCTGGTCGTCACCCCGCGCGAGGTGTTCCAGCACCAGACCGTCGCGGCGCTGGCCGGGCTGGCCCGCGAGGCGGGCGAGGACGACGCGGTCGAGGCCGAGCCGGAGGGCGCGGGCATCGGGCCCGTCCCGGTCACCCCGATCGTGGCGTGGCTGCGCGAGCGCGGCGGAGTCATGGACGGCTTCCACCAGTCGATGCTGCTGCGCGTCCCCGGCGAGCTGGGCGTCGACCACCTCACCGCCGCGCTGCAGGCCGTGCTCGACCACCACGACGTGCTGCGGCTGCGCATGGAGGGCTGGCAGCCCGTCGTCCAGCACGTCGGAACGGTGCGCGCCGACGGGCTGGTCCACCGGGTGGAGGTCTCCGACGGCGACTTCCAGTCCGCCGTGGACGAGCAGGTCGCGCTGGCGGCCTCCGGCCTGAACCCGGCGGAGGGCGTCATGGCCCGGCTCGTCTGGCTCGACGCCGGACCGGGAGTCCAGGGCCGGCTGCTGTTCGTACTGCACCACCTCGTGGTGGACGGCGTGTCCTGGCGCATCCTGCTGCCCGACCTCGTCACCGCGTGGGGCGCGTCCGTCATGGGGCTGGAGCCGGAGCTCGCCCCCGTGCCGACCTCCTTCCGCCGCTGGGCGCAGCGCCTCACCGCCGAGGCCACCGACCCCGGGCGCGCCGAGGAGCTCGACACCTGGCTGGACCTGGTCGAAGGCACCAACCCCAGGCTCGCCTCGCGCGCGCTCGACCCCGCGGTGGACACCGCCGAGACCGTCCGACGCATCGACCTCACCCTCGACGCGAGGACCACCGAGGCCGTGCTCACCACCGTCCCCGCGGCCTTCCACGGGCGGGTCAACGACGTGCTGCTCACCGCCCTGTCCCTGGCCGCCGCGCACTGGCGCAAGCAGCGCGGCGGGCGCGGCACCGGGCTGCTGGTCGACCTGGAGGGCCACGGCCGCGAGGAGATCGTGCCCGGCGTCGACCTGTCGCGCACCGTCGGCTGGTTCACCACCATCCACCCGGTGCGCCTGGACCCGGGCCAGGCCGAGTGGGGCGAGATCACCTCCGGCGGCGCCGCCGCGGGCCAGGCGCTCAAGCGGGTCAAGGAGCAGCTGCGGCAGGTGCCCGACAACGGCATCGGCTACGGCCTGCTGCGCCACCTCAACGAGGAGACCGCCGAGGAGCTGGAGGACCTGCCCCGGGCGCAGGTCGCGTTCAACTACCTGGGCCGCGTCGGGCAGGACGAGGGCGACTGGAGCCCCGCCCCCGAACGGCTCCCCTCGGGTGAGGACCCCCGCATGTCGGCCGCGCACGCGCTGGAGGTCAACGCCCTCACCCACGACCGCCCCGGCGGTCCCGAACTGACCGCCACCTGGTCGTGGCCCTCGGCGCTCTTCTCGGAGGAAGAGGTCCGCGGGTTCGGCGAGGCCTGGTTCGAGGCGCTGCGCGGCCTGGTCGCGCACGCCGAGGACGAGGGAGCGGGCGGCTTCACCAGCTCCGACCTGCTGGTCGAGCTGGACCAGATGGAGATCGACAAACTGCAGGCGGCATGGAGGGGCAAGTGACGGCGGGTCGCGACCTGGAGGACATCCTCCCCCTGTCCCCCCTGCAGCAGGGGTTCTTCTTCCACGCCAAATACGACGACCGGGACGTCTACACCGCGCAGCTGGTCCTGGACATGGAGGGGCCGCTGGACGCGGCGGCCCTGCGCGCCGCGGCCGAGACGCTGCTGCGCCGGCACTCCAACCTCCGGGCCGCCTTCACCGACCAGGACGTGAGCCGCCCGGTGCAGGTCGTGCCCCGCGTGGTGGACCTGCCCTGGATCGAGGCGGACGCCACCGAGGAGGAGGCCCGCGAGCTCGTCCTGGCCGAGCGCGAGCACCGGTTCGACCTGATGGAGCCGCCGCTGCTGCGGTTCGTCCTGGTCCGGCTGGGCGGGGACCGGCACAAGCTGATCTTCACCAACCACCACATCCTGCTGGACGGCTGGTCCACGCCCGTCCTGGCGACCGAGCTGTTCGCGCTGTACCTGGCGGGCGGCACCGACGAGGGCATGCCCCGCCCCACCCCCTACAAGAACTACCTCAAATGGCTGGCGGCCCAGGACCGCAAGGCCGCCGAGGCCGCCTGGCAGGAGGCCCTCGACGGCGTGGACGAGCCGACGCTCGTCGCGCCGCAGGCCGCCGACCTGCCCCCCGTCGTCCCGCACCGCGCCGCGCTGGAGCTGGACGAGTCCGTCACCAAGAAGCTGACCCGCGTCGCGCGCCGCAACGGAGTCACCATCAACACCCTGCTCCAGGCCGCGTGGGGAGTCGTCGTCGGCTCCCTGACCGGGCGCGGCGACGTGGTGTTCGGCGCGACCGTCTCCGGACGTCCCGCGGACCTGCCCGGCGTCGAGCAGATGATCGGCCTGTTCATCAACACCCTGCCGATCCGGGTGCGGCTCGACCCCTCCGACAGCCTCGCCGGGCTGCTGGAGCGGCTCCAGGAGGAGCAGACCGACCTGCTGGCCCACCACCACCTGGGACTCGCCGAGATCCAGCGCGCCACCGGGCACGGCGTCCTGTTCGACACCATGACGGTGCTGGAGAACTACCCGTTCGACCCGTCCACGATGGACGGCGCCCTCGGCGGGCTGCGCCTGACCGGCTTCGAGGCCTACGACGCCACGCACTTCCCGCTGTCGTTCGTCATCTTCCCCGGCGACAGGCTTTCGCTCCATCTGAACCACCGGCCCGACGTCTTCACCGGAGAGGACGCCGAACGGCTGCTGGACCGCGTCCGCCGGTTCCTGATGGCCGTGCTGGAGGACGCCGACCAGCCTCTGTCCGCGCTGGACCTGCTGTCGGACGGCGAGCGCGCCCGCCTGGACTCCTGGACCGGGCCGTCCTCGGAACCCTCGGCCCCCTCGGTCGTGGACCTGCTCCAGGCGCAGGCCGCGCGGATCCCGGACGAGACCGCGCTGGTCGCCGCCGACGCCTCCCTCACCTACCGGGAGCTGAACGAGCGGGCCAACCGGCTCGCCCACGAACTGCTCTCGCGGGGGATCGGAGCCGAGCAGCGGGTCGCCCTGCAGCTGCCGCGCGGCGCCGCCCTGGTCACCGCGATCTTCGGCGTGCTCAAGACCGGGGCCGCCTACGTGCCGGTCGACCCCGAATACCCCGAGGACCGCATCTCCTACATGAGGGCCGACTCCGCGCCCGTCCTGGAGATCACCCCCGAGTGGCTGGCGGAGACCGACCTGCGGGCGCGGCCCGCCGCCGACCCCGGCGTCGCGATCCCCCCGCAGGGCGCCGCCTACGTCATCTACACCTCCGGCTCCACCGGACGGCCCAAGGGCGTCGTCGTCCCGCACCGCGGCCTGGTCAACTACCACGACGGCCACGCCGAGGACTTCTGGGGACCGGCCGCGCGGAAGGCCGGACGGCGGGTGCGGTTCGCCCACACCGCGTCGTTCTCCTTCGACACCTCCTGGCACGGCCTGCTCGCGATGGTCCACGGCCAGCAGATCCACATCGTCGACGACGCCACCCGCCGGGACTCCGAAGCGCTCGTCCGGTACGTCGCCGAACACCGCATCGACCTCGTGAACACCACGCCGTCGCACTTCCAGGCACTGCGTGAGCTCGGCATCCTGGAAGCGGGCGTCTCCACCGTGCTGCTGGGCGGCGAAGCCGTCGGCGAGGCGCTGTGGGAGGAGCTCGCGGCCCTGCCCGGCCTGGACGCCCGCAACTTCTACGGGCCCACCGAGGCGACCGTCGACTTCTTCAACGGCCCGCTCGTCTCCGGCACGAGGCCGAACATCGGCAGGGCCTTCCGCAACAGCCACCCGTACGTGCTGGACGGCGCGCTGCGCCAGGTGCCCCCGGGCGTGCCCGGCGAGCTGTACGTCGCAGGGCCGATCCTGGCCCGCGGCTACCTGGGTCGTCCCGACCTGACCGCCGAGCGGTTCGTCGCCTGCCCGTTCGGGAAGCCGGGCGAGCGCATGTACCGCACCGGAGACCTGGTCCGCTGGCTGCCCGACGGCACCCTGGAGTACCTGGGCCGCGCCGACGACCAGGTGAAGATCCGCGGTTTCCGGGTGGAGCTCGGCGAGGTCGAGACCGTGCTGGAACGGCACCCCGCCGTCGCGCGGGCCGCCGTCGTGGTCCGCGAGGACAAGCCGGGGGACAGGCGGCTCGTCGCCTACGT
>NZ_BAAATZ010000012.1:29790-156885 GCF_039533685.1 Actinocorallia aurantiaca | reverse complement strand
GCGGCCGCCGAGACCACGCCCAGGGAACTGCGGGCGTTCGCGGCGCAGACGCTGCCGGACTACATGGTCCCGGCGGTCATGCCGCTGCCCGAACTGCCGCTGACCCCCAACGGCAAGCTCGACCGCAGGGCGCTGCCCGCCCCCGACCTCGGCCTGGGATCCGGCCGGGGCCCGCGCACCCCCCAGGAGGAGATCCTCACCGGGGTCTTCGCCGAGGTCCTCGGCACCGGGCAGGTGGGGACCGACGACTCCTTCTTCGACCTCGGCGGCGACTCCCTCACCGCGACCCGCCTGATCAGCCGCGTGCGCTCGGTGCTCGGAGTCGAGCTGCCGATCCGCGCGCTGTTCGAGGCGCCCACCGTCGCGGGCCTGGCGGCCAGGCTGGAGGAGGCCGAGGGATCGGCCCGTCCCGCGCTCGCCCGCCGGGAGCGGCCCGCGAGCGTGCCGCTGTCCTACGCCCAGCAGCGGCTGTGGTTCCTCAACCGGTTCGAGGGCCCGTCGGCCACCTTCAACATGCCCCTGCCGCTGCGGTTGCGCGGCGGACTGGACGTGGAGGCGGTCCGCGCGGCGCTCGCCGACGTCGTCACCCGGCACGAACCCCTGCGGACGGTCTTCCCCGACACCTCGGGCACCCCCCGCCAGCTCGTCCTGGACGCCTCCGCCGCGATCCCGGCGCTGAACGTCGTGAAGACCACCGAGGCGGAGCTGCCCGCCGAGCTCGCCGCGATCGCGGGCCGCGGCTTCGACCTGTCGCTGGAGCCGCCGTTCCGCGTCGGCCTGCTCGAACTGGCGGAGGACGACCACGTCCTGGTGCTGGTGCTGCACCACATCGCCGGCGACGGCTGGTCCATGGCCCCGCTCGCCCGCGACGTCGTGCTGGCCTACGCCGCCCGGCGCGGGGGAGAGGCGCCGGGCTGGAGCCCGCTGCCGGTCCAGTACGCCGACTACACGCTCTGGCAGCACGAGCTGCTCGGCTCCGAGGACGACCCCGAGAGCCTCCTGTCCCGGCAGACCGGGTTCTGGAAGCAGGCGCTCGACGGGCTGCCCGACCAGCTGGAACTGCCCGCCGACCGGCCCCGCCCGGCCCAATCGTCCTACCGGGGCGCCACGCTCGGCTTCGAACTCGACGCCGAACTGCACCGGAGCCTGACGGACCTGGCCCGCGAGAGCGGCGCCAGCCTCTTCATGGTCATGCAGGCCGCCTACGCGGCGCTGCTCACCCGGCTGGGCGCGGGCACCGACATCCCCGTCGGCTCCCCCATCGCCGGACGCACCGACGAGGCCCTGGACGATCTGATCGGCATGTTCGTGAACATGCTCGTCCTGCGCACCGACACCTCCGGCGACCCGTCCTTCCGGGAACTCGTCTCCCGGGTCCGGGAGACCGACCTGGCCGCCTACGCCCACCAGGACATGCCGTTCGAACGGCTCGTGGAGGCGCTGAACCCGGCCCGGCACATGGGACGGCACCCCCTCTTCCAGGTGGCGCTGTCCTTCCAGAACAACCCCGAGGCCAGGGCCGAACTCGACGGGCTGATCGTCGAGACGCTAGACCTGGGCGTCGGCGCCGCGAAGTACGACCTGTCGCTGTACCTGGAGGAGAAGCACGCGGCCGACGGCTCCCCGGCGGGCATCGCCGCCGGGCTGGAGTACGCGCTCGACCTCTTCGACCCGTCCACCGCCTCGGAGCTGGCCGGACGGCTGCAGCGGCTGCTGGCCGCCGTCGCCGCCGACCCCGACGCCCCGATCAGCGCCGCCGACCTCCTCACCGGGGAGGAGCGCCGCACCATCCTGGAGGACTGGGCCGTCGGCGGGACCGCCCCGCGGGCGCCGAGGACGACGATCCACGCGACGGTCGAGGCCCAGGCGGCGCGAACCCCCGACGCGGTGGCCGTCACCTGCGAGGGCGCCTCCCTCACCTACCGGGAGCTGAACGAGCGCGCCAACCGGCTGGCACGGCACCTGACCGCGCACGGCGCGGGCCCTGAGCGGTTCGTGGCGCTGGCGCTGCCGCGCTCCCTCGACCTCGTCGCCGGCGTCCTGGCCGTCCTCAAGACCGGCGCCGCGTACGTCCCGGTCGACCCGGACTACCCGGCCGACCGGATCGCCTACATGCTGGAGGACTCCGAGCCGGTCCTCACCGTCGACGCCGCCCTGCTGGAGTCGGCGGACCTGGACTCCCTCGACGCCTCCAACCCGGACGTGCCGATGTCGCCGGACAACCCGGCGTACGTCATCTACACGTCCGGCTCCACGGGCCGCCCCAAGGGCGTGGTGATCCCGCACCAGAACGTCATCCGGCTGATGGCCTCGACGGACGAGTGGTTCGGCTTCGGCCCGGACGACGTGTGGACGCTCTTCCACTCCTACGCGTTCGACTTCTCCGTCTGGGAGCTGTGGGGCCCGCTGATGAACGGCGGACGCCTCGTCGTCGTGCCGTACCTGACGTCGCGGTCCCCGGAGGACTTCCTCAAGCTCCTGGCCGCGGAGAAGGTCACCGTCCTCAACCAGACGCCGTCGGCCTTCTACCAGCTCATGGCCGCCGACGCCGCGAACCCCGGCACCGCGCTGAGCCTGCGGTACGTCGTCTTCGGCGGCGAGGCGCTGGAACTCGGGCGGCTGGAGGACTGGTACTCCCGCCACGCCGACGACGCGCCCCGGCTCGTCAACATGTACGGCATCACCGAGACGACCGTGCACGTCTCCTACATCGCGCTCGACCGGGCGTACTGCCAGGAGGCGCCCGGCTCGATCATCGGCGTCGGCATCCCGGACCTGCGCGTCTACGTGCTGGACGACGCGCTCCAGCCGGTGCCCGCCGGGACCGTCGGCGAACTGTACGTCGCGGGCGCGGGCCTGGCGCGCGGCTACCTGAACCGGCCCGACCTGTCGGCTCTCCGGTTCGTCGCCGACCCGTTCGGGGAGCCCGGCTCGCGCATGTACCGCACCGGCGACCTGGGCCGCTGGCGGCGCGGCGGCGGCCTGGAGTACCTGGGCCGGGCCGACGACCAGGTCCAGCTGCGCGGCTTCCGGATCGAACTCGGCGAGATCGAGGCGGCGCTCGTCCGCCACCCGGCCGTGACGGACGCGGCGGTGATCGTCCGCGAGGACCGGCCGGGGGACAAGCGGCTCGTCGCCTACGTCGTGAACACGGCGGGGGAGCCCGTCGACTCGGCGGAGCTGCGCCGGTTCGCAGGCCAGGATCTGCCCGACCACATGGTCCCCGCCGCAGTCGTCGCGATGGACGCGCTGCCGCTGACCGCCAACGGCAAGCTCGACCGCCGGGCGCTGCCCGCGCCGGACTTCTCCGCGGCCGTCACCGGACGCGCCCCGCGCACCCCGCAGGAGGAGACCCTCGCCGCGCTGTTCGCCGAGGTCCTCGGCCTCGAGCGGGTCGGCATCGACGACGGGTTCTTCGACCTGGGCGGCGACTCGATCATCGCGATCCAGCTGGTGTCCCGGGCCCGCCAGTCCGGGCTGGTCGTCACCCCGCGCGAGGTGTTCCAGCACCAGACCGTCGCCGACCTCGCCGCGGTCGCCCGCCCCGCCGACGAGGACACCGTGGAGGCCGAACCGGAGGGCGCAGGCATCGGCCCCGTCCCGGCCACCCCGATCATGCGCTGGTTCGAGGAACTCCAGGGCCCGACCTCCGCCTACAGCCAGCGGATGCTGCTGCGCGTGCCGCCGCACCTGGACGCCGCCGCTCTCACCACCGCCTACCAGGCCGTGCTCGACCACCACGACATGCTCCGGCTGAAGACGGCCGGCGGAGTCTACGAGGTGCGGGAGAAGGGCGCCCGCGAGGCGTTCGTCGACGTCGTGAACATCCGCGGCCTGTCCGGCGAGACACTGGCCGAGGCCCTCGCCCGGACCGGAGCCGAGGCGCGCGCCGCGCTCGACCCCGCCTCCGGGGAGGTCACCCGGCTGCACTGGCTGGACGCCGGCGACGAACCGGGCCTGCTGCTGTTCACCGCCCACCACCTGGTCGTGGACGGCGTCTCCTGGCGGATCCTGCTGCCCGACCTGGTGACCGCGCTCGGCGGGATCGAGCTCCAGCCGGTCGGCACCTCGTTCCGCCGGTGGGCGCAGCGGCTGGCCGCCGAGGCGTCCGAGCCTGCCAGGGCCGCCGAACTGCCGTACTGGACCGAGCTCGCCGCCACCCCCGACCCGGTGCTGGGCTCCCGCCCGCTCGACCCCGCCCGCGACACGTTCGCCACCGCGGGAGAGCTGACCTTGACGCTGGACGAGGACGTCACCGGACCGCTGCTGTCCAGCGTCCCGGCCGCCTTCCACGGCAGGGTCAACGACGTGCTGCTGACCGGGCTCGCGCTGGCCGTCGCCGAATGGCGGGCCCGGCGCGGCCGGGACGGCGGCCCGGCGGTGCTGGTCGACCTCGAAGGCCACGGCCGCGAGGAGATCATCCCCGGTGTGGACCTGTCCCGGACGGCCGGCTGGTTCACCAGCATCCATCCCGTCCGGCTCGACCCGGGCCTGCTGACCTGGAGCGAGGTCGCCGACGGCGGCCCGGCCGTCGGCACCGCGATCAAGCTCGTCAAGGAGCAACTGCGCGAAGCGCCCGACAGCGGCATCGGCTACGGGCTGCTGCGGTACGCCGGATCCGGGGCCGCCGGGAAGCCGGCGGTCGCGGTCTCGCCTCAGCTGGCGTTCAACTACCTCGGCCGGGTCGCGGCCGGCGAGGGCGGCGAATGGTCGCCCGCCCCGGCGGAGCTGAACCACGCCCTCGGCGGCGGCCACGACTCCGGCCTGTCCCTGCCGCACGCGCTCGAGGTCAACTGCCACACCGACGACGCCCCGGACGGTGCGCGCCTCAGCGCCACCTGGACGTGGGCCGGCGGGCTGCTGGCCGAGGCCGAGGTGCGGGAGCTGGCCGGACTGTGGTTCACCGCCCTGACCGGGCTGGTCCGGCACGCGGAGCAGGACGGCGCGGGCGGCTTCACCCCGTCCGACATCGAACTGGTGTCGGTCAGCCAGGACGAGCTGGACGAGTTCGCATCGGAGCTGGAGGACTGGGACCTGTGAGCGGCAACCTCGAAGACGTCCTGCCGCTGTCGCCGCTTCAGCAGGGACTGTTCTTCCACGCCCTGTTCGACGCGGACGCGGACGTCTACTCGGCGCAGGTCGTGCTGCGCCTGGACGGGCCCCTGGACGTGCCCGCGCTCAGGAACGCCGCGCAGGCCCTCGTCGCCCGCCACGCCAACCTGCGGGCGGCGTTCCGCCAGCGCAAGCAGGGCGACTCGGTGCAGCTCGTCGCCAAGGCCGTGCGGGTGCCGTTCGAGGAGCTCGAGGCGCCCGTCGGCGAGGTCGAGGAGATCGCCGCCCGGGAGCGGGCGCACCGCTGGGACCTGGGCCGCCCCCCGCTGCTGCGGTTCACCCTGGTGCGCTCGGCCCCCGACGTCCATCACCTGGTCTTCACCAACCACCACATCCTGCTGGACGGCTGGTCCACCCCGATCCTGCAGACCGAGCTGTTCGCCCTCTACGTCACCGGCGGGGACGCCTCCGTGCTGCCGAGGGTCACCCCGTACAAGAACTACCTGGCCTGGGTCTCCCGCCAGGACCGGCCCGCCGCCGAGGCCGCCTGGAGCCGCGCGCTGGAAGGGGTGCAGGAACCCACCCTGATCCGCCCGCAGGCCGTCGAGGGAACCGCGGCCCCCGTGAAGCTCACCCTGACGCTGGACGAGAAGCTCACGACCGCGCTGAACGCCCGCGCCCGCGCCGAGGGCGTCACCCTCAACACCGTGCTCCAGCTCGCCTGGGGTCTGGTCCTCGGGACGGAGACCGGCCGGACCGACGTGGTCTTCGGCGGCGTCGTCTCCGGGCGCCCTCCGGAGCTGGCCGGGGTCGAGCAGATGGTCGGGCTGTTCATCAACACCCTGCCGATCCGGATCAGGGTCGAACCCGGCGACACCCTCGCCGGCGCGCTGCGCCGGGTGCAGGGCGAGCAGATGGACCTCCTGGCCCACCACCACCTGGGGCTCGCCGAGATCCAGGGCCTCATCCGGCTGGGCGCGCTGTTCGACACCGTCACCGTGCTGGAGAACTACCCCTTCGACCCCGAGGCCGAGGCCGTCGACCTGAACGGCGTCAAGATCGGCTCGGCGGAGATGTACGACGCCACCCACTACCCGGTCTCGCTCGCCGCGGTGCCGGGGCGGGAGCTGTCGGTGCGGCTGGACTACCGGCCCGACCTGTTCACCTCCGAGGAGGCCGAACGGCTGATCAGTCGGCTGCGCAAGGTCCTCGAGGCCATCGCGGAGCAGCCTGGACTCCAGGTGGCCCGTCTCGACCTGCTCACCGGGGACGAACGCGAGCGGGCCCTGGCCGCGCGGGGCCGCGTCACCGGCCGAGAGGCCCGATCCGTCACCGGCCTGTTCGCCGAGGTGGCGGCCGCGCGGCCGGACGCCGTCGCGATCCGCCACGGCGGGGAGTCGATCACCTACGCGGAGCTGGACGAGCGGTCGGGACGGCTCGCCGGGCGCCTGGCGGAGCTGGGCGTCGGCCCCGAGACCCCGGTCGCGATGCTGCTGGAACGCGGCCCGCAGGTGCTGGTCTCGACCCTGGCCGTCCTCAAAGCGGGCGGCTACTACGTGCCGATCCACCACAGCTACCCGGCCGACCGCCGGGCCTGGGCGCTGCGAGAGAGCGGCGCGCCCGTGCTGCTGCTCGACGAGGCGTTCGCCGACCCCGGGTTCACGCCCGAGGCGCGGACCGTCCGGGTCGACCGCCCGGTCGACGGCCCGATCGCCCCGCCCGCGCCGGTGACGCCCGACCGGCTCGCCTACGCCATCTTCACGTCCGGGTCGACCGGCCTGCCCAAGAGCGTCGGCGTCCCCCACCGCGAGGTCGTCGACTTCGTCACCGACAGCCGGGTGAAGGCCGACGGCGAGCGGATACTGGTGTTCTCCGCCCACGCCTTCGACGCCTCCACCTACGAGATGTGGGTGCCGCTGCTGAACGGCGGCACCGCCGTGATCGCCCCGCCGGGGGAACTGGACACCGAGGGCTTCGCCCTGCTCGCCGAACGGGAGCGCCTCACCGCGGCGTTCGTCACCACGAGCCTGTTCAACCTCATGGCCGCCGAGCGGCCGGAGGTCTTCGCCGGGCTCTCGAGCCTGCACACCGGCGGCGAGGCCGGCAACGTCCGCGCCATGCGCGCCGTCCTGGACGCCTGCCCGGACCTCAGGCTCTGCAACGCCTACGGGCCGACCGAGGCGACGACCTACGCCGCCCTCCAGCCGATGCGCCCGGCGCTGGACGGCCGGAACACCGCCCCGCTGGGCGGCCCGCTGGAGGACACCCGCCTGTACGTGCTGGACGAGGCGCTGCGCCCGGTGCCCGACGGCACCCCCGGCGAGCTGTACCTGGCGGGGTCGGGACTGGCCCGCGGCTACCTGCGCAGGCCCGGCCTGACCGCCGAGAGGTTCGTCGCCGACCCGTTCGGCGGGCCGGGCGAGCGCATGTACCGCACCGGCGACCTGGTGCGCCGCCGGGGCGACCTGCTGGAGTACCTGGACCGCGCCGACCACCAGGTGAAGATCCGCGGCTTCCGGATCGAGCTGGGCGAGATCGAGGCGGCGCTCGGCGCGCACCCCTACGTCGCGCAGGCGGCTGTGCTGGCCCGGCAGGACCGGCCGGGGGAGCGGCGGCTGGTCGCCTACGCGGTGCCGCACGAGGGCTGCGCGCTGGAACCGGACGACCTGCGCCGCTTCCTGGGCGAGAGCCTGCCGTCCTACATGGTCCCGGCGGCCGCCGTGGTGCTGGAGTCCTTCCCGCTCAACGGCAGCGGCAAGCTCGACCGCGCCGCGCTGCCCGCCCCCGACCTGGGCGTCGAGGGACGCGCGCCGCGCACGCCCGAGGAGGAGACCCTCTGCGGGCTGTTCGCCGAGGTGCTGGGACTGCCCGGGGTCCTCGCGGACGTGAGCTTCTTCGACCTGGGCGGCGACAGCATCGCCGCGCTGCGCCTGGCCGCGCTGGCCAAGCAGGCGGGACTCGACCTCACCCCCCGCATGGTCTTCACCCACCAGACCGTCGAGGGACTGCTGGCGGCCGGGGACGAGCCCGAACTCGGACTGGACGTGCTGCTGCCGATCCGGACCAAGGGCGAGGGCGCGCCGCTGTTCTGCGTGCACCCGGCGTCGGGACTGTCCTGGCCCTACTTCGCGCTGCTGCCGCACCTGCCGGGGCGCCCGGTCTACGGGCTGCAGTCGCGGACGCTCCGCGAGGCGGGGTACCGGGCCGCGTCGATCCGGGAGATGGCGGAGGACTACGTGGCGGAGATGCGGAAGGTCCGCCCTTCCGGTCCCTACCACCTGCTGGGATGGTCGCTCGGAGGGCTGGTCGCCTTCGAGGCGGCCCGCATCCTGGAGGAGGCGGGGGAGGAGGTGGAGCTGCTGTGCATGCTCGACTCCTTCCACTCCCAGGACCTGGAGGCCTCCGAACGCGAGGTCGTCCCCGAGCTGATGCAGGCGATCGGCATCGACGAGAGCGTCGCGGGCGACGACCCTCTCAACCCGGACCTGGACGCGATCATGGCGGAGCTCCGGGCCCGCGGCGACGCCTTCTCCACCCTGGAGGAAGAGCAGCTCCTCGCGGTCTACAGCACGTACGAGAACGGGCTGCGGATCGTGGACGGCTACGTGCCCGACGGGCCGGTCCGGGCGGACCTGCTGTTCTTCCGGGCGACCGAGGGCCTGCTGCCGGACTCGCCGGACCCCTCGATCTGGGACCCCTACGTGCGCGGCGTCGAGCGGCACGACCTGGCCGTCGAGCACCATTTCCTGATGGAACCGGAAGCGGTCCAAAAGATCGCCCAAGTGCTGTCGACTCGCTTGAAAGACTGATAATTCACCCCGGTATGGAAGGACCCCCCATGGCCACCAACCCGTTCGAGAACGACGAGACCACCTACGTGGTGCTGATCAACGACGAGGGCCAGTACTCGCTGTGGCCCACGTTCGCCGAGATCCCCGCGGGCTGGACCGTCGAGAAGGCCGCCGACACCCGCCAGGCCTGCCTGGAGTACATCAACGAGAACTGGACGGACATGCGCCCCAAGAGCCTCGTCGAGGCCATGGGCTCCTGACCTTGGGTTTCCCGGAGGACGAGAAGGCGGCGGCGGAGATGGGCGAGGCGGAGCTCGCCGTCACCGAGTGGGACATGGAGATGAGGGATCCCGACCTGCTCAGGCCGAGCCCCCTCCCGTCGGGCGAGCTGACCTTCAGCCTCGCGAGCGTGCCCTCCCCGGACTTCAGCCGGGCCATGTACGCCGCGGTCGGCGCCAGGGTCTGCTGGACGGACCGGTTCTCCTGGACGTTCGAGGACTGGGCCAAATGGGTGGACCGCCCCGAGCTCGCGACCTGGATCGCGCTGGCCGAGGGCACCGTCGCCGGCTACTTCGAGCTGGAGGCCCAGCCCGACGGCGACACCGAGGTCCACCTCGTCGGGCTGGTCCCGGCGTTCGTCGGGCGCGGCTTCGGCGGCTACCTGGTGGAGCAGTGCGTGCGCCGCGCCTGGCAGCGCGGCAGGCTGTGGGGCGACGGGCTCGGGCCGACCGAACGCGTCTGGCTGCGCACCAGCACGCTCGACCACCCCAACGCCAAGACCAACTACCTGCGGCGCGGCTTCGCCGTCGCGGCCGAGACCACGCTGGTCAAACGGGTCCCCGACCCCCGGCTGGCACCCTGGCCGCTGCCCGGCGACCCCCGCGACTCCCGGCTGGAGCCGGAGGACGGCCCCGTCGAGGCACCGGTCACCGAGAAGATCTGAGAGGACGCACCGTGAGCTGGCTTCGCTGCCCCGACCCGCGGCCCTGGGCCACGACCCGGCTGGTCTGCTTCCCGCACGCGGGCGGCTCGGCCGTCGCCTACCGGGGCTGGGGCAGGGCCGCCAGCCCCGCGCTGGAGGTGCACGCCGTCCAGTACCCCGGCCGCGCCGACCGGATCCGCGAGCCGATGATGACCGACGCCCGGCAGGCGGCCCGGCTGATCGCCGCCGCGCTCGGCCCCCTCACCGACCGGCCGCTGGCCTTCTTCGGCCACAGCATGGGCACCATCCTCGCCTACGAGACGGCCCTGCTGCTCCAGGCCAAGGGCGTCCCACCGGTGCACCTGTTCATGTCCGCCGCGCCCGCCGCCCACCTGCGCGAGGAGAGCGGCAATCCGGCCGACGAGGACGACGACAGGCTGGTCGCCGAACTGGTGAAACTGGGCGGAACCGACGCCGCGGCGCTGGCCGACCCCGAACTGCGCGAACTCGTCCTGCCCTACGTCAGGGCCGACTACCGGCTGATCCAGAAGTACGTCCACCAAGCGGGCCCGAGACTGAACGTCCCCGTCACCGGACTGGCAGGCGAGGCCGACCCGCACGGCACCGTCGACAAGGTCTCCCGCTGGGCCGAGCTCACCGACGGCCCGTTCGAACTGCGCGCCTTCCCCGGCGACCACTTCTACCTCAACGACCAGCTGCCCGAACTGCTGGCCGAGATCCACAAGGCCCTGGGCATCCCCGCGGCCTGATCCTCGCTTCGCTGCGGTCGTCTGTGTTCTTCTGGGGGGCGACCCCCAGACCCCCGAAGGGGACAGCCGATCCTCGCTTCGCTGCGGTCGTCTGTGTTCTTCTGGGGGGCGACCCCCAGACCCCCGAGGGGGAGCAGCCGATCCTCGCTTCGCTGCGGTCGTCTGTCCCGGTTTGGGCCCCCTCAAGCCCCCGATCCCGGCGTACGTTCCGGTCATGGGAGTCGAGATCAGGGTGGAGGGGCTGAAGAAGTCCTTCGGGCGTCAGGTCATCTGGGAGGACGTGTCGTTCACCATTCCGGCAGGGCAGATCTCCGCCCTGCTCGGACCGTCGGGAACGGGCAAGTCGGTCTTCCTGAAGAACCTCATCGGGCTGCTGCGGCCCGATCGGGGACACGTGTGGGTGGACGGCGTGGACGTCCCCGAACTGCACGAACGCCGCCTCCACGACCTGAGGCGGCGCTTCGGGGTGCTGTTCCAGGACGGCGCTCTGTTCGGGTCGATGAGCGTGTACGAGAACGTCGCGTTCCCGCTGCGCGAGCACACCAAGCTCAAGGAGCGCAGCATCCGCGAGATCACCATGTCCAAGATGGAGATGGTGGGACTGGTCGGCGCGGAGAACAAACTGCCCGGCGAGATCTCCGGAGGGATGCGCAAACGCGCCGGGCTGGCCCGCGCGCTGGTGCTCGACCCCGAGATCCTGCTGGTGGACGAACCCGACTCGGGGCTCGACCCGGTGCGCACCGCCTACCTCAACCAGCTCTTCACCGACATCAACGCCGAGACCGGCGCGACCATCCTCATCGTCACCCACGACATCGGCACCGCCCGGGTGCTCCCCGACAACCTGGGGCTGCTGTTCCGGCGCGGGCTCGTGGCGTTCGGGCCGCGGGAGATGATGCTCACCAGCCGCGACCCCGCCGTCACCCAGTTCTTCAACGCCCGCCGGGAGGGCCCCATCGGCATGGCCGAGGAGAAGGACGCCGCCGCCCTCAGCCTGGAGGACTCCACCTGGCGGACGAACGCCAAACCCGCGCCGATCCCGCCGCAGCTCATGCCCAGCAGCGGCCGGCCCCGCCCCTTCCAGCAGCGCCCCGGCCAGTGGCTGCAGGCGCACGGCCTGCAGGCCCCGCCCGGCTCGTTCGTCGACGACGAGGGCCGGGACTGGCTCGTCGACTGGGACCGCCTGACGGCCCGCTGACCGCCTGACGGCGCCGCGACCGGGTGAGGCCTCCGCCGAGCCCGGTCGGCGGCGTGCCCGGGTTCCGCGTCTCGAGCGGCACCGGCCCGCGATTCCGGTAGCGTACGGTTTGGGTCATGATGTTGGTACGGGTGCGCAGCGCGCTCCCTCCGCGGCGACACCGTACGGGCCGTGCCCCGCGCCGCCCCTGACGGCCCGCCCCCGCGATGGAGGATCGATCCCGTGAGTGAACCCTCGACCGGACCGCTGGAGAGCGGCGACCCCGAACGGCTGGGCTCCTACCGGCTGCTCGGCAGGCTGGGCCGGGGCGGCATGGGCATCGTCTACCTCGGCGAGGCGCCCGACGGCAGCCGGGTGGCGGTCAAGGTGATCAATCCCGACCTGGCCGACGACCCCCGCTTCCGGGAACGGTTCCGGCGCGAGGTCCACGCGGCCGGACGGGTCCAGCGTTTCTGCACCGCGGCGGTGCTCGACGCCGAACTGGAGAACCCGCCGCTGTACGTCGTCACCCAGTACGTCCCCGGGCCGACCCTTGACCAGGCGGTCCTGGCGGGAGGCCCGCTGCGCGACGCCGACCTGGAGGGCCTGGCGGTCGGCATGGCGACCGCGCTGTCGGCCATCCACGCCGCCGGGCTGGTGCACCGCGACCTCAAGCCCTCCAACGTGCTGCTGTCGCCGCTGGGCCCGCGGGTGATCGACTTCGGGATCGCCCGCACCGTGGACGGCGAGGGGCAGATCACCAGGACCGGCGCGATGATCGGCACCCCGGCGTTCCTGGCGCCCGAGCTGCTGCGCCAGGAGCCGCTCACCCCCGCCGTGGACGTGTTCTCCTGGGGCTGCGTGGTGGCCTTCGCCGCCAACGGCCGCTCGCCCTTCGAGGCGCAGACCCTCCCGGAGATCATCTATCGGATCAGCCAGGGCGACCCGGTGCTGGAGGGCCTCGAGGGCCGGCTGCGGACCATCGTCGAGCAGGCCCTCAACAAGAACCCCCGGCTGCGCCCCACCGTCCCGCAGCTCCTGGCCTACCTGATGGGCCAGCCCGCCGTGGTGCCCGAGCAGGCCGTCCAGCAGGTCGAGACCACCTGGCAGCAGCACCCGCCCGCACCCGTCGCACCCTCGTCCGCCTTCCAGCCGAACGGCGGGCCGACGCCCACGCCGCAGCCGATGCAGCAGCCGGGCCCGGCGCAGCCCCAGCAGCAGACCCCGCTGCCCTGGATGCAGCCCTCCCAGCCCTCTCAACCCTTTCAGCAGCCCCAGCCCCAGCCTTCCTACCCGCCGCAGACCCCTGTCCCGCCGCAGGGCCAGTGGGGCGGCCCGGCGCCCTCCTCCTGGCAGCCCACCGCGCCCGGCGGAGGAGGCGGAGGCGGCAAGGCCGTCCTGTACGGCGCGTTCATCGCCGTGGGCGCGCTGGCCGTCCTGATCGCCGCGCTGCTGGTGGTGCCCGCCAGCCCCCTGTACGTGCTGGGCGGCGACGAGGAGAAGAAGAAGGGCCCGAGGCGGACGCCCCCTCCGGCGGCGCTGCACACCATCATCGGCCCCGACGACTTCGGCGACCGCTCGTCCGGCTTCCCCACGAACCTGACCGCCGCCACCTACGACAACGGCAGGTGGCGCCAGGAGACCCCCGACACCTCCGGCACGTACTGGGTGTGGCGCAACACCCTCAAGGATCCCGACCACGACCTCCTCCTGTCGGCCAAGATGCAGATCACCGAGGGCAACGAGGCGGGCAGCGCCGGCTTCCTGTGCTTCGGCGACGAGGCCGAGGGCGACAAGAACAGCAACTACGAGCTGCTGGTCGACCGCCAGGGCCACGCCCGCCTGGCCAAGACCACCACCGGCACCCGCGCCGTCCTGACCCGGGGCACCGTCCCGCCCCTGGGCGAGGCCGAACACCGCATCCAAGGCGTCTGCTCGGTAGAGGGCACGACCACCCGCCTGGCCCTCTGGGTCGACGGCGAACTCGCCTTCGACCACACCGACACCGCCTCCCCCTACACCGGAGGCCGCGTCGGCTTCGTCGTCCAGCGCGACGACGGCAACTGGCCCGCCACCGTCGCCTACTTCGACGACTACCACCTCACCACCTTCGACCCCAAGGCCGTCGCCGAAACCGAGTGACCCACAGGGGCGGGAACCGTCGAGCTGGCACGGGCGACTCGACGGGCTCGTCCGGCCGTCCGGCGTCAGCGGGCGGTCGGCACCTCCTCGGCTTCGTCCCCATGGTCGCCGCTGTGTTCGGCATCCGGTATCTCGTCGCACGCGCGGTCCAAGCGCTCGGTCAGGAGCGCCCCGAGAGCCTTCTGACCGGTCTCGGCCCGCATGAGGCCGGCGGGGGTGTCAGGCGTCGGCGGCGCAGCGGAAGCCGGTGTTGCCGGTGCTGGAGTCCGGGGTGTTGGCGGTGCGGGCGGCGACTCGGTAGCGGTTGCAGTAGGAGTCGTCGCACAGGTAGGAGCCGCCTCGCATGGAGCGGCGGTCCCGGGTGTCGTCGAACCAGTCGGCGACCCATTCCCAGACGTTGCCGACGGTGTTGTAGAGGCCGTAGGCGTTGGGGCGGTAGGAGTCGGCGGCCACCGGGCCGGGGGTGCCGGTGTGGTGGTCGGGGAAGACGCCCTGGCCCTGCCAGACGTTGCAGCGGCGCTGGCCGCGCGGGGTCAGCTCGTCGCCCCACGGGTACCTCGCCTGGTCGAGGCCGCCCCGGGCGGCGAACTCCCATTCGGTCTCGGTGGGGAGGCGCTTGCCCGCCCAGGCGGCGTAGGCCGTGGCGTCGTTCCAGGAGACGTGGATGACGGGGTGCTTCTGGCGGCGCCGGACGTCGGAACCCGGGCCCTCGGGAGACTTCCAGTAGGCGCCTTCGACGGCGCGCCACCAGGGGGTGCCGTCGGGGGCGGGGGTGCTCGAGGCGGCGTCGGGGGGCAGGAGCAGGTGGAAGACGAAGGACCAGCCGAAGCGCTCGGCCTCGGTGACGTAGCCCGTCTCCTTGATGAAGCGGGCGAACTGGGCGTTGGTGACCGTAGTGGGGTCGATCAGGAAGGGATCGACCTTCACCTCGCGGACGGGACCCTCGCCGTCCAGCGGATTGGCCTTCTCGTCCTCGTTGCCCATCCGGAAGACGCCGCCCTCCAGCCTGATCATGCCTTTCAGAGGGGTGTTCTTCCGCGCCGGGGGAGCGCTCAGCGCGACCGGCTGGGGCGCGGAGGCGGGACGGGAGGCGGCGCAGCAGGGGGGGACGGAGGACTCGGCGGTCATGAAACCCAGGTTATCTTCCGCCCGGAAGCCGCCGTCCGGGTTAGCTTTGCCGGGTGGAATTCGTCTTGCCGGCCGGGCTGGCGGTGGTTCTGGTGGCGGGGGCCGTGTCCCTGCTGGTGCGGCTGCGGCGGCGTGATCTCGGCGGGCCGGTGGAACGGGCCGCGTTCGAGACGCTGCACAAGGCCTCGCTGGCCGCGCCCGCGCTGCGCGGCGGGCTGACCCGGCAGGGCGCGGAGAAGGCGGGGCGGCACCTGCGGGAGCTGCTGGGCGCGGACGGGCTGGCGATCACCTGCCGGGACGAGGTGCTCACCGGGCCCGGGGACGCGCTGGGGCTCGCCGCCGAGACCCTCGCCTCGGGGCGCGCCCGGGTGGTGGAGCTGCCGGACGGGCGCGCGGCCGTCGTGGTGCCGCTGACCACGGACGGCGAGGTGGTGGGGGCGCTGATCGCCTACGGGGAGCAGGCCTCGGCGGGGCTGGTGCGGGCCACCGAGGAGGTCGCCCGGTGGGTGGACACCCAGCTGGAGCTGGCCGAGCTCGACCGGTCCCGGACGCTGCTGGCGGAGGCCGAGGTCAGGGCGCTGCGGGCGCAGATCTCTCCGCATTTCATCTACAACGCCCTCACCACGATCGCCTCGTTCGTGCGGACGGACCCGGAGCAGGCGCGGGAGCTGCTGCTGGAGTTCGCCGACTTCACCCGCTACTCCTTCCGGCGGCACGGGGACTTCACGACGCTGGCCGAGGAGCTGCGCAACGTCGACCGTTTCCTGCTGCTGGCCCGCGCCCGGTTCGGCGAGGACCGGCTGCGGGTGACGCTGCGGATCGCGCCGGAGGTGCTGCCGGTGGCCGTCCCGTTCCTGTGCCTGCAGCCGCTGGTGGAGAACGCGGTCCGGCACGGTCTCGAGGGGCGGCCGGGGCCGGGGCGGATCATCCTGCTGGCCGAGGACGCCGGAGCCGAGTGCCGGATCAGCGTGGAGGACGACGGCGTCGGCATGGACCCCGAGGAGATGCGCCGGGTGCTGGCGGGGGAGCGGTCGGGCGAGGGCGGGATCGGCCTGGCCAACGTGGACTCCCGGCTGCGCCAGGTCTACGGCGACGACTACGGCCTGGTGGTCGAGACGGCCGCCGGGGCCGGGACGAAGGTCGGCCTCCGGGTGCCCAAATATCATCCGGGGGTTTCGGCCGGTTGACATCTAATGTGAGGGTCATCACGCTTTGTGGATGCGTGTGCTGGCAGTCGACGACGAGGCCCCCGCCCTGGACGACCTGGTGTACCTGCTGCGCTCCGATCCCAGGATCGGCGAGGTCAGCGGCGTCCGCGACGGCGCGGCGGCGCTGCGCGCCCTGGACCGGGCTCTGGCGGCGGACAGGCCCTTCGACGCGGTCTTCCTGGACGTCCGGATGCCCGGCCTGGACGGCATCGTGCTGGGCAGGCTCCTCGCCCAGTTCGCCACCCCGCCCCGCCTGGTCTACGTGACCGCGCACGAGGAGCACGCCGTCCAGGCCTTCGAGATCCAGGCGGCCGACTACCTCCTCAAACCGGTGCGGCCCGAACGGCTGGCCGAGACCGTCCGCCGCATCACCGACGACACCGCCCCGCCCCCGCCGGAGCCCGAGCCCCTGGCCGTCGAGCTCTCCGGCGTCACCCGGTTCGTCCAGCCGGGCGAGGTCCACTACATCGAGGCCCAGGGCGACTACGCACGCCTCCACACGGCCTCCGGCAGCCATCTCGTCCGCATCCCCCTCACCGCGCTGGAGGACCGCTGGCGCGACGCGGGCCTGCTGCGCATCCACCGCAGCCACCTGGTCGCCGTCCAGCACATCACCGAACTCCGCCTCGACAGCGGCCGCTGCACCGTCGTGGTCGCCGGGAACGAGCTCCCGGTGAGCCGGCGTCACACCCGCGAGCTCCGGGACCGGCTGCTGAGGCGGGACCGCCCGTGATCTCGGCGTGTCCCGGCGCGTTCGCCTGCATGCTGGCCGGGTGGACGCGATGAGTGAACGCCGGGTGGCGGTGACGAGCCCCCGGAAGGGGACGACACGCCGCAGACCGAATCCCGGGACGCGGGAGATCGACGAGCAGACGCGCCTGGGAGAGGTGTACATGAGCGCGCTGGTGCGCTCGCAGCTGCGGCTGTCGTTGTTCGTGTGCACGCTGCTGGCGCTGCTGGTCGGCGGGCTGCCGCTGCTGTTGCTGCTGGTCCCGCCGGTGCGGGAGGCGCGGCTCCTGGGACTGCCGCTGCCGTGGCTGCTGCTGGCGGGGGCGGTGTACCCGGTGTTCGCCGGGATCGGCTGGTGGTACGTGCGCCAGGCCGAACGCAACGAGAGGGACTTCGAGGACCTCGTGGAGCGCCGGTGAACCTGGCCGCCGTGGCGCTGGTGTCGGTGGCGACGCTGCTCGCGGGGTTCTACGGGCTGCGCCTGTCGCGGACGACGTCGGACTTCTACGTGGCCTCCCGGACGGTCTCGCCGCTGGCCAACGCCTCGGCGATCGGCGGCGAGTACCTGTCGGCCGCCTCGTTCCTGGGGGTCGCGGGGCTGGTGCTGGCGGGCGGCGCCGACCTCCTGTGGCTGCCGGTCGGCTGGACCGGCGGCTACCTGGTGCTGCTCGTCCTGGTCTCGGCGCCGCTGCGCAGGTCCGGCGCCTACACGCTGCCGGACTTCGCCGAGGCGAGGCTGGAGTCGATGGCGGTCCGGCGCACGGCGAGCCTGCTGGTGGTGCTCATCGGCTGGCTGTACCTGCTGCCGCAGCTGCAGACCGCCGGACGGGTGCTGGCCGGGATGATCGGCGCGCCGGGCTGGCTGGGCGGTCCGCTGGTCGCCGCGGTCGTGATCATCGGGGTGCTCGGAGGCGGCATGCGCAGCATCACCCTCGTCCAGGCGTTCCAGTACTGGCTGAAGCTGACCGCGCTGGCCGTCCCGCTGGTGTTCCTGCTGGCGGCCTGGCGGCGCGACGGGGCTCCGGCGATCGACGACCGGGAGTGGCTGCTGCCGCTGACGGGCGACCAGCAGCTCTACTCGACCTACTCGCTGATCCTGGCGACGTTCCTGGGGACGATGGGGCTGCCGCACGTCCTGGTGCGGTTCTACACCAACCCCGACGGGCGGACCGCCCGCCGGACCACGGCCGTCGTGCTGGTGCTGCTCGGCGTGTTCTACCTCCTCCCTGCCGTCTACGGCGCGCTCGGCAAGCTGTACGCCTCCGACCTGGCCGACGCCGACGGGGTGGTGCTGGAGCTGCCGCGGCGGCTCGTCGGGGGCGTGCTCGGCGACCTGCTGACCGCGCTGCTGACGGCCGGGGCGTTCGCGGCGTTCCTGTCGACCTCCTCGGGCCTGACGGTGTCGGTGGCGGGGGTGATCGGCCAGGACCTGCTGCGCGGCGGGGTGCGCTCGTTCCGCGCGGCGACGGTCCCGGCGCTGGGCGTGCCGCTGCTGCTCGCCCTCCTGCTGCCCTCGTCGCTGCCGGTCGCGACCATGGTCGGGATGGCGTTCGCGCTGTCGGCCTCGACGTTCTGCCCGCTGCTGGTGCTGGGGATCTGGTGGCGGGGCCTGACCGCGGCCGGGGCGCTGGCGGGACTGCTCACCGGCGGGGCGCTGACCGGCGCGGCGGTGGTCTGGACGGTCGCGGGCGGTCCGGGCGAGGGCTGGGGAGCCGCGCTGCTGGCCCAGCCGGGAGCCTGGACGGTGCCGCTGACCTTCCTCGTCATGGTCGTGGTCTCCCGGTGCACGGCGCGTCCCGCGGGGGTGGCGCGGACGATGGTGCGCCTGCACACGCCCGAGCGGCTGCGGCTGGACCGGGGCGACTGGCGGCCCCGCCGGGTCTGAGGCCGGAGGAGCGGGAAGCACCCGGCGAAGGCCGTTCAACGCGTTTGATTGACCGTTCATCGCACGCCGTCAGGGATGAACGCAGCCTGGAAGCGGCTCGGCGATACATGTCTCCTCTGGTCATGGGCGGGGCTTTACGTTGTGGGCGCACGCCATCCGCCGTGACCACCGTCACTTTAAGGAGGCCCCCTGGTGAGCACCCCCCGAGAGGGTCGGGAAGTGAACGCCGTCTACGAGGAGCTCCGGGCCCGACCGGAGTTCTCCGAGCTGCGGCGCCGCTTCCGCGCCTTCGTCTTTCCCGTGACCGCCGCGTTCCTGTTCTGGTACCTGCTCTACGTCGTACTTTCGGGGTGGGCCCGCGACTTCATGGGACAGCAGGTCCTGGGCTCGATCAACGTCGCGCTGATCTTCGGCCTGCTGCAGTTCGTCTCGACCTTCGCGATCGCCTACTGGTACTCCCGGTACGCCGGGGCCAAGCTCGACCCGCTGGCGGAGAGCCTGCGAGAGGAGGCCCGCAGATGAGCCACGAGGCACTGGCCATCACCCTGTTCCTGCTGTTCGTCGGGCTGACCCTGTTCCTGACGGTCCGCGCCTCCCGGCAGACCAAGGACGCCACCGACTTCTACGCCGGAGGACGCTCCTTCTCCGCAGGGCAGAACGGCCTGGCGATCGGCGGCGACTACATGTCCGCGGCGTCGTTCCTGGGCATCGCGGGGATCATCGCGCTCAGCGGCTACGACGGCTTCCTGTACTCGATCGGGTTCCTGGTCGCCTGGCTGGTGGCGCTGCTGCTGGTCGCCGAACTGATGCGCAACTCCGGCAAGTTCACCATGGCCGACGTGCTGGCCTTCCGGATGAGCCCCCGGCCCGTCCGCACCGCCGCGGGGGTCTCCACCATCACGGTGTCGATCTTCTACCTGCTGGCCCAGATGGTCGGCGCGGGCGCGCTGGTGGCGCTGCTGTTCGGCCTGACCAGCGAGTCGGCCAAGGCGCTGACCATCGTCGGCGTCGGCATCCTCATGATCGTCTACGTGGTCGTGGGCGGCATGAAGGGCACCACCTGGGTGCAGATCGTCAAGGCGGTGCTGCTCATGGGCGGCGCGACCCTGATCACGCTGCTGGTGCTCGGCAAGTACGGCTTCAACCTCTCCAGCCTGCTGAGCGAGGCCGCCGCCCAGAGCGGCAAGGGCGACGCCTTCCTGGAGCCCGGCCTGAAGTACGGCACCGAGGCGCAGGGCCTGGCCGGCAAGCTCGACCTGATCAGCCTCGGCCTCGCGCTCGTGCTGGGCACCGCGGGACTGCCGCACATCCTCATCCGCTTCTACACCGTGCCGACCGCGCGGGACGCCCGCAAGTCGGTGCTGTGGGGCATCGGGATCATCGGGGTGTTCTACCTGCTCACCCTGGTGCTGGGCTTCGGCGCCGCGGCGCTGGTGGGGTCCAAGACGATCGCGGCGTCCAACGCGGCGGGCAACACCGCGGCGCCTCTGCTGGCCGAGCGGATCGGCGAGATCGTCTTCGGCGACGTCGGCGGCACGATCCTGCTGGCGTTCATCGCGGCCGTCGCCTTCGCCACGATCCTGGCCGTCGTCGCCGGGCTCACCCTGGCGTCCTCCTCGTCCGTCGCGCACGACCTGTACGCCCACGTCATCCGCAAGGGCGAGGCCACCGAGCAGGAGGAAGTGCGCGTCGCCAAGATCTCGGCGTTCGTCATCGGCGCCGTCGCGATCGTCCTCGGCATCTTCGCGCAGAAGCTCAACGTGGCCTTCCTGGTGGCCCTGGCCTTCGCCGTCGCCGCCTCCGGAAACCTCCCGGCGATCCTCTACAGCCTGTTCTGGAAGAGGTTCAACACCGCGGGCGCGGTCGCCGCGATCTACGGCGGTCTCGGCTCGGCCGTCGTGCTGGTGATCTTCTCCCCGGTGGTCTCGGGCAAGGGCGTCGGGCCCGACGGCAAGAGCCTGTCCCTGTTCCCCGCGAGCGTCGACTTCCAGTGGTTCCCGCTGGAGAACCCCGGCCTCGTCTCGATCCCCCTCGGCTTCCTCTTCGGATACCTCGGCACGGTCCTCAGCAAGGAGTACCGCGCCGACAAGTACACCGAGATGGAGGTCCGCTCCCTGACCGGCGTCGGCGCGGAGGAGGCGACCCCCCACTGACCGCCGCCGCCCGCCGACCTCCCCGGCCCCCGCCGGGGAATCGGGGGAAGCGCGGTCCCGGCCTCTTCCACTCGCACCCCGGGCCGGGGCCGCGCTCTCTGCCGTTCCCGCCTCAGTCGCGGTCGGTCCGGGCGAGGTAGTCGCGGGTCAGGCGGTCGACGGCGGCGAGGGCCTGCTCGGGGGCGGCCTCGCCGTTGAAGGAGGCCGTGACCCGCAGATCCCGTACCCGGGTCGTCAAGGTCGTCATGCTGCCGCTCGCGGCCGGTCCAGAGGGGGAGACGGAGGAGGGGATCTCGAAGGAGAGGAGGTAGGCCTCGTCGCCGAGTCCCGGATAGGAGGTGCCGCGTTCCCCCTGGCTCCGGACGTCCCGGCGCGCACGCTGGACGGCGTCCGCCTTCTCGGTGGCCCGGTGGCGCTGGGCGGAGAGGTCGATCGAACCGCCCGCCGGATCGGTCAGGTACTGGCACCGGGTGCTCAGCCCGTCGTTGTCGTCGTTGCCGCGCGAGACCTCGCCGAGCAGGGACCGGGCGGTCTCCTCGGTCAGCACGTCGCAGGCGCGGACGAGCGGCCGGGGGTCTTCGGACCGGCTCTTGAAAAAGAGGAGGCCCGCGGCGAGGAGGACCGCCGCTCCCGCCGCCGTGAGGATCAGCCATTTTTTCATCTGGGTATTAAGTCAGCTTCCGCGGCTTTTGGAAATTTCAAGCTTCGGAACGCCCCGTCCCGGCGGGCTTTCCGCCGGCGGGTAACGAAGCGTGAGGGGAAAGGATGCCCGCTCGTAACGCGGACATCGGAAGCCGTGCACTTTTGGTGGCTACGCTGGATCCATGGGGGAAATGCGGAGTGTGGATCTCCCCGGGGACGTGCAGCTCGCTTATACGGGGTGCTGGGTGCCGTCGTTGCGCGACCAGTCCTTCTTCAAGGAGCTGGACCTCACCGGGGTGAGCGATGAGATCTTGCGTGAGGTGGGGGAGATGCCCTGGCTCACGGTCCTGAAGGCGCAGGGTGATTTCAGCGACGCGGGGGCGGAGGCTCTGCGGGGGCTGAACGGATTGACCGATCTGACGCTGGAGTCGCCTCACCTGCGAGGCGACTTCGCGCTGCCGGAGGCGGACCTGCGGGTGGTCTCGCTGACGGGTGAGGGACTGACGGACAGGTCGTTCCGGATGCTGGGGCTGCATCCGGAGCTGAAGGTCGTCCGCCTGTCGGCGGGGGAGGCCACCGGGACGGGGCTGGGCTGGCTGCCGCCGGGGCTGCGGATGCTCTACCTGCGATTGCCGAGGCTGACTCCGGAGGCGCTGGACGTCCTGGCCCAGCTTCCCTACCTGAGCACGCTCACGTTCGCGGGCACCGAGCCGACGTTCAGGCTCGCGTCCCGGCTGGCCCGCTACGCCGGGCAGCTGACGCGGGTGGACTTCCTCGGGGTGGAGCAACCGCCGCCGGACATCCTGCGCACCCTCGCGGAGGCGGGGATCAGGGTCAACGCCGCGATCGCGATCTGAGCTCGCCCGCGGGCCTCGTCTTCGGGATTCGCCCGGGATCGAATTACTTTGTAAAGGTCCTGGCCCGGGCGAATCCCGGCGGAAGGCGAGACCGCGAAGCGGCCGATGCGCCGGACGGGTAGTACCGCCGGCCGGACGGCTCCGGTCAGCCCAGGCCGGTGACGGCGAGGGCCTGGCCGGCGATCTCGCGTTCCTCGTCGGTGGGGACGACGAGGACGGTCACGGGGGAGCCGGCGGCCGAGATGACGCGGGGGGCGCGGGAGGGGGAGGTGTTGGCCTCCGGGTCGAGGACGATGCCGAGGTTCTCCAGGCCGGTGAGGATCATGGCCCGGGTGCGGGGGTCGTTCTCGCCCACGCCCGCGGTGAAGACCAGAACGTCGAGGCGGCCCAGGACGGCGTAGTAGGCGCCGACGTACTTGCGGGCGCGGCGGGTGTAGACCTCCATGGCCAGGGCGGCGGCGGGGTCGCC
The DNA here is from genome assembly GCF_039533685.1 of Actinocorallia aurantiaca. Lineage (NCBI taxonomy): Bacteria > Bacillati > Actinomycetota > Actinomycetes > Streptosporangiales > Thermomonosporaceae > Actinocorallia > Actinocorallia aurantiaca. The sequence continues at coordinate 133,960 of NZ_BAAATZ010000012.1, read as the reverse complement.
CGCGTCCACCAGGGGCCAGATCTCGCGGAGGTCGTTGTGGCCGCACAGGGCGAGCAGGCCGCTCTCGTGGTTGAGGGCGTGGTCGACCTCCTCGACGGACAGGCCGCGGGTCCGGGCGAGGAAGGCGGCCAGGGCCGGGTCGACGTCGCCGGAGCGGGTGCCCATGACCAGGCCCTCCAGGGGGGTGAGGCCCATGGAGGTGTCGACGCAGCGCCCGCCCTCGACGGCGCTGGCGCTGGCCCCGTTGCCCAGGTGCAGGACGATCGAGTTGACCTCCGGGTACGGGCGGTCCAGGAACTCGGCGGCCCGGCGGGAGACGTAGGCGTGCGAGGTGCCGTGGAAGCCGTAGCGCCGGACGCCGCCGGCGGTCCACTCGCGGGGGATGGCGTAGGTGTAGGCCTCGGGCGGCATCGTCTGGTGGAAGGCGGTGTCGAAGACCGCGACGTGCGGCACCGAGGGGAAGACCTCGCGGGCGGCGCGCACCCCGATGAGGTTCACCGGGTTGTGCAGCGGCGCCATCGGGCTCAGTTCCTCGATCCTCCGCTCCACCGCGTCGTCGATGACCACGGGGTCGGCGTACCGGGTGCCGCCGTGCACCACCCTGTGGCCGACGACGGCGACCCGTTCCAGATCCGGGCCCGCGGCCTCCAGTTCGGCGAGGACCTTCCGCATGCCCTCGGCGTGGTCGGAGACCCGCTCGACGATGCCGCCCGCCGCCGTCTCCAGGGACGGGACCTCCACCAGCCGGTACTTGATGGAGGAGGATCCGCAGTTGAGCACCAGGACGTACCGCATCATGCTCCCTGCGCCTGGATCGCGGTGATCGCGACGGTGTTGACGATGTCCTGCACGGTCGCCCCCCGGGACAGGTCGTTGACCGGTTTGCGCAGTCCCTGCAGGACGGGGCCGACGGCCACCGCCCCGGCGCTGCGCTGCACCGCCTTGTAGAGGTTGTTGCCGGTGTCGAGGTTGGGCACCACGAACACCGTGGCGCGTCCCGCGACCTCGCTGTCGGGCATCTTGGCCCGGGCGACGGTCTCGTCGGCCGCCGCGTCGTACTGGATGGGCCCCTCGACGAGAAGGTCGGGCCGCAGCTCGCGGACGAGCGCGGTGGCCCGCCGCACCTTCTCCACCTCGGCTCCGCTGCCGGACGTCCCGGTGGAGTACGACAACATCGCCACCCGGGGCTCGACCCCGAACGCCGCGGCGGTCACCGCCGACTGGACGGCGATGTCGGCGAGCTGCTCGGCCGTCGGGTCGGGGTTGATCGCGCAGTCGCCGTAGACGAGGACCCGGTCCTCCAGGCACATGAAGAACACGCTGGAGACGATGGCGGTGCCCGGCGCGGTGCGGATGATCTCGAACGGGGGCCGGATGGTGTGCGCGGTGGTGTGGGCCGCGCCCGAGACCATCCCGTCGGCCAGGCCCAGCTGCACCATCAGCGTGCCGAAGTACGACACGTCCGTCACGGTGTCGCGCGCGAGCTCCAGGGAGACGCCCTTGTGCGACCGGATCCGCGCGTACTCCAGCGCGAACCGGTCGCGCAGCTCCCGGTCGTAGGGGCTGATCACCCGCGCCGCCTCGAGGTCGAGGCCCAGCTCGGCGGCCCGCGTCCGGATCTCGTCCTGCTCGCCGAGCAGGACGAGATCGGCGACCCCGCGCCGCAGCAGGGTGTCGGAGGCGCGCAGGATCCGCTCCTCGCCGCCTTCGGGCAGGACGATGACGCGCCTGTCGCCGCGCGCCCGCTCCAGCAGGTCGTACTCGAACATCAGCGGGGTGACGGCGGAGGAGCGCGTGACGTGCAGGCGCTCGAGCAGCCGCTCGCCGTCGACGTTCTCGGAGAACAACCGCAGAGCAAGGTCGATCTTGCCGGTGCTGGTGGGGCTGAACCGGCCCTCGGCCCGGCCCAGCCGGGTGGCGCACTCGAAGGTGTCCAGGTCCGTGGCGATCACCGGGAGTTTCGGCGCCATGCCGTCGACCAGCCTGAGCACCGGTTCGGGCAGGTCGAGCCCGCCGGTCATGACGATCCCCGAGAGGGCGGGGAAAGTGGCCGCGGAGTGCGCGGCCAGCAGCCCCGGCAGCAGCGCCGCCGCCCGGTCGGAGGGGATGATCACCGTCTGGCCCTCGGACAGCCGTTCCAGGATGTGGGGGAGGGACATGGCGCCGACCGCCAGTCCCGACACCTCCCGGCCGAGCTGCTGGGAGTCGCCCCGGAAGAGCGTGCCGGAGCAGGCGGCCATGAGGTCCCCGACGGTCGGCGCGTACAGCCGGGGCTCCTCGGGGATCACGAACGTGCGTTCGATGCCGACGGCGGCCCGCACCGCCTCGGCCTCGCCGGGGTCGACGCGGGTGATCGCCACGCCCAGCAGCGCCGCGTGCTCGGCGGCCAGTTCCTTGGCGGCGACCGCCACGCCCGCCGCGACCTCCTCGGGCCGCCGCCCGTGCCCGGCGGCCAGCAGCAGCACCGGGGTGCCCAGGTGGGAGGCGAGCACCGCGTTGAACTCGAACTCCGTCGGCGCGCCCACGTCGGTGAAGTCGGTGCCGACGACGATCACCGCGTCGCAGACGGCGGCCAGCGCCCGGTAGGCGGCGACGATGTCGGCGGTCGCCCTGGCGGGGTCGCGGTGCACCTCGCCGTAGGTGACCCCGGTGGCGCCGCGCGCGTTGAACCTGCTCACCACGGTCTCGATGATCGAGTCGACCCGCCCGTCCTCGACCACCGGACGGTACACGCCCAGTCTGCGGACCTTGCCGGAGAGCAGTTCGGCGAGCCCGAGGGTGACGGTCGCCTTGCGGGTCGCGGCTCCGGTGGCGGCTATGTAGACGGCGCTGGTCATGGGACTCCTGTCCGGAGGGGTCTTCGAAAAACGATCGTAGTTCCGCCGGGCCCGCCCGAACGAACGAGGTGGGGAAAACCCGGGAGACGGCGATCACGCCCGGGTCAGGCGGACCCCACCAGCCAGCGGGGGTCGGCGCCCAGCCAGGTCCCGGGAAGGGGGCGGACGTCCCAGCGGCGCCCGTCGTAGACGCCGAGTTCGCCCGCGCCCGCCGCGTACAGGGCGGTGGGGGAGGAGGCCAGCGCGTTGACGGACAGCGGGACCCGGTGCCGGGCCCAGCGGCGTCCCGTCCACTGCAGCAGGGTGCGGCCGGCCGCCGCCCAGGGGTGTCCGCGCCAGAACGCCAGCGTCGTGACGGGTCCCGTCCTGGTGCGGCGCTCGCTCCAGGAGCGGCCGTCGAAGAGCAGCAGCACTCCTTCGCCGTTGCGTTCGCCGCCCGCCCAGACGTACTGGTCGAGGGAAGTGACGGACAGGAGTCGCGTGGCGGGGCCGGGCGGGGCGACGGGCGTCCAGCCGCTGAGCCCGCGGCGCAGGACGACGGTGCCGGGGAAGCCGTGCCCCACCGCCCAGTCGCCGTGCACTCCGGTCAGTACGTAGGGGAATCCGGTGCCCGGGGCCTTCTCCTCGGTCCATCCTTCGGCGGTCCGGTGCAGCAGCAGCGGGGTCTCGGCGGCGGCGAGCCGGTCGAACGCCCCGCCGACGGCGGTACGTGCCGACACCCCGGTGAGCATCGCGCCGCTGAGCGCGGGGTTCGGGGCGGGCAGGGACTCCCTCTCCCAGAACGTCCCGTTCCAGGCCAGGACGAGGGGGCCGGAGCCGGTGGCGCCGACGGCGTAGGGGTCGCACACGGCCTGCAGCAGGAAGCCCGTGCCCGGGTCCGGCAGAAGGGTGCGCTGGAACCCCCGGGCGTCGCGGTGCGCGGCCGCGCCCCGGACGGTGCTGGCCTCCGCCGCGCGGACCGGTCCCCCGACGTTCATGCCGCGAAACTATAGACAGCCGAAACGGTCATGTCGCCCCACAGCCTTGAAACGATGACCTTTCCCCCTGTTTACCCCGCTCAACTACCTAACACTCCGAGACCGTCGTTTTCGGTATCGACTCGGAGGGTCGCCGCTCCCGGCCGGTCCCGCAGAGAGCACCGGTGCCGGGAACACCAGAGGGAACACGCCCGGGGGCGTCGGCGCAATCGTGTCGCGCCGGTTTGGGGAAATGCAGGGGGAAGAGGAGGCCGGGGCCTCCCCCGCGCACGCGCCTCGGTCCGCGCCGGCACCGCCGTCCGCGGAAGGGAAGGGCTTCCGGACGGCGAAGGTGCCGGGGATCGGCGCGACGCGGCGGGGGAGGGCGCGGGCTCAGATCGCGAACGAGGCCCAGACGGCCTTGCCGCCGGTCGACAGCGGGGCCCAGCCCCAGGCTTCGGAGACCGCCGCGACCACCTGCAGGCCCCGGCCGCTCTCGGCGAACTCGTCGGGCTCGCCGAGCACCGGGGGCTCCCCGCTGGGGTCGGTGACGATCACCAGGATGCGGCGCTCCTGGCGCATGAGGATCAGCTGGATCGGGGCGCGGGCCATCCGGTGCCGGCCCGGCAGGCCGTAGCGCAGGGCGTTGGTGACCAGCTCGGAGATCACCACCTCCGACTCGCAGAGGAGGTCCTCCAGTTCCCATTCGGCCAGGGTCCTGCGGGCGAAGTCCCGGGCGAGTCTGGGTGAGTCCAGGTTGCTGTTCAGCGGGTGACGGGCGAGCCGGCTGGTGCCCGAGACGGGAGGGGTAGGCCAGTGGCTCGCGTTCAGGGTCGGCAGCATCTCAGGCCATCGGCCTTCTTCGACGCAGGAGAGCCGCCGACTGTGAATCATGCGAGGAGCCCGCTTAACGGTCATGAAAAGTCCTGACGCGGTCCGGTGATGCGCTGCGTGGGTGTCCGCTATCTTTCCCTTCCGAGCCGTGCAGGTGCAAGGGCTTCTGCACGTGCATCGGTCCTTGCAGCGGAAAAATCATGCTTGGAACGGAGCAATCCATGGGGGATCACGCACAGGGAGCACTCGTGCACGCAGTAGAGCCGCTCTGGCTCAAAAGCCGCCGCAGCAACCCCAGCGGTAACTGTGTCGAGCTCAGCGCGCTGCCGAGCGGGGAGATCGCCATGCGCAACTCCCGGTACCCCGACGGCCCGGTGCTCATCTACACGAGGGCGGAACTCGAGGCCTTCCTCGGCGGCGCCAAGGACGGTGAGTTCGATCACCTTGTCGCCTGAGGCCGGAGACCCGGCCGCGGGGACGGCCGGGAAGTCCCGGCGGCCTGACCCGGGGGCTGACCCCGGTCACCTGGCCTTACGGAGGGCGGTCATCGCGCAACGCATGGTCAAAGCGTGGCATCTCGTGGGATACTGATCCGCCCGAAGATGGATTTCTCATAGGGCCCAGCCGGAAAGGCGGGCCTCAAGGGAGCCCCGAATGGTTCAGGCGGCAGACGCGACCGTGTTGAACATCTCCGCCGCGGCCGGCGGAGGCCCCACCGTGCTGCGCATCCTGCTGGGTGCGCAGCTGCGGAGCCTGCGGGAGGCCAGGGGCATCACCCGCGAGCAGGCGGGCTACGCGATCCGCGCGTCGGACTCGAAGATCAGCCGGCTGGAGCTCGGCAGGGTCTCCTTCCGCGAGCGCGACGTGGCCGACCTCCTCACCCTGTACGGGGTGCACGACGTCGCGGAGCGGGAGAAGGCCCTCGGCCTGGCCCGCCGGGCCAGCACCAACGGGTGGTGGCACAACTACAACGACATCCTTCCCCGGTGGTTCGAGAACTACATCGGGCTGGAGGAGGCGGCCAGCCGCATCCGCGCCTACGAGGTGCAGTTCGTCCCCGGGCTGCTGCAGACCGAGGGATACGCCCGGGCGGTCACGCTCCTGGGCCACAACGGGGCGGCCACCGAGGAGGTCGAGCGCCGGGTCGAGATGCGCATGAAGCGCCAGGAGCTGCTGCGCTCCGACCACGCCCCCCACCTGTGGGCGGTGGTCGACGAGGCGGTCGTGCGGCGCCCCCTGGGCGGCCGGGAGGTGATGCGCGAGCAGCTGCGGCACCTGATCACCCTGTGCGAGCTGCCCAACGTGACCCTCCAGATCGTGCCGTTCGCGCGGGGCGGCCACGCGGCGGCCGGAGGGCCCTTCAGCATCCTGCGCTTCGCCGAGCCCGACCTGCCGGACATCGTCTACCTGGAACAGCTCACCAGCGCGCTCTACCTCGACAAGCGCGACGACATCGAGCGCTACCTGACGGTGATGGAGCAGCTCTGCGTGGAGGCCGAGTCGGTCACCGACACTCCGGCCATTCTCAAGCGCATCCACGACGCCATGTGAAGCGGTCCCCTTCGTGGACGTCCGGTCTTCGGGTCACGACCCGAGGGCCGGGCGTTTTTGTTTTCCGGAGCGGTTCGGCGGGTGCGGTTCCAAGCAGGGACGATAATTGCTCGGCGGGGCCGAGTTTGTGATTTTCCTGACAGGATCGGAATGCGTTAAGCGGCCTGCAGCCCCTGTGGTGTAAGGGCTATCGCTCCTGGTGTGACCTGGGGCACCTCATTTTCTGAACCCTGTTAAAGGCATGTGAACACCAGATGCCATTTCCGTTTTTATTTGACAATCAAAGATCAATTCGTCTTCGATGGTTTCTCTGTGAACTAACACGCGAACCCCTCGAGGACGGTCAGTGAGAGAAGCCGCGCACTCCCCGACCATGGTGCTGGACTCCGTCCGGCGCCACCTGTCCCCGGGGCTCGCGCTGGGCTACAACCTCCTGGCCAAGGGCGCCGTCGAGACCGGGGCCTCCGGCGCCACCGTCCGGCTCTCCGACGGGCGCGAGCTGGTCGACTTCGGCTCCTACGCGGTGACGCTCCTGGGCCACCGGCCCCCGGACGTCGTCGCCGCCGTCCACGAGCAGCTCGACGTGATGCCCACCGCCACCCGCGCGCTGGCCAACCCGGCGGTGGCCCGCTTCGCCACCGCCCTGGCCGCCAGGACCGCGCCGCTGGGCCGGATCTGGCTGGGCAGCGACGGCGCCGACGCGGTCGAGGCCGCGGTGAAGCTGGCCCGCCGCGCGTCCGGCCGCACCCGGGTCCTGGCGGTGGAGGGCGCCTTCCACGGCAAGACCCTCGGCGCGCTCGCGCTGACCGCCTCGCCCGCCTACCGGGCCGGGCTCGAGCCGCTGCTCGCCGGGGTCACCCGGGTGGGGCGCGAGGACGCCGGGGCGGTCGCCCGCCACTGCGCCGACGGCGACGTGGCCGCGCTGATCATGGAGCCGGTGCAGGGCGAGGGCGGAGTCAGGCGGCTGCCGCACGCGGCCCGCTGGGCCGCCGACGCCCGCGCCGCCGGAGTCTTCGTCATCAGCGACGAGATCCAGGCCGGGCTGCACCGCTGCGGCCCGTTCTCCGTCGCGCTCGCCGAGGACTGGCGGCCCGACGCCGTGCTGTTCGGCAAGGCGCTCGGCGGGGGAGTGCTGCCGCTGTCGGCGGTGACCGCCACCGACGAACTGTACGCGCCGCTGCTGAAGGACCCCACCTGGCACACGGCGACCTTCGGCGGCCATCCGCTGTCGTGCGCCGCCGGGACGGTCGCCCTGGAGGTCCTGGAGCGGCTCGCCCCGCGCGGGGAGGAGCTGTCCTCCCGGGTCCGGGCGGGCCTGGCCGGACTCGCGGCCGAGCACCCCGACCTCATCACCGAGGTCCGGGGGCACGGCCTGCTGTGGGGAGTGGACTTCGCGACCCCCGCGGTCGCCGGAGGCGTCTTCACCGAACTGGCCGACCACGGGCTGCTCGTCTCACCCTGCCTCGGCTCCCCGCACACCATCAGGCTGCTGCCCCCGCTGGTCACCACCGCCGCCGAACTGGACCGTGCCTTCGAGGCGCTGACCAAGGCGTGCGCCGCCGCCCGCGACTACCTGGAGCCGACGTGACCGCCTGGTTCCTGGAACGCTACCCGCCCGCCAACGCCGCGCTCCTGCTGGTCGTCGCGGTGGTGGTGCACGCCTTCGGGCACGGCGGCCTCGCTCCCGGTGCCCTGGCCGCCTTCGCCGGGCTGTGGTGCTTCTACCTGCTGGTCCGGATCGTGGACGAGCACAAGGACTACGCCGACGACCTCGTCGCCCATCCCGAACGGGCCCTGCAGAGCGGGCGGGTGACGCTCGGACGGCTCCGGCTGGTGGCGGCCGCGGCCCTGGCCGTCCAGGCCGCGGTCGCGCTGCCCGCGGGGCGGGCGGCGTCCGGCTGGTGGCTGATCCTGCTCGGCTGGCTGTGCTGGGCGGCGCAGGACTTCTTCACCGGCGGACGGCTCGAGGGGCGGCCGCTGCTCTACCCGCTGGCGCACGTCCCGCTGTCCGGCCTGGCGTGCGTCTGGGTCGCGCAGCTGGGAGCGGGCGAACACCCCGTCGGGCTCTCGGCGTGGAAGGCGTTCGCGTTCGGAACGCTGCTGGCGCTCGCCGTCGACCTGGCCCGCAAGCTCGGCTCGGACCCGGACCGCTCCTACGGCCGCGCCTTGGGAGCGTTCCGCGCCCGCGCGCTGCTCGCCGGGGTCCTCTCGGCCCTGGCGGGGACGGGCGCGGCGGTAGTCCAGCCCGGAGTATGGAAGGCGCTGACTTGAGCACGATCCTGGTGACCGGAGCGACGGGACTGGTCGGCTTCGAGGTGCTCGACGCGCTGCGCGCCGCCGGGCACGAGGCCGTCGGCACCAGCAGGCGCGGGGATCTCGAGGCGGGGATCGTCCCGTGGACGCTGGGCGAGCCGGTGCCGTCCGGGTTGGACCGGTCCTGGGACGTCATCGTGCACAGCGCCGCCGACGTCCGCTGGACCATGACCGAGGCGGAGGCGCAGGCCGCCAACGTCGCGACCGTCGCGGCGCTCGCCCCGCTGGCCGGGCCGCGCACCCGCGTAGTCCACATCTCCACCGCCTACGCCACCGGACTGCGCGGCGACACGGACTCCGCGGACCCGGCGGACTACCGCAACACCTACGAGTGGTCCAAGGCGCACGCCGAACGGCTGGCTCGGGAGCTGTTCCCCCGGCTGACCATCGTGCGCCCGCCGCTCATCGTCGGGCGCCGCTCCGACGGCAGGGCCGCCCGCTTCGCCGGCATGTACACGATCCTGCGGGGCATCGCGATGAGCTCGGTGCCCGTCATCGCAGCCGAGCCGGACGCGCCCGCCGACGTGATCCCCGTGGACGACCTGGCCGGGCTCGTCGCGGAGTGCGCCCTGCTCCCCGGCACCGGCGAGGTGCACCTCCTGGCCGGGGGCAAGCGCGCCCCGTCCGTCGAGGCGGTGGTGGGGGCGATGCTCGCAGGGCTCAACGGCCGGCGCGCGGAGCACGGCGGGGAGCCCCTGGACGCCCCGCGCATCATCACCCCCGACAGCTGGCACCGCTTCTTCCTGCCCTTCGCGCGCCGGCACCTGACCGTCAGGCAGAACCGCCTGCTGGACCTGCTGTCCCACTTCGAGCCGTATTTCGCGCTCACCACCCCCCTCTCACCCACCCACGAGATCGACGACGTCCTGGGCTGCGTCGAGGCGTCCGCCCGCCACTGGGCCGACCGCAACCCGCGCCTGGCCTCGCTCGACCCCCGGCCCTGGAAGACGTGATGCAGGACGTGACGAACGAAGCCGAGATCCGCCGGACCGTCCGCACGCTGGTGCTGGACGCCGCGCCGATCAAGAACGGGCCGCCTCCCGAGCCGTCCACCAGGCTCGGCGGCGACCTGGGCTACGACTCCCTGGGCAAGGAGGAGCTCGTCGCCCTCCTGGAGCAGGAGTTCCCCGGCCTGAGCGTGCCCGACGAGGCGTTCGAGGCCGAGACGGTCGCCGAGGTGGAGTCCCTGGTCCTGGACGGGCTGCGGTGAGGACTTTCGCCGAGGTGCTGGCCGCCCGCTCCGCCGAGCGGCCCGGCGACCCCGCCTACGTCTTCCTGGGCGACGGCCTGAACGAGAGCGACCGGCTCACCTACCGGGGGCTGCACGAGCGGGCGGGGAGGATCGCCGCGGCGCTGGCGCCCGGCGCGCGGGTGCTGCTGCTCCTGCCGCCGGGCCTCGACTACATCGCCGCGATCTTCGGCTGCTTCGAGGCGGGCGCCGTCGCGGTGTCCGCCGCCCCGCCCACCGCGACCCGCCTCGACCGCGTCCTGCCCCGGCTGGAGGCGATCGCCGCGGACGCCGAGGTCAGCGTCATCGTCACCGACGACGCCGTCCGCGCGTTCGCCGAACCGCACTTCAAGGGTGAGGCCGAGTGGATCGGCCTGGACTCCCTCCCGGACGCCCCCGTCGGCACGCCCGGCCCGGAGGGCGTCGCGTTCCTGCAGTACACCTCGGGTTCCACCGCCGCGCCGCGCGGGGTGATGCTCACCCACGAGAACCTGCTGACGAACTGCCGGTCGCTCATCTCGGCGTTCGGCACCGGCCCGCACTCGTCGGTCTACAGCTGGCTGCCGCCCTACCACGACATGGGGCTCATCGGCGGTCTCCTGCACCCGATGCTGGCCGGGGCGCCCTGCTACACCACCTCCCCGATCACCGTCCTGCGGCGGCCGATGCGGTGGCTCGAGGCGATCTCCCGCCACCGCGTCACCTTCAGCGGCGGCCCGAACTTCATGTACGACCTGTGCGTCCGGCGGGCCAGGGACGTCGAGGGCCTCGACCTCTCGTGCTGGGAGAAGGCGGTCAACGGCGCCGAACCGGTGCGGGCCGCGACGTGGCGGGCCTTCCTGGAGGCGTTCGGCCCGTACGGGCTGCGCGAGGAGGCGCTCACCGCCGCCTACGGGATGGCCGAGACGACCCTGCTGCTGACCGCGGCCGACGGCCTGACCGTCACGTCCTTCGACCGCGACGCGCTGGCCGAGGGCAAGGCCGTCCCCGGCGCGGGCGCCGAACTGGTGAGCTGCGGCGGGACGGACGCCGACCACCGCATCAGGATCGTCGACCCGGAGACGGGGCAGCCGTGCACGGACGGGACGTGCGGCGAGGTGTGGGCCTCGGGGCCCAGCGTCGCGGTCGGCTACTGGCGCGGCGAGCGGTTCGGCGAGTGGATCCCGACCGGCGACCTCGGCTTCGTCCACGAGGGCGGGCTGTACCTGACGGGCCGCAGCAAGGAGGTCCTCATCCTCAACGGGGTGAAGCACCACCCGCACGACCTGGAGACCCTCGCCGAGACGGGAGAGGACCTGCTGCGCCCGCACTGCAGCGCGGCCTTCCAGACGGCGGGCGGCTCGGTGGCGCTGGTCGCCGAGGTGGCGCGCGGCCACGAGGCCGACGACCTGTCGTTCGTCCTGGCGGGGATCCGGGAGCGGGTGTCGGCCGGGGCGGGGGTGCGGGTGGACGCCGTCGTCCTGGTGCCGGCCCGCTCGGTGCCCAAGACCACCAGCGGAAAGATCCAGCGGCTGCTCACCAGGGAGCGGCTCCTGGCCGGAGAACTGAAGACCATCGCACGGCAGGGAGAGGTGGCATGACCGCGGCCAGTGTTACCCGGTTGGACGGGGCTCCTGAGGAGATTCCCGAGATGACGATCGGCGGAGAGCACGCAGAACCGGTTCCGGCCGCGCTCTCGGCGCTGCCGCGCAAGCGGGCGCTGTTCTCGGTCGACAGCTACTTCCGTGACGGCTGGGACGACCTGCTGGCGGTCGTCCCCGACCCGTGGACGCTGCTGGACCGGCACGCCACGCTCCTGCTCAAGCCCGACGCGGTGGCCGGACGGCGGCTGGAGGCGGCCCTGGAGTGGCTGCTGGAGCAGGACGCGGTGATCGTCGCGGCCGAGGCGGTCGCCCTGGACCGGCACAGCACCCGCGCGATGTGGTGGTACCAGTGGAACGTCGCCACCAAGGAGCGCCGGGACCTGGCCGACGCGCTGGTCCGCGCGGGCGACAGCCTGCTGCTGGTGGCGCGGCTGCCCGAGGCGCCGATCCCGGCGACGCTGCGGCTGAGCAACCTCAAGGGCCCGGCGGACCCGGCCCGCCGCGAGCCCTGGCAGCTGCGGCACCGGCTCGACAACGACGACTTCCTGGTCAACTTCGTGCACACCGCCGACGAGCCGGCCGACCTGGTCCGCGAGTTCGGCGTCCTTCTGGACGGGCCCGACCGGCGCCGCGTCTACGCCGACCTGGTCGCGGGGGCCGACCAGGAGGCGAAGGCGCGCACGCTGGTCGAGGAGCTGTACCGCCGCAGCCCGGCGCACGACCTGTCCCGAGAGTCGGCCCGCGAGCGCGGAGAGCGCGGCGAGGCGGACGAGCCCTGGGACTCGGTGGTGCTCGGCACCGCCGCCATGACCCCGTCGGTGCCCGACAGGACCGCGCTGCTCACCGGCGTCACCACCGCCCAGTGGGAGCACTCCGCATCCCGCGCCGCGGCACGCGAACCGCGGCCGCTGCGCCACGACCGCGCCCTCCCCGGCTCCCTGGTGCACAAGGACGGTCTAGGGGAGGTGTTCCTGACCGATCACGTGGCCACCGGCTCCGGAGGCGTCCTGATGGCCGGTGAGCTTCCCGTGGCCCACCGCTTCTACAACGACCTGACCGCGTCGAGGCTCGACCTCCTGCCTGTGCTGGAGCTGTGCCGCCAGGGCTGCTACGTCCTCGCCCACGGCCACCACGGCGCGCCCCCGGACTCCCGCTTCCTGCTGCGGGAGCTCAGGGGCAGGCTCACCGCGGCCCCCGAGCCCCTCCGGCACCGGCGGGTGCGGATCGAGGTGGACGTCACCCGCCGTTTCGCCTCCGGGCTGGCCCTGGACTACCGGATCACCACCCCGGACGGCGAGGAACTGGCCAGGGCCTCCTCGTCCTGCTCCTGGACGTCCGAGGACGCCTGGCGCGCGCTGCGCGCCACGAGCCGCGCCCGCCACGGGCTCGGCGAGGAGGTCGGCGCCCCCGAGCGGACCGGCCTGTTCCCCTCCGCCCGCAACGTCGGGCGCGCCAACGACGGCAACGTCGTGCTGTCGGACCTGGTGTGGCGGCGCGGCGAGACCACCGCGCGGGTCGTGGCCGACCCGGCCAACCCGGCGATGTTCGAGCACCCGCAGGACCACGTCCCGGGCATGGTGCTGGTGGAGGCGGCCCGCCAGTCCGCGCTGTGGACCATGTCCCGCCACTTCGGGATCCCGGCGGGGCACCTGGCGGTGACGGGCCTCGACGCGCGCTTCCCGGCGATGGCGGAACTGGACGTCAGGCTCGTCTGCACCGCGACGGTCGCCGCCGATCGCGGCGGAAAGGGCACGGTGGCGGTGAGGTTCGTCCAGGATGGGGTGGAACCGGCGGAGGTGATGGTGGAGGTGGTGCGGACATGAGCGCGCTCGGCGGCAAGGGAGAGAACCTGCGGCGGCTGACCGGGGCGGGCCTGAGGGTCCCCGCCTGGTCGGCGGTCGGACTGGACGTGCTGCGCGACTTCCGGGACCGTTCGGGCCTGGGCCAGGAGCTGGCCGGGCTGCTGGCCGGCCTCGACCCGGACAACGCCTGGGAGGTGTCGGCCCGCATCGCCAAGGCGTTCTCGGTGACCCCGCTGGACGGCCCCGCCCTGTCGGCGATCTGGCGGGCCTACGACGAGATCGGGCAGGGCCCCGTCGCGGTGCGCTCCTCCGGCGCCGACGAGGACCTGCCGAACTTCTCCTTCGCCGGCCAGTACTCCTCGTTCCTGGGGGTCGAGGGCTTCGACGCCGTGGCCGAGAAGGTCCGGGAGTGCTGGGCCTCGGCGTACTCGGCGCGGTCCCTGGTCTACCGGTGGCTGCACGACCTGCCCACCGACCGGATCGACCTGGCCGTCGTCCTGCAGGAGCTGGTCCCGGCGGAGGTCAGCGGGGTGATGTTCACCGCCGACCCGGTCTCGGGCGACCGCTCCAGGGCGATCATCAGCTGCGTCTACGGGCTGGGGGAGACCCTGGTCTCGGGCCAGGTCGACGCCGACACCCTCACCCTGGACCGGCCGTCCCGGGTCGTCGGCGACGCGGTGATAGGGGAGAAGGCCGAGCGGCTCGACGCCGGGCCCGGGGGGACCGCGCTCAGCCCGGTCTCGTCGTTCGCCCGGGAGCGGTTCGCGCTGACCAACGAGCAGGTCGGCGAGCTCGGCGACCTCGCCGAGGAGATCGAGGACCTCTTCGGCGCGCCGCAGGATGTGGAGTGGGCGCTGCGCGACGGCGTCTTCCACGTGCTGCAGAGCCGCCCGATCACCACCCTGCGCGAGGCCGAGGGGGAGGTGCGGGTGTGGGACAACTCCAACATCATCGAGTCGTTCGGCGAGGTCACGGCCCCGCTGACCTTCAGCTTCGCGCGCCACGTCTACCAGCGGGTCTACCGCGACTACGTGCGGCTGCTGGGGGTGCCGCGCCGGGACCTGGCGAAGATGGACGGGGTGTTCGGCGAGATGCTGGGCTACTTCGACGGCCGGGTCTACTACAACGTCCTCAACTGGTACAAGATCATCAGGCTGCTGCCGGGGTACGCGCTCAACCGGAAGATCCTCGCCGCGGCGATGGGCGTCCGCGAGACCTCCGAGGAGCTCGCGCTGGCCCAGCACCCGATCGAGTCCCCGCTGCGGGAACGGCTCGTACGGCTGCGCGTCGCGCTGCGCTTCCTGCGCATGTTCTTCACCGTCCGCAGGTCGGTCGCCTCCTTCACCGACCACTTCCACCAGGCGTACGAGGAGTTCGACTCGGTCGACTACGACACGCTCCCCGGTCACGAGGTCGACCGCGCCCTGCGCCGGCTGGAGGAGAGGCTCCTGTCGAGGTGGGGCGCCACCGCCGTGCTCGACAACGTGATCATGCTCTCGTACGGCGTGCTCCACGGGCTGAACGCCGAGTGGCTGCCCGACGCCCCCGAATGGTTCCTGTGGGAGGCGGTGAAGGTCGGCGACGACGTCGAGTCCACCGCGCCCGCGCGGCGGCTGGGCGAGCTGGCGGGGCGGCTCGCCGAGCGCCCCGAACTGGCCGAAGCCGTGCGCGAGAGCCCGGCGGACGAGCTCTGGGAGTGGCTGCGGGCCGCCGAGGGCGAGGACGCGGAGTGGCTGCGCGCCGAACTCGACGGCTTCCTGGCCGCGTACGGCTACCGCAGCGCCAACGAGCTCAAGCTGGAGGAGCCGGACCTGCACGACGACCCGTCGCTGCTGATGTCCATGCTCAAGGACGCGCTGCTGATCGCCGGGGTCGCCTCCGCGCCCCAGACGGAGCACGACGCCGACGCCTACCTGCGCGAGCGTCTGAACGGGCCGAAGCTGTTCGTCTACGACAAGGTGCGCGGCAAGGTCAGGGAGGCGCTGCGCGAACGCGAACGCGTCCGCTTCGCCCGGACCAGGGCGTTCGGCATGGCCCGCCGCATGTTCAAGGCGATGGGCCGCGACCTGGAGTCGGCCGGCGCGCTCGGCGCCCGGCGGGACGTCTTCTTCCTCAAACTCGAGGAGATCCGCGCCGCCTACGCCGGGACCATGAACCACCGCGAGCTGCGCCCGCTGGCGGAGCTGCGCAAGAAGCAGCAGGCCAAGCAGCGGCTCATGCCCGCGCCGCCGCCCAGGTTCCTCACCCGCGGCAGCGTCTACTGGGGCGTGCAGACCCCCGACCCGGCCCCTGCCGGGGAGGAGGGCGCCGACGTGCTGCGCGGCACCCCG
This sequence comes from Actinocorallia aurantiaca, assembly GCF_039533685.1. Classification (NCBI taxonomy): domain Bacteria; kingdom Bacillati; phylum Actinomycetota; class Actinomycetes; order Streptosporangiales; family Thermomonosporaceae; genus Actinocorallia; species Actinocorallia aurantiaca. Next base: position 118,526 of record NZ_BAAATZ010000012.1, on the reverse strand, counting down.
TGCAGCCCCGGCGTCGTCACGGCGAGGGCCCGGGTCGTCGACAGCCCGCGCGACGTCGGCGGCGGGGTGCTGGTCGCCTACCGCACCGACCCGGGCTGGGTGGGCGCGCTGTCGTCGGCGGCCGCGCTGCTCATCGAACGCGGCAGCCCGCTCACGCACGTCGCGATCGTCGCGCGGGAGCTGGGCGTGCCGACCGTCGTGCAGATCCCGGGGCTGACCGAGCGGGTCGAGGACGGCATGACCCTCACCGTCGACGGGGGCACCGGGGTCGTCAGGATCGAGAAGGAGGACGGTTGAGCGGGGAAGAAGAGGCGCGCTGGAAGCGGGTCGACGACCGGCTGCGCGGCTACCACGGGGTGGGGCTGGCCGACGTGCTGGACTGCGTCGGCTACCTGCGCGAGGAGGGCGACACCGTCATCGCGGGCGGCTCCCTGGCCTGGGGCCTGGGCAACCGGCTGAGCGACTTCGACGTCGTCGTGGTCGGCGCGGGCACCAGCCCCTCGCGGGTGCCGCTGGAGCACTGGGTGAAGACCCTCCGCGTCGACGCCTGGACCCGCTCGCACGAGGGCGTGGCGAGGCTGTTCGCGCACGCCTCCGAGGCGCTGGAGTCCGGCGCGCCGCTTCAGGGCTCGTTCGGCACCCAGGAGGAGGAGCAGCAGCTCAAACTGCTGCACCGCCTCGCCTTCGGGCTGCGGGTCGACGGCCCGCCGCTGGAGGGCGTCGACGTCGCCGTGGCGCGGGGCCTGCTCGCCCGCGAGTACGCCGAGCGCGCCCGGGAGTCGGTGCTGATCGCCCGCCTGGCGCTGGACGCGGGACGGCCGCTGGCCGCCACCACCAACGCGCGCCTGGCCGTCGAGGAGACCCTGCACATGGTCCTGGCCCGGCGCGGCGTGCCGTTCACCGGGGACAAGTGGCTCCAGGAGCGGCTCATCGGCACCGCGCCCGATCTGCGCGTCCACCACGACCGGTTCTCCGCGCTTCCCGAACCCGGGGACGAGGCCGCGTTCGTCGAGGACGCCCTGTCCCTGGTGGCCGAACTGGGCGGCGGGGCCCCCGGCGGGGCGGTCTGGAGCGCTCCAGACCTGGCCCTGCACTCTCCCGGAGGCAGGGAGCACTTCCTGCTCGACCCCGAGCGGGGAGGCATGTGGGAGCTGTCGGCCGAGGAGGCCGAGACCTGGCGGGGACTGTCCGGACGGGACGAGTGGCGGGACTGCTCGGACGCCGAGACCGGACTGCTGGTCGGCCTGTACCAACTGGGCCTGGCCGGGCTCGCCTGGGATGAGGGGGTCGTCGGATGAAGGCGGTCGACGTCGACGCGAGGCGCTACGTCTGGTGCAAGGGCCAGGCGATCTGGCGCACCAGCATGCCGCTCACCGCGCTGCTGGAGGACCTGCGCGGCGCGCTCGCCGACGGCCAGGAGGGACTGGTCCGGCACACCGCCCGCAACATCGGGACGAACTGCGCGGTCGTCCTCAACCTCGTGGTGCGCCACCGCAAGCCGCTCCCCCCTGCCAGGATGCGCGCCGCCTGGGCGCTGGAGGGGGTCGCCGGCCACCCGCTGGGCGACGACTGCCTGACCCTGGTCCGCTCGCCCCGCGAACTGGACGCCGCGGCGCTGGCCGGGATCGCCGAACGGCTCGTCGAGGGGGTGCGGGAACTGGTCGGAGACGTGCCGGACCCGATGTCGCCCGACGGCTACTTCCCGGCGCTCGCCACCGCCAGGGACTGGCTGAAACTCGCCGACTCCGTCGGCGTGGAGGGCTTCCTGCCCGGGGAATGGACCAGCGAGGAGGCCCACTGATGCCGCAGATCGTCGTGGACATGCATATTCAGGCCCCTGCCGACCGGGTCTGGCGGACCGTCGTCGACATCGAGCGCTACCCCGAGTCGATGTCGAGCGTCCGGTGGGTCGAGCTGCTGGAGCCCGGCGAGGAGACCCGGCGCAGCAGGTGGTCCATCACGCTCAAGGGCTCGATCCTGGAGTGGGAGGAGCGCGAGACCCTCGACCACGCGGAACGCGTCATGTCCTTCCAGCAGCTCAGCGGGGACATGGAGCTGTTCGAGGGGGCCTGGCGGGTCACGGAGGAGCCCGGCGGGCGCACGCACGTCGCCCTCACCATCGACTTCGAGATCGGGATCCCGCTGCTGGCGCAGATGCTCAACCCGGTGGCGCAGCGCTCCCTGAAGGAGAACTGCACCGAGATGCTGGAAGGCATCGAACGTGACGCCCTCGCCGCGAGGTGAGTAAGGTCCTCCCGTGCGCAGTGCAGTGATCCTCGGGGCCCGCAACATCGGTGGGGCGATAGCCGCCCGTCTGCTGGAGGACGGGTGGCAGGTGGCCGCCGTGGCCCGTTCCGACGAGACGCTCACGGCCGTCGCCGAGCGGGGCGCGCTGGCCCTGAAGGCCGACGCCGCCAAGCCCCGGACGCTGGCCGCCGCGCTGGAGATCGCGGTGGAGGAGCACGGGGGCCTCGACCTCGTCGTGAACGCCATCCACCCCCAGCGGCCGCCGCAGGGCTCCCCGGAGTGGGGCGGGCCCCTGGAGACCATGGACCCGGCCGACTTCCAGGGCTGGGGGTCGGCCGTCGCCGAGCAGACCTACGTCTTCCTGAACACCGGCATCCGCGCTCTGCGGGCCACCGGCGGCGGCACCCTCGTCCAGCTGACGGGGGGCTCCGCCGTCACTCCCGCCGCCGGGCGGGGCGCCTGGGCGGCGGGCTGCGCGGCGGCCAGGGCGCTGGTCCTGTCCGCCCACGAGGAGCTGCGCGACGAGCCCGTGCACCCGTGCCTCCTGGTCGTCCACGGCGCCGTCAGGAGCCCGGAGGAGCGCGAGGAGATCGCCGCCACGGTCGCCCACCTGGCCGAGCCCCGGTCGCACCGCTCCCTGCCGGAGGTCCACCTCCGCTGAACCACCTCCGGGCGAGCCGTCCGGGGCTCTGCGAAGCCGTTCTACGGGGTTGAGGGGCCTGGCGACCGCACGGGCCACTCGGGTCCACTTGCGCTGACCCGCCCCCGGGCGGGCCGCCTCGGGTCCCGAGAAGCCGTCACCCGGCCCGCGGGGCCTCCGGGGCGAGGGGCCCGGCGGCCGCACGGGCCGCCCACTGCGCGATGCGGAGGCTCAGCGCCTCGGTGGTGGCGATCTCGGCGTGGCCCATCTCGGGTTCGAGCCACAGCTCCCTGGGGTCGGCGGCCCGCTCGTAGAGCAGCTCGCCGTGGTCGGGCGGGAAGAACGCGTCGCGCCCGCCGTGGACGATCAGCAGGGGGCAGGCGATGCCGCCGACCACCTCGAAGGGGGCCTCGGGGATCGGGTCCCAGCCCTTGGGGGCGATGCGGGTGCGCTTGGCCAGCCGGACGGCGGCGCGGCCCAGGCGGCGTTCGACGAACCAGTGGACCCGGCGCATCGGCACGGTGTCCCGGTAGTACCAGCGGGCGGGCGAGCTGACCGACACCACGGCGTCGACGCCGCCCATCAGCGCGGCGTGCCGCAGCGCGATCGAGGCGCCCATGGAGAAGCCGACGGTGACCACCTTGGCGTGGCGCTCCGCGGCGTAGCGGACGGCGGCCTCGAGGTCGTGGATCTCGTGGTCGCCGACGGTCGAGAGCCCGCCGGACCGGCCGTGGCCCCGGTAGTCGAGGGCGCAGACCGCGGCGGTGCGGTTCAGCGCCCCCGCGATGGCCTGGAGCTCGCGCATCCCCTGGTGGCAGGTGAAGCCGTGGCCCATCACCAGGCACAGCTCCGGATCCGCGCCGTGGGCGGCCGCGTGGTGCCAGGCGGCGATGCGGACGCCGTCGGAGGCGGTGAGAGTGACGGGAGTGGCAGGCACCCTCCCATTATCGGCCATCCCTCGAAACGGTATAAAGTCGCAGTTCGACCGCATGGCGGCTGCTCCGTGAGGGGGCGGTATCTACCCCGGTCCGACGCTGAAACTCTGGCGGACCGGGAGCCTGGATCCGTCACGTACTCGACGACGGAGACCCCCGGATCTTGAAGTCCTATCTCGCGGTGCTGGGCACTCCCGGCGCCTGGCGCTTCCTTCTGCCCGCCCTGTGCGCGCGCCTCCCCTTCGCGATGCTGCAGATCGGCGTACTGCTGCTGGTGCAGTGGTCGACCGGCTCCTACGGCTGGGGCGGAGTGGCCTCGGCCGCCGCCGCGGTGGCCCAGGCGGTCGTCGGCCCCTGGACCGGACGGCTGGTCGACCGGTGGGGCCAGGCCAGGGTGCTCGTACCCCAGGTGCTGGTGCACGCCGTCCTGCTGGGCGGGCTGCTGGCGCTGGCGCAGAACCGGGCCGCGCCGCTCGTCCTGGTGGGGGTGGGCTGCCTGGCGGGCGCGACGGTTCCCCAGGTCGGCTCGATGGTCCGGGCCCGCTGGGCGAACGTCCTGCCGCCGCGCCGGGTCGGCACCGCCTTCGCGCTGGAGTCGGTGACCGACGAGCTGACCTTCACCCTCGCGCCCCTGCTGCTCCTGCCGATCGCCACCGCCTACAGCCCCGTCTGGGGGTTGTCCCTGGCCCTGGTGATGGTGCTGGCGGGCACCCTGTTCTTCGCGGCCGTCCGGCACGGCGCCCCCGTTCCCGTCCCCGCCGTCCCGGGGGCCTCGCGAACGGTGGTCCTGGGCAGGCGGGGGGTCCCCCTGCTGGCGGGCGCGATGCTGGGGGTCGGGACGGTCTTCGGCAGCCTCCAGGTCGGCATCACCGCCCTGACCGCCGAACTGGGCGATCCGAGCGCGGCCGGGACCGTCTTCGGCACCTTCTCCGCGGGCAGCCTCGTCGGCGGCCTCGTCTACGGCGGCCTGCGCTCGGCGGCCGGCCGGCCGTCCCGGCTCCTCCTGCTGCTGAGCCTGCTGGCAGCCGCCCTGCTGGGACCGGCCCTGGTGGGCTCCCTGGGCCTGATGTACGGGGCCGCGGCGGTGGCCGGCCTGGTCATCGCCCCCTGCGTCATCACCGGCTACACCCTGCTGGACGCCCTGGTGTCGGCCGAGGCGAGGACCGAGGCATACACCTGGCTGAACGGCTCCATCGCGCTGGGGATCGCGCTGGGCGCCGCGCTCTCGGGCCAGCTGGTGGACCGCCTGGGCGCGGCGCCGGCCTTCTTCGTGCCGCCGGTCGCCGTCGCGCTGGCGGCCCTGGCCGTGGGCCTGCGCGGCGCGCTCCTGGTGCCGCGCGAGGCGGACGAGGTTCCGGGCCCGAAGGTCATGGTCTAGACCACAGGGAGAAGTTCTCGGTGAACAGACGGTGATCCCTGGCAGGGAAGATGCGCATACTGCCCGGTAACTACCTAGGGTGGAGAACGTGAGTCGTCGAGCGAAGATCGTCAGTACCATCGGACCGGCTTGTTCCGGCCGCGAGCAGATCAAGGCCCTCGTGGAGGCCGGGATCGACGTGGCGCGGCTGAACATGAGCCACGGGTCGCACGAGCAGCACGAACAGGTCTACCGCTACCTGCGCGAGGCGGGGGAGGCCACCGGCAGGGCCGTCGGCGTCCTGGCCGACCTGCAGGGGCCGAAGATCCGGCTGGGCCGCTTCCCCGACGGGCCGGTACGCCTCAACGTGGGCGACGACTTCACCGTCACCACCGAGGAGGTCCCCGGCAGCCGCAGGGAGGTCTCCACGACCTACAAGGGCCTGCCCGGCGACGTCGTCCCCGGCGACACCGTCCTCATCGACGACGGCAAGGTCGCCCTGGAGGTCACGGCGGTCGAAGGGCCGCGCGTGCTCACCCGGGTGGTCGTCGGCGGCATGGTCTCCGACAACAAGGGGCTGAACCTGCCCGGCGTCGCCGTCAGCGTCCCCGCCCTCACCGAGAAGGACGAGGCGGACCTGCGCTGGGCGCTGCGGATCGGCGTCGACATGGTCGCGCTGTCGTTCGTGCGCGACGCCGCCGACGCCCAGGAGTGCTACCGCATCATGGAGGAGGAGGGCGTCCGCGTCCCCCTGATCGCCAAGATCGAGAAGCCGCAGGCGGTGCAGTCCCTCCCCGAGGTCGTCGACGCCTTCGACAGCGTCATGGTCGCCCGCGGCGACCTGGGCGTGGAGCTGCCGCTGGAGCAGGTCCCGATCGTGCAGAAGCGCGCCATCGAGCTGTGCCGGGAGAAGGCGCACCCGGTGATCGTGGCCACCCAGATGCTGGAGTCGATGATCAGCGCGGCCCGGCCGACGAGGGCCGAGGCCAGCGACGTGGCCAACGCGATCTTCGACGGCGCGGACGCGGTGATGCTCTCGGGCGAGACCGCGGTCGGCCAGTACCCGATCGAGGCGGTCCAGACGATGTCGCGGATCGCCGTCGCGGCCGAGGCGGCGACCCTCCACGCCGACTCCACCCTGGACCGGGTGCCCGAGACGGTGGGCGGCGCGCTCGCCCGGGCCGCCGCCGAGGTCGGCGCGATCGTCGGGGCCAAGGCGCTGGTGGCCTTCACCATGTCGGGGGAGACCGCCCGCCGGCTGGCCCGCTACCGCAGCCCCATCCCGCTGCTGGCCTTCACCGAGGTCGAGCGCACCCGCAGCCAGCTCTCCCTGACCTGGGGCGTGGAGTCCTTCCTGGTGCCCCACGTCGACCACACCGACGAGATGGTGGCCCAGGTCGAGCAGTCCCTGCTGGAGATCGGCCGCTGCCAGAAGGGCGACCTCATCGTGATCGTGGCGGGCATGCCGCCCGGGACGGTCGGCTCCACCAACTCGCTTCGCGTGCACCGGCTGGGGGACGCGATCGCCTCCTGATCCCGGGAGGCCGAGAGCCGCTCACCCGTGGTGAGCGGCTCGCGGTGTTCGGTGCCCCAAGTGGGATTCGAACCCACACTGTGCGGTGTTTGAGACCGCCCTCTCTGCCGGTTGGAGTATTGGGGCCTCGCGGCGGCCGTCCGGTGGCGTCCGCCGCGCCCGCCCGCGCTCCGCCGGGGCGGCCGCGGGCAGGCACCAGGGTACCGGTTCCTTGTAGTCTCATGTGCGTGAGTGAGAGCGCCAAGCGAGTTGTCATCGCGGAAGACGAAGCCTTGATCCGACTCGATCTCAAGGAGATGCTGGAAGAGGACGGTTATCTGGTCGTGGGAGAGGCCGGGGACGGGGAGAGCGCGGTCAAACTCGCCACGGAGCTGCGCCCCGACCTGGTGATCCTGGACGTGAAGATGCCGATCCTGGACGGCATCTCGGCGGCCGAGCGCATCGCGGGGGAGCGCGTCGCCCCTGTGATCATGCTCACGGCCTTCTCCCAGCGGGAGCTGGTGGAGCGGGCCCGGGCCGCGGGCGCCATGTCCTACCTGGTCAAGCCGTTCACCAAGGCCGACCTGGTGCCGGCCATCGAGATGGCGGTCTCGCGCTACGAGGAGATCCGGCAGCTGGAGTCGGAGGTCACCTCGCTGAAGGACCGGCTGGAGACCCGCAAGGTGGTGGACCGGGCCAAGGGCCACCTGCAGGCGCGGCACGGCTGGAGCGAGCCGGAGGCGTTCCGCTGGATCCAGAAGACGTCGATGGACCGGCGTCTGACGATGCGGACGGTCGCTGAAGCGGTTCTGGAAACCGCTGCATCAGAGACTAATTCGGACATCAAGCCCGAATAGTCTGGACGATTTCTGGTGTTAAATGCTCATTTCAGAGATTTTTCTTTGATTGCGGCAAGGTCACGAGTCTGCATCACGATGTCGGGAGACCCGTGCTGGCCTGGTGTTCCAGGGAACGGTTGAGTACGTTTCGGCCAATCGTTCCCATGTGACCGACAGCGCTGAGGCTGCGGTTCGAGAAGGAGACCCGGCATGAAACGTGTACCCCCCACGATGCGGCTGCTCGCAGCGCTCGGCGCGGCCAGTCTGGCGCTGTCCGCCTGCGGTGGCGGCTCGGACTCCGGTTCCGGAGGTGACGTCTCCGAGGTCAGCATCGGCGTCATGGGTGACTTCACCGGCGAGAACGCGGGCATCGTTCTCCCGATCAAGAACGCGGCGCAGCTCGCGATCGACGAGTACAACGCCACCAACCCCGAAGTCAAGATCAAGCTGCTGCCCTACGACAGCCAGGCCAAGCCCGAGCAGGCCGTCTCGCTGGCGAAGAACGCGATCAAGCAGGACAAGATCGTCGGTCTGATCGGCCCGGCCTTCTCCGGCGAGTCCGCCCAGGTCGGCCCGGTCCTCGAAGAGGCCCAGATCCCCAGCATCTCCGCCTCCGCCACCAACGCCACCCTGGCGGAGAACAACTGGAAGTACTGGCACCGCGTCATCTCCGACGACGACGTGCAGGGCGCGGGCATCGGCGAGTTCATCACCACCGGTGTCGAGGCCAAGAAGGTCTTCGTCATCGACGACAAGTCCACCTACGGCCAGCCGCTGGCCGCCACGGTGAAGGCGAACGCCGAGAAGGGCGGCGCCACCACCCAGACGGACTCGATCGACCCGGACGGCGCGGACTACTCCTCGACCGTCAACAAGGCCAAGGCCTTCGCCCCCGACGCCATCTTCTTCGGCGGCTACTACGCCGAGGGCGGCAAGCTGATCAAGCAGCTGCGCGAGGGCGGTGTCAAGGCGACCTTCCTGTCCGCCGACGGCTCGCTCGACCCGGGCCTGGCCAAGGGCGCCGGCGGCGAGAACGCCGAGGGCTCCCTCATCGGCTGCCCCTGCCTGATCGACCCCGAGGGCACGGCCGGCGACGCGAGCAAGAAGTTCGCCGAGGCCTACAAGGCCAAGTTCAGCGCGCCGACCGCGATCTACGCCGCTGAGGCCTACGACGCGGCCACCGTGTTCATCAAGGCCGTCCAGTCGGGTGCGACCACCGCCGAGGACATCCAGAAGTTCATCGGCACGGCCGACTTCACGGGCGTGAGCAAGCAGATCAAGTTCGAGGCCAACGGCGAGGTGTCGGGCGGCGACGTCTACATCTACAAGGTCACGGGAGAGTCCCTCCCGCTGCTGGGCAACGCCAAGACGGCCAAGCCGTAACGTCCAGCCGCATCAGGGTCGGGGCGGGAACACGGGAACCACGTGAAGGCACGTATCACCCGGGTTCCCGCCCTTCTTCGTGAAAGTGACACACCTTGTTCAACGACTTCTTGACACAGTTCTGGCCGGCGACGGTGGACGGGCTGTCGCTGGGCGCGATCTACGCGCTGCTCGCACTCGGTTACACGATGGTCTACGGTGTGCTGCGCCTGATCAACTTCGCGCACTCCGAGATCTTCATGATCGGCACCTTCGCCTCGCTCGCCGTGGTGAACCTCTTCGGCTTCTCCGGGGTCGGCGGATTCACGCTGGTGGGAGTGGTGCTCGTGCTGGCGGTGGCCGGCGGGCTGGCCTCGGGGGCCAGCGCCGTGGCACTGGAGTTCCTGGCCTACCGGCCGCTGCGACGCAAAGGCGCCTCCCGGCTCGCCGCGCTGATCTCCGCGATCGGCGCCTCGCTCTTCCTGCAGCAGCTCTTCGCGCGCGTCCTCATCCCCTGGTGGTTCGACGTGCCCAAGGACAAGGGCGCGCTCCCGCTGCAGGGGCACTTCGTCGAGCGCGCGGACGTCTTCGCCATCGGCGACTTCGTCGTCCGCAACGACAAGCTCATCGTCTTCCTCGGCGCCGTCATCATGATGGTCGCCCTGGACCAGTTCGTGAACCGCACCAAGCTGGGCCGTGGCATCCGGGCCACCGCCCAGGACCCCGAGACCTCGGTCCTCATGGGCGTCAACATCGACCGGATCGTCACCGCGACCTTCGCCATCGGCGGCGCCATGGCCGGCGTGGCCGCGGCGCTGTACATGATGAGGTTCGAGGAGACCGACTACTTCGTCGGCTTCCTGCTGGGCATCAAGGCCTTCACCGCCGCGGTGCTGGGCGGCATCGGCAACCTGCGCGGCGCGCTGGTCGGCGGCATGGTGCTCGGCCTGATCGAGATGTACGGCTCGGTGCTGCTCGGTACCGAATGGCAGCACGTGGTGGCCTTCACGGTCCTGGTCCTGGTCCTGATGTTCCGACCCACCGGCATCCTCGGTGAATCCCTCCAGCAGGCGCGAGTATGAGCAGCATTGAATGGGCCAAGAAGCCCGCACGAAAGATCAGCGCACCCGTCGGCTCCGGGGTGGACGCCCTGCGGGACTGGTGGGCCGTCCAGCGCGGTCCCGTCCGCTGGACCGTCTACCTGCTCCTCATCGTGGCGGCGTTCCTGCTGCCGCACGAGGACCTCGGCACCTTCATGTCGCCGCACTCCGACTGGCAGAGCCTCCTGTTCTACCCGATCGGCGGGTACATCCTGCTGGCCATCGGCCTGAACGTGGTGGTCGGCCAGGCCGGCCTGCTGGACCTGGGCTACGTCGCCTTCTTCGCCGTCGGCGGCTACACCATGGCGGTCCTGGGCAAGCAGTTCGGCTGGAGCTTCTGGGAGATCATCACGGTCGGCGTGGTGCTGGCCGCGCTGTCGGGCGTCCTGCTGGGCGCCCCGACCCTGCGGCTGCGCGGCGACTACCTGGCGATCGTGACCCTCGGCTTCGGTGAGATCATCCGCATCGTGGCCACCAACACCGAGTCCATCGGCGGCCCGAACGGCGTCGCGGGCATCCCGCACCCCCCGAACCTCACCGACTGGGAGTTCCCCGACAACGCCTTCTTCCAGGCCCTGGACCTGGAGGGGCTCAAGCCGTTCACCTACGGGGCGCTCGACACCCGCCCCTACTACTACCTGATGCTCCTCGCGATCATCGGCACGATCGTCTTCGCCAAGCGGCTGGAGCACAGCCGGGTCGGCCGGTCCTGGGCCGCGATCCGGGAGGACGAGGACGCCGCCGAGCTGATGGGCGTCCCCACCTTCAAGTTCAAGCTCGCGGCGTTCGCGATCGGCGCGGCGTTCGGCGGCCTGGCCGGCGTCCTGTACGGCGCGCAGGCCACCTCGATCATCCCCAAGGACTTCCCGTTCATCCTCTCGGCCACCATCCTGGCCGCGGTGGTGCTCGGCGGGTCGGGCAACATCCCGGGCGTGATGGTCGGCGCGTTCCTCATCGCCTGGATCCCCGAGCGGGTCCGCGGCGTCGGGGAGTACCGGATCCTGGTGTTCGGCGCCGCCCTGGTGATCATGATGGCGCTGCGGCCGGAGGGCCTGCTGCCGTCCCGGCAGCGCAGGGCCGAGCTGAAGGAGGGCACCGGCGGCATGGGGTCGCTGGGCGCCGAGGTCGGCGGCCCCGGCGGAGCCGACGTGGAAGTCGAGGTGGCCAAGTGAAGGGCCTGAACAAGATCGGCAGGGCCAAGGGCGACGGGGGCTCCCTCACCCCCCGCGGAGGCCTGCTGGAACTGCACCAGATCGTCATGAGGTTCGGCGGCGTCACCGCGATCAACGGGCTCGACCTGACCGTCAACGCCGGTGAGATCTTCGCGGTCATCGGCCCGAACGGCGCGGGGAAGACCACGGTGTTCAACGTGGTCACCGGCGTCTACCAGCCGACGGACGGCGGCGTCCTGTTCGACGGCAGGCGGCTGGACGGCACCAAGCGGTACCAGGTCACCAAGGCCGGAGTCGCCCGTACGTTCCAGAACATCCGCCTGTTCCACAACATGTCGGCGGTCGAGAACGTCATGGTCGGCGCCGACGCGCACCACAGGACGGGGTTCGTCAGCGCCGGCATCGGGCTTCCCCGGCACCGCCGGGAGGAGAAGCAGGGGCGGGAGCTCGCCCGGGAACTCCTGGAGTTCGTCGGGGTCTCCCACCGCGGCGACGACGCGGCCAAGAACCTCCCGTACGGCGACCAGCGCAGGCTGGAGATCGCGCGGGCGCTGGCGACCAGGCCGAAGCTGCTGCTGCTCGACGAGCCCGCGGCCGGCATGAACCCGGCGGAGAAGGAGTCCCTGCAGGGGCTCATCCGCAAGATCCGCGACTCGGGCGTGACCGTGCTGCTCATCGAGCACGACATGCGCCTGGTCATGGGCATCAGCGACCGGGTCGCGGTCCTGGACTTCGGCCAGAAGATCGCAGAAGGGCAGCCCCGCGAGGTGCAGAACAACCCGCGGGTCATCGAGGCGTATTTGGGGGCTCCGGCCGATGCTTCTTGAGATCGAGAACATCCGTGTCCACTACGGCAAGGTCGAGGCGCTCAAGGGGATCTCCCTGACCGTCGACGAGGGCGAGATCGTCACCCTCATCGGCGGCAACGGCGCGGGCAAGACGACGACGCTCAAGACGATCTCCGGTCTGCGCAAGCTGACCTCGGGCAGGATCGCCTTCGACGGCAGGGACATCTCCAAGATGCCCGGCCACAAGCGGGTGATCGCGGGGATCGGGCAGTCGCCCGAGGGCCGCGGGGTCTTCCCCGGCATGACCGTCGAGGACAACCTGCTCATGGGCGCCTACACCCGCAGGGGCGGGGGCATCTCCAAGGACCTGGCCGAGGTGTACTCGCTGTTCGAGCGGCTCGCCGAGCGCAGGCACCAGATGGGCGGCACCATGTCCGGCGGCGAGCAGCAGATGGTGGCCATCGGCCGGGCGCTGATGTCCAAGCCGAAGGTGCTGCTGCTGGACGAGCCGTCCATGGGCCTGGCGCCCAAGCTGGTGCAGCAGATCTTCTCGATCATCGAGGAGATCAACCGGCGGGGCACGACGGTGCTGCTGGTGGAGCAGAACGCCCAGCAGGCGCTGCAGCTGGCGCACCGCGCCTACGTCCTGGAGACCGGCGAGGTGGTGAAGTCCGCCCCGGCCGGCGACCTGCTGGACGACCCCCAGGTGCGGGCCGCCTACCTGGGCGGGGACCTGGTGGAGAAGCCGGGCGAGAGCGAAGCCGCCGACGATACAGACAAAGAGGAAACGCAGGCGTAATACCTGCGGTTCGACCGTTCCAAAACCCCCGGATATTGTGTTCGAGCCTTGGATCCATGGAGATCCGATGAATATGGAGGAACCCACCGTGATTTCCGCTAGCGCCCGCCGCCGCACCCTCGCCGCGGGTGCCGCGCTGCTGGTGAGCGCCCTCGGTCTCACCGCCTGCGGTGAGAAGGAGAGCGACGACACCACCCCCCAGACCGGTGCCGCCCCCGCGGTCACCGCCGATGCCGCGCTGGCCGCCAAGGTCCCCGCCGACATCAAGGCCGACGGCGTCATCAAGATCGGCGTCGACTCCAGCTACGCCCCCAACGAGTACCTCGACACCGACGGCAAGACCGTCGTCGGCTGGGACGTGGAGCTGTTCGACGCGGTGGCCGCCAAGCTCGGCCTGAAGACCGAGTGGGTGACCAGCAACTTCGACGACATCGTCCCCGGCGTCACCGCCTCCGGCAAGTACGAGACCGGCGTCTCCTCCTTCACCATCAACCCCGAGCGCCTCAAGCAGGCGACGATGGTGAGCTACTTCAACGCCGGCACCCAGTGGTTCGCCAAGGCCGGCTCCACGATCGACCCGGACGACGCCTGCGGCAAGAAGATCGCCGTCCAGAAGGCGACCGTCCAGGTCGAGGACATCGAGAAGCGCTCCAAGGCCTGCACGGACGCCGGCAAGCCGGCGATCCAGATCAACCAGTACCAGGGCCAGGACCAGGCCACCTCCGCGGTGGTCTCCGGCAAGGAGGACGCCAGCCTGGCCGACTCGCCGATCGCCGCCTACGCGGTGAAGAAGGCGACCGGCCTCGCGCTCCTCGGTGAGATCTACGACGCGGCCCCCTACGGCTACGTGGTGAAGAAGGACTCGCCGCTGGGCCAGGTGTACGCCGACGCGGTCAAGGCGATCATCGCCGACGGCACCTACACCCAGATCCTGCAGAAGTGGGGCGTCGAGGCCGGCGGGATCACCGACCCGACGGTCGACCCGGCCTCCTGATGACCTCGCAGCAAGAACCCTCGGAGCGGGCACGGCCTGAGACCATCCAGGCCGTGCCCGTCCGGCGCCCCGGCCGCTGGGTCCTGGCCGCGGTGCTGCTGGTGCTGGCCTCCCAGTTCGTGCACATGCTCGTCACGAACCCGAAGTTCCAGTGGTCCTACATCGTGGACAACGCCTTCCGGCCCCCGGTCATCGAAGGCGTCCGCACCTCGCTCCTGCTGACGGTCCTGGCGATGGTCATCGGTGTCGTGATGGGCATCGTCATCGCGATCATGCGCCTGTCGGACAACCCGATCCTGCGCGGCGTGGCCTGGCTCTACACCTGGTTCTTCCGGGCGGTGCCCCGGCTGGTGCTGGCCATCCTGTTCGGCAACATGGGCATCCTGTACGCGGAGTACAGCTTCGGGCTGCCCTTCACCGAGCAGTTCGCCGACCTCCTGGGCGTCGACGTCAACGGCACCCTGTTCTCGGTGGACGCCACGACCCTGCTGACCGGGTTCATGGCCGGCCTGCTGGCGCTGGCCCTGTCGGAGGCCGCCTACATGGCGGAGATCGTCCGGGCGGGGCTCCTGTCGGTCGACCCCGGCCAGACCGAGGCGGCCGCCGCGCTGGGCATGTCCAAGTTCCAGATCACCCGGCGGATCGTGCTGCCGCAGGCGATGCGGGTCATCCTGCCGCCCACCGGCAACGAGACGATCGCGATGCTCAAGGACACCTCGCTGGTCGCCTACGTGCCGGTCACCAACGAGCTGTTCTTCCAGCTCCAGGCGATCGGCAACCGCGAGTTCCAGACCTTCCCCATGCTGGTCGCGGCCTGCCTGTGGTACCTGGCGCTCACCAGCGTGCTGCTCGTCGGGCAGTACTTCCTGGAGCGCCGCTTCGCCCGCGGCACGGGCACGTCCGGACAGGCGAAGCTGCGGCTGCGGATCATGAAAGGCGACCACTGATGACCGAGCCCGTGGGGAAGGACGCTCCTGAGGTCCCGGCCGAGTTCATGGTGCGGGCCGAGAACGTCCACAAGAGCTTCGGCCGGGTCGAGGTGCTCAAGGGCATCGACCTCCAGGTGCGGCCCGGCGAGGTGATGTGCATCGTCGGCCCGTCCGGTTCGGGCAAGTCCACCTTCCTGCGCTGCATCAACCACCTGGAGAAGATCAACGGCGGCCGGCTGTGGGTGAACGGCAAGCTCATCGGCTACCGGGAGAAGAACGGCAAGCTGTACGAGCTGAAGGACCGCGAGGTCGCCGAGCAGCGCCGTGAGATCGGCATGGTGTTCCAGCGGTTCAACCTGTTCCCGCACATGACCGCGCTGGAGAACGTCATGGAGGCGCCGCTGCGGGTCAAGCGGCGGTCCAGGTCCGAGGCCCGCGCGCGGGCCGAGGAGCTGCTGGACCAGGTCGGGCTGGGCGGCAAGACCGGCAACTACCCGTCCCAGCTGTCCGGCGGCCAGCAGCAGCGGGTGGCCATCGCCCGCGCCCTGGCCATGGACCCGGCCCTGATGCTCTTCGACGAGCCGACCTCGGCACTCGACCCCGAGCTGGTCGGCGAGGTCCTGACCGTCATGCAGCAGCTGGCGGCCGACGGCATGACCATGGTGGTCGTCACCCACGAGATGGGCTTCGCCCGCGAGGTCGGCGACTCCCTGGTCTTCATGGACGGCGGCGTCGTCGTGGAGGAGGGGACCCCGAGCGAGGTCCTCGCGAATCCGAGCCACCCCCGCACCCGGGAGTTCTTCTCCAAGGTCCTGTGAGCGCCGCTCCCGGCCGCGGGCGACGGAAGGCCCCTCCCGCCCCCCGTCCCCGAGATCCCTCAGCCCAGGGAGATCTCGGCGGCGGGGGGCGGGCTCGTCGTGTAGGGGGTGCTGCCCAGCAGCACCATGCCGCTCGGCCGGAGCCCGGCCGGGATGTCGTACCAGAGGTCGAACTCCAGCCGGACGCCCCCGCCCAGCTCCGGGCGGAGCGGCTGGCGCTTGAGCGTCATGGTCGGCCCGTCGGGGGAGAAGAACCCGCCGGAGGTCACCAGCCGCTGCTCCCGGAGGTCCACTTCACTGCTGGTCCGGCCCAGGTTCTCCACCAGCACCCGGACCCGGACGTACTGGCCGCGTACGGCGTCGACCTCGGCGTGGCTGCCGGTCGTCCGCGCCATCCCGTCGCTCACCCCCAGCACCTGGAAGAGCAGCTCCCCGCTGTTCCTCGCGGGGGCGCGCACGGCCCGCTCCCCGTCGCGGACGGGCCGCGGGGCCTGCTGGTAGACCTCGGGCCCCGGGGAGCCCTCCTTCTCCGCGGCGCAGCCGGACAGCACACCGCAGCACAGCGTGAGAGCGACGAGCAGGCGAGACGGCGAGGAACCAGAGGGGAGGCTCATGGGGGGCCGATCTGGTCGGTGCGGGGGGCAGGACCGGACAAGGGCCTGGAAGCGCCTTTGGGGCCGCACACCCCTTCCCCGAAGGTGTGCGTTATCTACTCGGCGCTTCCAGACCCCGATACGGCCACGTTAGCGACCCGCGACCGTCTCGCGCAAAGTCCGGGGGACAGCCGGGACCCGATCGGCGGGAACCCCCGTACCTCACACTGAGACAAGATCTTTCCATGAGGCGGGGGTCTGAAACGGCGGGCCGGTGAATCGGCCCCGGCCCGCGGCCCGCCCGGCGGAGGACCGGGCGGGCCGCACTCCGGCGGGTCAGTGGGCGGCGTCGTACCAGGTGCGGCCGGTGCCCATGGCCACGGCCAGGGGGGCGCGGAGCTGGTAGGCGCCGTCCATCTCGGTGCGGACGAGGGCCTTGAGGGTCTCCAGTTCGTCCGAGCAGACCTCGAAGATGAGCTCGTCGTGGACCTGGAGGAGCATGCGGGACTTCAGGCCGGCGTCGCGGAGGGCGGCGTCGATCCTGATCATGGCGACCTTGATGATGTCGGCCGCCGAACCCTGGATGGGGGCGTTGAGGGCCATGCGCTCGGCCATCTCGCGGCGCTGGCGGTTGTCGGAGTTGAGGTCCGGCAGGTAGCGGCGGCGGCCCAGGATGGTGGAGGTGTAGCCGTCGCCGCGGGCCTCGGCCACCACCGAGGCCAGGTAGTCGCGGACCCCGCCGAAGACCTCGAAGTAGCCCTCCTTCAGGGCGCGGGCCTCGGCCGGGGGGATGCGCAGCTGCTGGGACAGGCCGTACTCCGACAGGCCGTAGGCCAGGCCGTAGTTCATCGCCTTGATCTTGCTGCGCAGCTCGTGGGTGATCTGGTCGGGCTCCAGGGCGAAGACCTTGGCCGCGGTGATCGTGTGGAAGTCCGCGCCGGACACGAACGCCTCGATCAGCTGCTCGTCGCCGGACAGGTGCGCCATGATCCGCAGCTCGATCTGGCTGTAGTCGGCGGTGAGGAGGGTGTCGTAGCCCTCGCCGACGGTGAACGCGGCGCGGATCTGGCGCCCCTCCTCGGTGCGGGCCGGGATGTTCTGCACGTTCGGGTCGGTGGACGACAACCGCCCGGTGGCCGCGACCGTCTGGTTGAAGGTGGTGTGGATCCGGCCGGTCTCGTCGGCCAGCGGGATCAGCGAGTCCACCATCGACTTGAGCTTGGCGACCTCCCGCCAGCGCAGGATGTGCTCCAGCACCGGGTGGGCGTTCTTCTCCAGCAGGCCGGTGAGCGCCTCGGAGTCGGTGGTGTAGCCGGTCTTGGTGCGCTTGGTCTTGGGCAGGCCCAGCTCGTCGAAGAGCACCTGCTGCACCTGCTTGGGCGAGCCCAGGTTGAACTCGCGCCCGACGGCGTCGAAGGCGCTCTGCTCGACCTCCTTGGCCTGGCCGCCCAGCGACGCCGACAGGCCCGCCAGGTGGTCGTGGTCGATGGCGATGCCCGCCCGCTCCATCCGGGCCAGGATGTCGACCAGCGGCAGCTCCAGCTCGTGCAGCAGCCGGTCCGCGCCGCGCCGCTCCAGCTCGGCGTCGAGCTCGGTGGCGAGGGCCGCCACGGCCCGGGCGCGGACCGCCAGGTCCTGGGCGGCGGTGTCCTCGTCGGCGCCGTCCAGGGTCAGCTGGCCGGACTGCTCGGCCTCCTCGCGCAGCTCCTTGTGCAGGAAGCGCAGCACCTGCTCGCCCAGCTCGTAGGAGCGCTGGTCGGGGGCGACCAGGTAGCAGGCCAGGGCGGTGTCGCTGGTGAGCCCGGCCAGGGACAGGCCCCGCGCCGCGAACGCCAGGCTCGGGCCCTTGGCGTCGTGCATCGCCTTGGGCGCCGAGGGGTCGGCCAGCCAGCCGGCGAAGGCCCGCTCGTCCTCGGGGGACAGCAGCGCCGGGTCGAAGTGCACGGCGGCGCCCGAGGGGGAGGCCAGCGCCACCGCGGTCAGCTCGCCCGCGCCCCGGCCCCAGCGGCCGGAGACCGCGACGCCGGTGCGGCCCTCGCGGCCGTGGGCGGCCAGCCAGGCGGCGAGCTCGCCCTCCGCGGCCCGGGTCAGCTCGACGGTGAAGCCCTCCCCGGTCTCGGCGGCCTCCACGCCGGCGTGCTCGGAGAGCGTGTTGAACAGGCGCTCGCGCAGCTCGCCCCGGAACTCCAGGGTGTCGAGCAGGGCCTGGATCTCCTGCCGGTCCCACTCGCCGATGTTCAGCGCGGCGGGGTCGGCCTCCAGCGGGGCGTCGGTGTCCAGCTCGTTGAGCTGCTGGTTGCGCAGGACCTGGCCCAGGTGCTCGCGCAGGCTCTCCCCGGCCTTGCCCTTGATCTCGTCGACCCGGGCGACGAGGTTGTCCAGCCCGTCGTACGCCAGCAGCCACTTGGCCGCGGTCTTCGGCCCGACCCCCGGCACCCCGGGCAGGTTGTCGCTGGTCTCGCCGACGAGGGCGGCCAGCTCGCGGTAGCGCTGAGGCGGCACCCCGTACTTGGCGGTGACCGCCTCGGGGTCCATCCGGGCCAGCACCGAGACGCCCTTGACCGGGTAGAGCACGGTGACCTTGTCGTCGACGAGCTGGAAGGCGTCCCGGTCGCCGGTGACGACCAGGGTGCGCATGCCCGCCGCGGTGGCGCGCGTCGCCAGCGTGGCGATGAGGTCGTCGGCCTCGAACCCGGACACCGACAGGTGCCTGATCTTCAATGTGTCCAGCATCTCGCAGATCAGCTGGATCTGGCTGTGGAACTCGTCCGGCGTCTTGGCCCGCCCGGCCTTGTACTCGCTGTAGGCGGTGTGCCGGAAGGTCGGCTCCGACCGGTCGAAGCAGACCGCCACATGACTGGGCTTCTCGTCCCGCAGCACGTTCACCAGCATCGACGTGAAGCCGAACACGGCGTTGGTGTGCTGCCCCGTGGTGGTGGAGAAGTTCTCCACCGGAAGGGCGTAGAACGCCCGATAGGCAAGCGAGTGCCCGTCGAG
This sequence comes from Actinocorallia aurantiaca, assembly GCF_039533685.1. Lineage (NCBI taxonomy): Bacteria > Bacillati > Actinomycetota > Actinomycetes > Streptosporangiales > Thermomonosporaceae > Actinocorallia > Actinocorallia aurantiaca. The sequence goes on along the minus strand of NZ_BAAATZ010000012.1, from coordinate 99,443 downwards.
GAGAAGCAGGGTCTCAGTCGGTTCCGAAGTAGCCACACTCAGAGCCTAATCCGCCGGGGGGACAGTTTCCGGCGTCTTCGACTTGTGCACCGGACTGTTCCGACCTGCGCATCGGGCTCCGAGGGGCAGGCTTTAGTCTCGGGTCCGGACACTTTTCCGGCTTGCGGCCGGACCGATTGCCAGGAGATTGGGCGGGCGTGGAGAACGAGCACCAGGAGTTGCTGGAAGAGATGGGCGGAGACTCGATGGGGGACCTCGGGAACCGCATGGGGATCGAGTTCGTGGAGGCCACGCCCGAACGGGTGGTCGGCAGGATGCCGGTGAAGGGCAACACCCAGCCCTACGGGCTGCTGCACGGCGGCGCCTCGTGCGTGCTGGCCGAGACGCTGGGCTCGGTCGGGTCGGCGCTGCACGCCGGGCAGGGGCGGATCGCCGTCGGCGTGGAGATCAACGCCACCCACCACCGGTCGGCCACCGAGGGCTTCGTGACCGGCGTGGCCACCCGCGTCCACGGCGGCCGGACGCTGGCCACCTACGACATCGTGATCACCGACGACAGGGACCGCCGGGTCTGCACCGCGCGGCTGACCTGCATGCTGCGCGACCGGCCGTCCGAGTAGACCGGCGCGGTCAAATCAAAGAGGTCGTCATGCCCCGGCAGGAGGGTTCTGAACCCTGTTGCCGGGGCTCGAAGGCGGGAGATCTCCTGGATCTCATCTGACTCTCACGTTCGCGTCACCCTCGCCCCAGACGCCGCCACCAGGCTCTGGCGACATGAAATCCCTCCTCAAACGCCGGGGCGTCCTGGTCAACGGCACGCTGGGCGTGTTGCTGGTCGGGGGCATCGGCGTCGCCTATCTTTTCCTGGAGGCGGACGGGAAAGAACCCGTCTCCGCATCCCGGACCGTCGCGGTCTCCCGGGGGAACCTCACCGAGTCCGTGTCGGCCTCCGGCTCGGTGGAGAGCGCCAAGACCAGCGCGCTGAACTTCAGCGGGTCCGGCACCGTGAAGAAGATCTACGTCAAGGTCGGGGACAGGGTCGAGAAGGGCGCCGAACTGGCGGTCCTCGACCAGACCGAGGCGCTGGAGGACCTGAACGCCGCCAAGGCGAACCTGGCCGTGGCCGAGGACGGGGACACCGCCACCACGCAGGGCTACGCCGGTTACGTGCAGGCGCAGAACGCCGTCAAGAGCGCCCAGCGGGCACTGGACGGGACCGTCATCCGCGCTCCCTTCGCCGGCACGGTCACCGCCGTCAACGGGACGGTGGGCAGCTCCGCCTCCGGCTCCTCGGGCTCGGGCAACGGCGCGAACACCTCCTCCGGCTCCTCCAGCGGGTTCATCGAGATCGCCAACCCCTCCAAGCTGAAGATGGACGGCTCCTTCACCGAGGCTGACACCACCAAGCTGGAGGTCGGCCAGAGCGCCACGATCAACTTCAGCGCGCTCAGCGGGGTCACCGCCGACGGCAAGGTCACCCAGATCGACACCCAGCCGACCACGACCGACAACGTGGTCTCCTTCGGCGTGACCATCACGCTGACCGGCAAGCCCGCCAAGGTGCGGATCGGCCAGACCGCGACGGCCACCGTGACGGTCTCCGAGGCCTCCGACGTCCTCTACGTGCCGGCGGCGGCGGTCAGCACCGCAGGAGGGCAGAGCACCGTGACGGTCCTGGAGAACGGCAAGCCGGTCGTCAGGACCGTCACCACCGGGATCACCGGCACCATCGGGATCGAGATCAAGTCCGGGCTCGAGGAGGGCGACCAGGTCCGGCTGGCCACCTCGACCTCCACCTCCGGCACCGGCGGGAACATGCCTGGCGGAGGACTGGGCGGCGGGTTCGGCGGCGGCAACATGGGCGGCCGACCGGGAGGCGGCCGATGACCCCCGGCACACCCGCGGTCCTGGACATCCGCGGCGTCACGAAAATTTACGGAGGCCACGGCCCGGCCGAGACGACCGTCCACGCCCTGCGTGGCATCACTCTGAGAGTCGAGCGCGGGGACTACGTGGCGATCATGGGCCGGTCCGGCTCCGGCAAGTCGACCCTGATGAACATCCTGGGCTGCCTGGACGTGCCCACCGCCGGCCGCTACCTGCTTGACGGCACCGACGTGGGCTCCCTGCAGGAGCACCAGCTGTCGATCCTGCGCAACCGCAAGATCGGGTTCGTCTTCCAGAGTTTCAACCTCATCCCCAGGATGAGCGCCCTGGCCAACGTCGAGCTCCCGCTGGCCTACGGCGGGGCCAAGCCCGCCGAACGGCGCAGGCGCGCGCTGGCGGCGCTGGAGCTGGTCGGCCTGGGGGACAGGGTCGGCCACGAGCCGAACGAGCTGTCCGGCGGCCAGCAGCAGCGGGTCGCGGTGGCCCGCGCGCTGGCCACCTCCCCGTCCCTGCTGCTGGCGGACGAGCCCACCGGGAACCTCGACACCAGGTCCACCGAGGACGTGCTCGACATCCTGGACCGGGTGTCGGCCTCGGGCCGCACGATCGCCCTGATCACGCACGAGGACGAGGTCGCGGCGCGGGCCAAGAGGGTGCTCAGGCTGGTCGACGGCGACATCGTCGAGGACAGCAGGCAGGCGCCGGTCGACGGCCCGCCGCCGCGGCTCCTGCAGGCCGGGGGAGTCCAGTGAGGTTCTACGAGGTCCTCCGCTTCGCCCTGCGCGGGCTGAGCGCCAACAAGCTGCGCAGTTCGCTGACCACCTTGGGCATCCTCATCGGCGTCGCCTCGGTGATCCTGCTCGTCGCGGTCGGCAACGGGTCGTCCCTGCAGATCGCCGACAGCATCTCCTCGCTTGGCGCGGGCACGCTCACCGTCTCCTCGTCCACCAGCGGTCGGGGCGGAGACGGCGGCGGACGAGGCGGAGGCGGTTTCCCCGGCGCGCCGGGGCAGTCCACCGAGAGCGGGCCGCGCACCCAGGCCAAGAAGCTGACCATCGAGGACGCACAGGCCCTGGTCGACCCGAAGAACGCGCCGAACGTCGAAAGCGCCTCCCCCGTAGTGAACGCCAGCTCCGTGACCACCACCTACGAGGGCACGAGCCACGCCATCAGCCAGTTCGTCGGCACCTACCCCGGCTACCTGAAGGCCACGAGCAAGAGCCTGAGCTCCGGGAGCCTGTTCACCCGGCAGGACGTCGACGCCGCGAAGAAGGTCGTGCTCCTCGGCAAGACCGTCGCCGAGGAGCTCTTCGGCCGGGTCGACCCGCTGGACAAGAAGATCAACGTGGACGGCGTGTTCTTCACGGTCGTGGGCATGCTGACGGAGGCGGGATCGTCGTCGAGCGGCTTCCAGGACGCCGACGACGTCGCGATCGCGCCGATCACGGCGGTCCAGGGCACGCTCACCAGCTACGGCTCGCTCAGCCAGATCGTGGTCCAGGCCAGGAGCGCCGACGTGGTCGACGCCGCGCAGTCGGAGATCACCTCGATCCTGAACCAGCGGCACGGGATCACCGGCTCGACGACGGACTTCACCGTCTACAACCAGGCGACGGTCCAGTTGGCGGTCGCCGACTCCAACAAGACCTTCACGGTGCTGCTGGGAGCGGTCGCCGCGATCAGCCTCCTGGTCGGCGGCATCGGGGTCACCAACATCATGCTCGTCACGGTGACCGAGCGGACCCGCGAGATCGGCATCCGCAAGGCGATCGGCGCGCCCAAGAGCGCGATCCTCGGCCAGTTCGTCATCGAGGCGACGATCCTGTCGCTCCTCGGCGGGATCCTCGGGGTCGCCGTCGGCATCGCGGGGAGCCGGTTCGAGATCGTCGGCGTGGAGCCGGTGATCGTGCCGTCCTCGGTCTTCCTGGCCCTGGGCGTGTCGGTGGTCATCGGCCTGTTCTTCGGCAGCTATCCCGCGAACCGGGCGGCCAACCTGCGGCCCATCGAAGCCCTGCGACACGAGTGAGAGACCTATGAACGCGATCAATGAGGCGCGGCACCGGAGCGACGACCCGGAGGAGACCGTGCTCGACGTGAGCCCCTTCCAGGGCGACCTGAACACCGAGCTGAAGGCCGTGCCCAGGCGGACGAGGCCGGGCCTGACGGCCGTCCTCGTCGCGGGCGTCATCGCGGTCGCCGGATTCGTCGGCGGGATCCAGGCGCACAAGACCTGGGGCGCGGAGGAGTCCGGTGGGGCCCCGGCGGCCGCGGGCGGTGGACAGAACGGTCAGCGCGGCCAGGACGGCCGGCGGCCGGGCGGGCCGTCCGGCGGCCTGACCTCAGGGACGGTCGCCGAGGTCAAGGACGGGGTCATCTACGTGAAGACCTCCGACGGGCAGACGGTGCAGGTCAAGACCAGCGGCGACACCAAGGTCACGTTGAGCGAGGAGGGCTCGGCGAAGGACCTGGAGTCCGGCGCGAGCGTCGTCGTCCAGGGCGAGGCGGCGGACGACGGCACGGTCACCGCCTCCACCGTCACCGAAGGCGGCGGTACGGGCGGATTCGGCGGCATGAGGCCCCAGAACGGAAATTGAGGAGACCCCCCGATGAACGAGCTCATTCGACTGGCCGGCGGTGTCACGCTGGCGGGAGCCCTGCTGTTCACCTCCGCGTGCGGCGGAGACGACGACAAGTCCGGCGACGGCGGTAACGGCGCCGACATGTCCGCCTTCCAGGACTGCCTGAAGGAGAAGGGCGTGACGATGCCCGAAGGCGGCATGGGCGGCCGGCCGTCCGGCAGGCCCACCGACCGCCCGTCCGGGAACCCGACGGACCGGCCCTCCGGCAGGCCGTCCGGCCGTCCTTCGGGCGGCCCCAGCATGTCCGCGGAGATGCAGGAGGCCATGAAGGCCTGCGCCTCGCTGCGGCCCCAGGCCCCGCAGGACGGCCAGGGCGGACCGGGCGACCGGCCGCAGGACGGCGGCTGAGGGGCGATGAAGCTCACGAGGAAGAAGACCGCCGTCGCGGGCGGAGTGCTGAGCCTGGTGCTCGCCGGTACGGGCCTGGCGGGCTGCTCCGGCGGCGACGGCCCGGACTCCGCCCCGGCGGCGGCCGCCCCGTCCGCCTCCGCCACGGCCGTCCAGGTGTCGACCGGCGACACCGTCTCGGCTTCGGGGACGGTGCAGAGCTCGCGGGTGCGCGAGCTCGCGTTCACCACCGGCGGCGTGATCACCAAGCTGAACGTCAAGGCGGGGGACAAGGTCGCCAAGGGCGACCTGCTGGGAACGGTCGACTCCACCGTCGCCCGGGAGAACCTCTCGGCGGCCTACACCGCCTATGTCGCGGCGCAGGACGACTACGAGGACGTCAAGTCCGGCAAGAACCTGACGGCGTCGTCCGAAGACGACAAGGACTCGGACGCCCCGGGCGCGAACAACGGCCAGGGGCAGGGCACGCAGGGGTCGGGCAACGGATCGCAGGGCCGGACGGGCGCCGTCCAGACGACGGCCGAGGCCTACGCCGCCCTGGTGAAGGCCAAGAACGCCTACACCAAGGCGCAGCGGGAGGTGGCCGGGACGAAGGTCCACGCCCCCTTCGCCGGGACGATCACCGCCCTGTCCGGCACCGTGGACGCGGAGGTCCAGCCCGGTACGACCGTGTTCACCCTGACGGACGGCGCGCACCTGCGGATCAGCGCCGAGTTCAGCGAGGCCGACACTTCCAGGCTGAAGAAGGGCCAGAAGGCGACGGTCGTCTTCGACTCGCTGGACGAGGAGGTCGGCGGAAAGATCATCTCGGTCTCCCCGGTCCCGGTCTCCTCCTCCGCCACGGCCGCGGCCGGTCCGGGCGGGGGTTTCCAGGCCTCCTCCACCAGCGTGGTGCGCTACCAGGTGCTGGTCTCCCTGAACCGGACCCCCGCCGAGACGAGGGTCGGGGCGCCGGTCACCGTCGAGGTGAAGACCGGCTGATCTCATCGTCCTCTCATTCGCCGATCAGGATTTCCCCAGACGGCGGCCGGATCCTGCGTCCCATGCCGGAGCCGATGAGTCCGCAGGAACTACTGGACGAGCCTCCCTTCGAGGAGTCCCTCGAGGAGGCGCTCGCCGCCCACCCGCCCCGGGCGGGACTCCCCATGGTCACGTTGTGCCTGGGCGCGGGTGTGGTGGCGGTCGCGGGGTTCATCGGCGGCGTCCACGCCGACAAGGCGTGGGGCGGCGGTGACGACGCGCGGCCCGCCGCGGCCCAGGACCAGGGGCGGCGCGGTCTCCCCGGGCAGGGCGGCCGGCAGGACCAGGAGGGCCGGCCGGGACAAGGCGGCCCGGGTCAGGGCGGCTTCCCCGGCGGGGGAGGCTTCCCGGGAGGCGGCGGCCTCACGTCGGGCACCGTCAGCAGGGTCTCCGGCGGCACCGTCGAGGTGAGGACCGCCGACGGCCGGACCGTCGAGGTGACGGTCGGAGACCGGACCAGGGTGACGACCTCGAAGGAGGGCACAGTCAAGGACATCGAGCCCGGCGTCTCGGTGACGGTCCGGGGCGACCAGATCACCGTGACGCCCGCGCGTTAGGCGTCCTTGCGTCCGAGGACGGCGGCCATCTGGTCGTGCAGGGGGTGCTCCGGCTCTCCGGCGGGGCCGTCCGGGCGCCAGGCGGTGCAGGCGGTCACGCCGGGCTCCAGGACGGTCAGGCCGTCCATGAAGGACAGGATCTGCTCCGCGCCGCGGAAGTGGGACCCGCCCAGGCCCGACTGCAGGATCTTCCTGGCCTCGGCGACCCGGGGGTCGTCCCCGGAGTCGTGCAGGTGGGTGAGCATGATGTGGCTGCCGGGCGGGAGGAACTCGTGCAGGCGCATGACGACGCCTCGCGGGTCGTTCTCGTCGGGCACGTGGTGGATGATCGCGGCGAGGATGAGCCCGACCGGCTCGCCGAGGTCGATGAGGTCGGTGAGGCGCGGATCGGTGAAGATCTTCTCCGGCTCGTACAGGTCGCCCTGGATGAACGCGGCGACCCCGTCCTCGGTGAGCAGCGCCCGTCCGTGCGCGAGCACGATGGGGTCGTTGTCGACGTAGACGACCTTCGCCCCGGGGTGCGTCTCGGTGGCGTACTGGTGCACGTTGCTGGCGGTGGGGAGCCCGGAGCCGATGTCGACGAACTGGGTGACCCCGCGTTCCGCCAGGTACCGTACGGCCCGTTCGATCGCGATCCGGTTGCCCTGGGCCACGACGGGCGCCTCGGGCACGAGCTGGATGACGAGGTCGGCGACCTCCCGGTCGGAGGCGAAGTTGTCCTTGCCGCCGAGGAAGTAGTCGTAGACCCGCGCGAAGCTCGGGGTGTGGATGTCGATGCCGGGTGGCGCCTGCTCGTCGGCCACGCTAGCTCCTAGCTGACGCAGAGGGGGGAAGGGCCTGTGCAGGGCCACCCTACGCAGTGGGCATCCTCCGGGCCATCGACTTCACCGGAAACCTCACAACGCTCGTTTAATAGGTCAGTATTTTCCGGACGAATGGTTTGATTAGCCCCATGTCGACCGTCAGCAGGGTCACCGAACGCCTTCTGGGGCTGCCTCCCGCCCTCACCCGGGACGTGGAGGTCCGCCGCGGCCTCGCGGTGCCGATGTCCGACGGCGTGGAGCTCGCGGCCGACCTGTACCTGCCGCGCCGGACGCCGGGAGCGCCCACCGTCCTGGTCCGCAGCCCCTACGGGCGGCGCGGCTGGGTCGCCCTGCTCGCCGGGCGGACGTTCGCCGAACGCGGCCACCAGGTGCTGATCCAGGCGGTGCGCGGCACCGAGCGCTCCGGCGGCGAGTTCGACCCGTTCGGCGACGAGCGCCGCGACGGCCTGGACACCCTCGCCTGGCTGGAGAAGGAGCCCTGGTTCAACGGCAGGGTCGTGACCTTCGGCCCGAGCTACCTGGGCTACGCGCAGTGGGCGCTCGCCCCCGACGCCGGAGACCGGCTCTCGGCGATGGCCCCGTTCGTCACCGCCTCCCAGTTCCGTGACCAGACCTACCTCGGCGGCGCCTTCACCCTGCGCGGCTGCCTGTCGTGGTCGGCGATGATGGCCCGGCAGCGGTCGGAAGGCCCGCGCGCCCGAGTACGGAGTCTCTTCGGCGGCGGGCGGCTGGAGCGGGCGTTCGACGTGCTCCCTCTGAACGGCGCCGACACCGCCGTCCTCGGCCGGGCCGTCCTTTGGTTCCAGGAGTGGCTGGAGCACGCCGAGCCGGACGACCCGTACTGGGTGCCCGAACGCGACCACCGCGCCCGCGTCGCGGAGGTCACCGCGCCGGTGAGCATGGTCGGCGGCTGGCACGACCTGTTCCTCGCCTCCCAGCTGGAGGACTACCGCGCGCTGCGCGACGCGGGACGCTCCCCCCAGCTGACCGTGGGGCCGTGGAGCCACACGTCCCCGGGCCTGTTCGGCGCGGCGGTCCGGGACGCGCTGGAGTGGTTCGGCACGTCCCTGCGCGGCGAGCCCCGCAGGCGGGCGCCCGTCCGCCTGTACGTCCAGGGAGCGGGGGAGTGGCGGGACTACGCCGACTGGCCGCCGCCCGCGACGCCCACCGCCTTCCACCTGCATCCGGGCGGCGTCCTGGCCGCGGACGAACCGGAGGACGGCCCGCCTTCGGCCTTCGTCTACGACCCCGCCGACCCCACCCCGGGCGTCGGCGGCCCGCTCCTCGGCTCGGGCGCGGGCCCCCGGGACCAGCGCGAGGTCGAGGAGCGCGCCGACGTCCTGCTGTTCACCGGCGAGCCGCTCGCCGAGGACCTGGAGATCGTCGGCCCGGTCTCGGCGCGCGTGTACCTGCGCTCGGACGCCGGCCACACCGATCTGCTGGTCCGGCTCTGCGATGTGGACGCCCGGGGCCGCTCGGTCAACGTCTGCGACGGGCTGCGCAGGCTCGTCCCGGACCCGTCCGCGAAGGACGGCGTCCGCGAGGTCGAGATCGAACTGTGGCCCACCGCCCACCGGTTCGAGGCGGGGCACCGGCTGCGCGTTCAGGTGGCGAGCGGCGCGCATCCGAGGTTCGCGCGCAACACCGGCGGCGGCGAGCCGCTCGGCTCGGCCGCCCGGCTGGTCGTCCAGCGCCAGGAGGTCCTGCACGGCCCGGCGCATCCGTCGGCGGTCCTGCTGCCGCTGGCCGCGCGCCCCTGAGAAGAGGTCAGTCCTGATCGTCGGACGGGTCCTGCCCCTCGCGCGCCCTGCGCCGCTGCTCCTCGACCCGCTCGCGCAGGCCGCGCAGGAACTCCTCGTCGTCGTCGGGCGGCACCGGCACGGCCCGCTCCGCGCGCTCGGGCGGGTGGGCGACGATCCGCGGGCGGCCCGCGATCAGCCAGGCGATCGACCCGAGGTCCGGCAGCACCAGCACGATGGGCAGCCAGAACATTTTCGGGAGGTTCCGGCAGTCCCGGGGGTCGGTGGTCACCACGTCGAAGATGCAGTAGATCCACAGCGCCAGCAGGAGCAGGCTGAAGCCTCCGAAGAGAATTGGCACGGTCGGGCCCTTCCACGAATCTGAAAGAAGAACGGTAGTCGAACTCCGGCACCGGAAGCAGCGTCTCTCCCAGGAGGAGGGACACGCATGCGGGTGAGCTGGGCTACGGAGGCGGTTCCGGGACGGGACTGGCCGAACGAGGATTTCGTGGCGGCGGCGGAGGGCGCGGTGGTGGTGCTCGACGGCTGCAGCCTGCCGCCGGGCACGGATCTGGGCTGCAGGCACGGTACCGCCTGGTACGCCCGCACCCTCGGCCTGGAACTGCTGGCCCGGCTGCTGGAGGAGCCGCCGGGCAGGCCGGAGGAGCGGGGCGAGCGCCTTCGCCCGCTGCTGGGCCGGGCGATCGACGCGGTGGCCGCCCGGCACGTCCGCACCTGTGACCTGGGCCATCCGGCCACTCCCGCCGCGACCGTGGTGGCGGTGCGGGAGCACCGCGGCGCGGTGGAGCATCTGGTGCTGGCGGACTCGACGCTGCTGCTGGACTCCGGCGACAGCCTGGAGGTCGTGTCGACGGCGCAGGCGCGCCGGTACGCCGCCGCGGACCCCGGGGCCGCCGCGTACGCCGTCACCGGGGCGCGTCCGGCGGGCGCGCTGCGCCGGGCGGCGCTGCTCACCGACGGCGCGACCAGGCTCGCCGACCGCTTCCGGCTCCTGGGCTGGCAGGACCTCATGGGGGTGCTCGGCGGAGAGGGGCCGGGCGAGCTCCTGCGCCGCACCCGCGAGAGCGAGTTCGGCGATCCGCACTGTCAGCGCTGGCCCCGGCACAAGCGCCACGACGACGCGACCGCCGCGCTGTGCGTCTTCTGAGCCGCCTTCAGGAGGCCGGAGGGGGCGGGAAGCCGGTGACGTACAGGTGGTCCTCGCGCACGAGGCGGAAGCCGAGCTTGGCGGCGACCCGGAGGCTGCCCAGGTTGTCAGGGGAGGTGGACCACGACGGCCGCCGTCCCCGGCGCAGGACGCCCTCGACGACCCTGGCGGCGCAGGCGGCGGACAGCCCGCGCCCGCGGTGGCCGGCCTCGGTGATGACGCCGAGATCCTCGTACCGCTCGCCGCAGTAGAAGGGGAGGGCCACGGAGACCAGGCGTCCGTGGACGAAGGCCCCCACGGCCAGCCCTGAGGCGGCGGCGGCCGCGTGCCCGCCCCACGTCTCGGTGATCCACCGCAGTTCCGGCGAGAGCGCCTCCAGCCCGGCGGTGTCGCCGGGGCCCAGGAGGCGCAGGCCGGCGGCCACGTGGGGCACCGGCTTCGGCTCACCGGTCAGTTCGTGGACGACGCGCGGCCAGCGGTGGAGCTCGCCCGAGCGCTCGGCCAGCAGCGGGGCGAAGTCCTCGTCGGTCCGGTAGAAGCCGTGAGGCAGCTTGTCGCAGTCGAGCCCCGCCGGGTCTCCACTCAGGTCGTAGTTGCCGCCGCCGGTCTCCGCCAGGACCGTTCCCGGCTCGGCGGGGTCGTCCACCAGGATCCGGCCGTGCCCCGTCCGCATCACGTGCGGGCCGATCAGAGGCCCCGGAACCTCCGGCCGGAACCAGTCGCGGATCTTCTCCTTGTCCGAAAGCTCGATCATGATCGAACCGTAGGCGGGAAGCACCACACCGCGCATTCGATTAGCCGATGATGGGGATATGTGCAGAAGCATCAAGACGCTGCGACCGCCTTACGCCGAAGAAGTCACCGATGAGGACGTGCGGGCGGCGGCCCTGCAGTATGTGAGAAAGATCTCCGGGTTCCGCAGCCCCGCCGCCCACAACGCCGAGGCCTTCGACGAGGCGGTGGAGGAGGTGGCGCGGGCCACCGCGAAACTGCTGGCAGGCCTGCGGGTGCGCGGCCGGGAGTAGCCCGCGCGAGGCGGGCCGGAACGTCCGGGGAAGGTTTCTCCGTTCCTCGGAGCGTTCCGGAAAGTCTTGTGCGGAAACGGTTCACGACCCCACGATGGTGACCATGGGTCATGTGTCGGCCAGTGGTTTCGGTTCTTCGAGGGCGTCGGGAGAGGAAGGGTTCCGTACCGAATTGTCGGGCCGGGCGGTGTGGAAGCTCCTGGTCAAGGGGCTGCAACTGTATCTTCCGGGCTACACCGTGACCCCGGGCGAGGTCCGGGTCTCCGACCGCCCCGCGCCCTTCCCCGTGCCGGTCCTCGTCGACGGCGCGGGCTTCGGGCTCCAGGTGCGCAGGGAGCCCGTCCGGGGGAGGACCGAACGGGAGATCTTCGTGCGCGGCGAGGGCGGCGGCGTCATCGGCATCGCCATCGCGGGGCCGGTGGGCGCCGTGGGCAGCCGGGTCGTGGACGCTGGTTCGCTCGTCCGGTACGCCCGCAGACTGATCTACGAGACCCTCTACGACCCCGAGGACGCCGACTCGGCCGGCCCCGCCGTACGGGCCGCCGGGGCGCTGCGGGACGTGGTCTTCCTCGACCCCGAGCACGGGTTCGGGCTGTGCGTCGAGCTCGACCCCGCGACCGGCGGGCCGGTGGCGCGGCTGCTGGTCAGGCTGGAGAGGGGCGGCGGAGCCGGCCGGGAGGACGGGAGCGGCGGGACGGTGAGCGTCCAGGCCTACCCGGCGGCGGGCCGGCCCGCCCAGGCCGTCAGGTCCCAGAACTGATGCACCGGCAGCCCCCGTAGCCGGGCGGTGGTCCCCGCCGGGTCGGACAGGAGGTCGTGCCGGTCGAACTCCATGCTCTGGGAGTGGGTGAGCACCGCGCACACCAGGGCGTCGGGGGTGCGGCTGACCACCAGCGGCCCGAGCCGGGCCACCGCCCCCGCGGACTCGTGCAGGGCGCGCAGCAGCGCCTTCACCGACGACTCGTCGCTGGGCAGCCTGCGGCGCAGCGACGGCGAGCCGACGTCCATGGTCAGCGAGATGAGCAGCGCGGTGTAACCGCCGCCCAGCTCCTCCAGGACCCGGCCGGTCAGGTAGTAGCGGGTGAGCCTGTCCTCGACCGTCTTGAACTGCACGCTCAGGCCGCTGCCCTCCACACACCGCTCGTAGACGTCGGCCAGGACGTCGCGCAGCGCCGGGTCGGCGCACATGAGCGAGCCGCCCACCGTGGTGATCGGCGCGGTGCCCGGCTCCAGGGTGGCGGTGATGGCGCGGTCGAGCTCGCCGGAGGTGTGGTGCAGCAGGTCGGCGACGACCCCCTCGACCTCCTCCAGCGCCTGGGACAGGTCGCGTTGGAGGCCGAGCATCTGGGCGCGGTTGTGCTCGAGGTCGGCGATCCGGGTGAGCGCGGCCTCCACCCTGGTGTCGGATGGGCCCTGGCCCGCGATCGCCGGGACCGCGACGGGGAAGGAGGTGCTCTCCATGTCGGCGAGCCTGCCGCGCAGCTCGGCCAGGGCCTCGCGCTGCTTCTCCAGCTCGTGCAGCCGGATGGCCTGGGCGCGGATGTACTCCTCCGTGCGGTGCAGCAGGGCGGCGAGCTCGTCGATGCGCCCGCCGTGCTGGTGCACCCGCAGGTCCAGGCCGGGCAGCAGCCGCTGCCTGACCTCGCCGAGCTCCTCGGTCAGCTGCTTCCCGGTGCTCTCCAGGGTCTGGTTCTGCCGCCTGACCAGCGAGTGCAACTCCTTCACCCGGTTGACGAAGGCCTCGGTCTGGTACTTGGCCTGCCGCCCGGCGTACAGCTCCAGGACCCCGACTGCCACGCAGAGCAGAACCAGGGCGATGGTCATGGCGCTCCTCGACCTCTGGGAATCCCGGGAGGATCCTCTTGATCCTCTTGGCCTGACTTTAACCCAATTCCCGGAGATTTCATGGGGAAGAAGGTCCCGCCTCCAGCCGCCGGGTGTAGTCGCGGGCCCCCGCGAGGACCGCCGCGTGGACGGCCCGCGCGATCCGCGCGCCCCACACCGACCGGGGCCCGGCGAACGGCTCGGGCGCGCCCCGGGGACCGGCGGCGACGCAGACGGCGTCGCTGGCCGTGCCCGAGCAGTCGTACCCGGCCTCCAGCAGCGCCTGGGTCTTGGCCTCGGTCGCGGTCATGACCGCGTTCACCAGAGCCGCGTCGTCGAGCGCGACGGGGACCGAGACGACGATGTTGATCGTGCCCGGCCGGAACTGCTCGGGCACGGTCGGAGCCAGGACGGGGTCGGGCCTGCCCTCGGGCGAGGCGGCCCAGGTGGGCACCCGCAGCCCGACGGTCGCCGTCGCGGAGACGCCCCCGTCGCGGCCCTGCCGGAAGGCGCGCACCTCGGCGGCGGTCAGCAGCCCCACGCCCGGTCCGTCCAGGCCGAACCGCTCGGCGAGTTCCCGCAGGTGGGCCACGGGGTCCATACGCGAGTAGCCGCCGGGCACCTGGGCGTTGAGCACCCACCCGGCCGTGCCGATCCCGCCGCCGAGCATCCCCGAGGAGATCACCTTGCGGAGGCCGGGCCGCCATACCAGCGCGGGGAGCTCGCCGCCCGCCTCGGCGCGCCACACCGTGTCGATCCTCACGGCCGCTCCAGCGAGAGCACGGGCCGCCCGTCGGGTCCGGCGGCCACGCTCACCCGGGCGCCGAAGTGGGCGCCGACCAGTTCGGCGGTGAGGACCTCGGCGGGCGGGCCCGAGGCGGCGACCCGGCCGCCGGAGACGAGCACCAGCGTGTCGGCGTACCGGCCCGCCATGCCCAGGTCGTGCAGGGTGGTGATCACGGTCAATCCCTCGGTGACGCGAAGTTCGTCCAGGAGTTCCAGGACCTGCTGCTGGTGACCCAGGTCCAGCGCGGTGGTCGGCTCGTCCAGCAGCAGGATCGGCGCCTCCTGCGCCAGGGCGCGGGCCAGCACCACCCGCTGCCGCTCCCCGCCCGACATCCGGCCCAGCCGCCGCCCGGCGAACTCCTCCAGGTCCAGCCGGCGCAGAGCCCGTCCGGCGACCTCCCGGTCGGCGGTTCGCTCCCGCCCCAGGTAGGGGATGTGGGGGGAGCGGCCCAGCAGCGTGTAGTCGAAGACGGTCAGGTCCTCGGGCAGCACGGGGTTCTGCGGGGCGTAGGCGACGGTGCGCGCGCGCTCCCGGCCGCGCAGCCCCTTTCGCCCGTTCAGCCGGACGTGCCCGGTGTGGGGCAGCAGTCCGGCGATCGCCTGGAGCAGCGTCGACTTGCCCGCCCCGTTCGGGCCGATCACCGCGGTCCAGGAGCCCTCGCCCGCGCTCAGCCCGACCTCGCGCAGCACGGGCCTGCCGTCCCGCAGCACCCCGAGGCCCTCCACCGCGATCATGAGGCCCTGCCCCGGGTGGACCGCAGCACCATGAGGAAGAACGGGGTGCCGATGAACGCGGTGACCACGCCGAGCGGCAGTTCGCCCGGCGAGAGCAGGGTCCGGGCCAGCAGGTCGGCCAGGACCAGGAAGGCGCCGCCGGCCAGCAGGGACAGCGGCAGCAGCGTGCGGTAGGACCCGCCCGCCAGCCGCCGGACCGCGTGCGGCACCACGATGCCCACGAACCCGATGAGCCCGCTGACCGCCACGGCCGAGGCGGTGGCCAGCGACGCGGCCGTCAGCACCACGAGCCGGATCCCGGAGGCGTTCACCCCCAGGGAGGACGCCTCGTCGTCGCCGACGGCCAGCACGTCCAGCAGCCGGCCGTGCACCAGCAGCACGCCCGTCGACACCGCGGCGTAGGGGAGGACCATCCAGAGGGCGTTCCAGGACGCCCCGGACAGCCCGCCCAGGATCCACGAGTAGACGCGTTCGAGCTCGTCGACCCCGGCCTGCTGGACGAAGGTCTGTGCCGCCGACAGGAACGAGGAGACCGCGACCCCGGCCAGGATCAGGGTTCCGGTGCCGGGCCCGGCCGCCTTGCCCAGCGCGTAGGCCAGGGCGACGCCCGTCAGCGCCCCGGTGAACGCCGCCAGCGGCACCCCCACGGAGGCGGGCACCGGCAGGTGGACGATCACCAGGGTGGCGCCGAGGCCCGCCCCCGAGGAGGCGCCCAGCAGGTACGGGTCGGCCAGGGGGTTGCGCAGCACCCCCTGGTAGCCGGCGCCCGCGACCGCCAGCAGCCCGCCGACCAGCGCGCCCAGGAGCACGCGCGGCAGCCGGAGCTCGACCAGCAGCGCGTGCTCCATGGGCGACAGGCCGGTGTCCAGGCCGAGGACCGTGCGCAGCACCTCGCCGGGCGGCAGGGAGACGGCGCCGGCCAGCAGGCCCGCCGCCATGGAGCCCAGCAGCAGCACCACCGCGACGGCCAGGGGGACCGGCCGGAGCCGCGCCCTCGCCGGGGACGCGGCGGCGGACGGCGGCACGGAGGCGTGCGGCCGCGGGCGGACCTTCATGCGGTCAGGCCGCCCGCTTGACGGCTTCGGAGATGTCCTCCACCAGGTCGGGCAGGCGCGGACCCCAGCGGGAGGCGACGTCGTCCTCCAGGGCGAACACGTTCCCCTCCTTGACCGCGGTCAGACCCGCCCATCCAGGACGCTTCGCGGCGCTCTCCGGCGATTCGCCGGTGCCCTTGGGGTGGGACATGAAGATGAGCTTCGGGTCGTCCTTGAGCAGGGACTCGGCGGACAGCTGCGGGTACCCGCTGCCCTGCTTGTCGGCCTTGTCGGCGACGTTCTGCAGTCCGAACAGGGAGTAGACCCCGCCGACGAACGTCTTGGACGTCACCGTGTACATGCTCGTGTCCAGCTCGTGGTAGTAGGTGAGGTCCGAACCGTCCGGCGCGGCCTTCACCGCGTCGTCGATGCGCTTCTTCATGTCCGCGACGACGTCGGAGGCCTCCTTCTCGTGCCCGGTCGCGACGCCCAGGTCGACGAGCTGGTCGTAGGAGTCGTCGATCTTCACGGCGGCCGGCTCGTGCAGGACCGGGATCTTCAGCTTCTCCAGAGCGGCCAGGATGCCGCCCTGGTCGTCGGAGACGAGCACGAGGTCGGGCTCGTACCCGGCGATGGCCTCGGCGTTCGGCTGGTAGCCCGACAGCTTCGTGCGCGGCGCCTCCTCCGGGTAGGTGGAGTAGTCGTCGACCGCGACGACCTGCTCGCCCGCGCCGATCGCGAACAGCATCTCGGTCCCGGTGGGGGAGAGCGAGACGATGCGCTTCGCGGGGGAGGGGAGGGTGACCGGGCCGTTGGCGGCCTCGACGGTCAGGGATCCGGTGGCCGGACGGTCCGCGCCGTCCGTGTCGTTGGAGGAGCCCCCGCAGCCCGCGGCCAGCGGGACGAGGAGCAGGAGCGCGCCGATGAAGCGCCGCATCTTCACAACCTTCCGTAGGGGGGACCCCGGGGAAGGAGAGCGTGTCCGGGAAGGGACGGCTCGCCCTTCCTCGAGGGCCGGTTCGTCGCGCGCGCGGAAGGCGTCCTGGCTAGGGCCCTCGAAGGACCACCACAGTTGCGGGACAGCGCCGGAATCTCACCGGACTTCGCTCCCATGCGCGGCTGAACCGTATCAGCCTGCGGAAATCCCTCAGACGGAGACCTTGTAGGACTCCAGATGGGCGAGCACCGACTGGTTGGCCTCCCAGCCGTCCGGGAACTTGATCGGGACGCCCAGGTGGACCGGCCCGGTCGAGGGATGGGCGTCCAGCAGCTCCGGGATCCCGGCCCGCGCCACCACCAGGCAGGCGTGCCGGTGCCGGGAGGCGAGCACGCACAGCCGTCCGGCCTGCAGGTGGAACTCGGTCGCGTCACGCCGGCCCGACAGCGGGTGCAGGACGACCGTCACGTCGTACTCGCGGCCCTGCAGCCGGTTGGCGGTGTCCACCGTGATCCCGGTGCCGCGCAGCAGCTGCTTGACGGCCGCGACCTGGTCGCGGTGGGCCGCGCCGACCGCGATCCGCTCGGCCGTCACCGGGGACTCCTCGCCGCCGGAGACGGCCACCGCGCCGCGCTGCAGCACCCGGACGGCCAGCGCCGCGGTCGCCTCCACCGCCTCGGAGTCCGTCCTGATGGTGTGCCGCGCCGGCAGCTCGTACAGCCCCCACCCGGAAGCCGCCGCGATGTCCAGCACGTCGTCGTGGGCGCCCATGCCCCTGGCCCCGAAGCCCAGCAGCCGGTCGCCGGGCCCGGTGCCGGACTCGAAGGGCGTGTAGGGGTAGAACGCGTCCGACACCACCGGCGCCGCCGACGCGGGCAGCCGCCACGACACCGGCAGCCGAAGCACCGGCAGTTCGGGATTGTGCGCCAGCAGCACCGACACCGCCGACTGGGTGGGGTCCCAGGACTGGCCCGCCCAGCGTTCGGCGTCCACGGTCGAGAACGGGTCGAGCTGCCCGGGGTCGCCCACGAACAGCGCGCGCTCGAACCGGCAGGCGATGCGCAGCAGCGCGTCCGAACGCATCTGGTACGCCTCGTCGATGATCGCCCACGGCCAGGTGCCGTCGCCGAGCGTCGCCCACTTGGCGGCGGTCGCGATGACGACCGGCGCCCCCGCCAGCGGCTCGGACTTCGGGCTGACCAGCACGTTCGGCCGCTTCACCCGGTCGCTGGGCTGGTAGTCCCCGGCCGACAGGCGGCCGATCACCAGCTCGGGGGCCTTGGCGCACAACCGCTCGATGAGGTCGTCGACCTGCTCGTTGGTCTGCGCCACGATCATCAGCCGTTCCCCGGCGTCCGTCAGGTGCAGGGTGGCCCGCACCACCAGGGTGGACTTGCCCGCGCCGGGAGGGGAGTCCACGACGACGCCGCGGTGCTCGCCGCCGGTCAGGAGCGCCAGGACGTCCGAGACGACGGCGTCGGCCCGCGCGCCGGGCGACGACTCAGGCTGACTCATGGCTCATCTCCTCGGCGGTCGTCTCGTTCGGCGGCTCGTACGCCTCGGGCGGCCCGCCGTGCGTCCAGGGCGTCTCCTCCGGATCGGGCAGGTTCGCCGAGGGCCGGAACTCGTCGGTGAAGGTGGTGAAGCACATCCGGTCGCCGGGTTCGGGGACCGAGCCCGGGTTGGGCTTGCGGGAGTTGCCCATGCCGTTCTCGATGCGCAGCAGGATCTCGCCCTTCGACACCTCCAGCACCTCGGCCTTCTGGGTGCGCGCGGCG
This sequence comes from Actinocorallia aurantiaca, assembly GCF_039533685.1. Lineage (NCBI taxonomy): Bacteria > Bacillati > Actinomycetota > Actinomycetes > Streptosporangiales > Thermomonosporaceae > Actinocorallia > Actinocorallia aurantiaca. The sequence continues at coordinate 81,142 of NZ_BAAATZ010000012.1, read as the reverse complement.
TTGTGCACGATCTTGCCGGGCTCCACGCGCAGCCTGTCGTCGGTGGCGATCTGCACCAGCGGACGACGCAGCCCCTTCTCATTGACGTTCTCCGGATCGGTCCACACGACCTCGCCGCGGAAGGCCTCACCCGCCAGCCGGCGCTCGGCCAGCACCAGCGGATCGTCCAGGGCGCGCTGGACGGCGTACCGGGAGGCGGCGCCCTCCAGCGAGGCCAGCCGCCGCGCGGCGGCGACCGCCCCGTCCCTGCGGGCCTGCGGCGCGCCCTCGGCCATGGACTCCTCGAAGGTGGTGAAGGACTGGCGGTCGCCCTCGAACCGCTGGGGGACGCTCGGCGCCTCGGGCAGGGAGCGCAAGAGCTCCACCCCGCGCCACATCAGCTCCCAGGTCGGCTCGAGCTGGGTGGACAGCGCCTTGGCGACGCGTTCGGCGGCGAACTCGCGGGCAGGGCCGTCGTCCTCGGCCAGGTCGTAGGCGGCGATCAGCGGCGCGAGCACCTCGTTGTCGAACGAAGGGTCGGTGGCGGGGCCTGCGGGCGGGTGCAGCAGCGGGTCCTCGGCCTCCAGCGAGGCCTCCAGGCCGGTGCGCCCCTGCGGCGGCTCGATCCAGGCGAGCTGCGAGGCCAGGTTGCCGTCCTCCATCGGGCTCTGCCCGGTCGCCCAGTGCAGGGCCAGCAGGTCGGTCATCGCGCACAGGACGCTGGAGCCGGGGTAGTCCGAGCGGTCGGCGAACCAGGTCAGCCAGCGGCCCAGCAGCGGCACCTCCTCGGGCACCGGCCATTCGCCCTCGGTCTGGCGGAAGCGGGTGGAGCGGCCGGTGAGCCGCAGGAACTCGATGCCGTTGCGGTTGGGTACCAGCAGCTGCGGCGCGTCCAGGAACCGCTGGTAGGTCTCGCCCTTGCGCTCGCCGCGCTTGATCTCCAGCGTCTCGGCCGAGACCTGGGCGCCTGCGACGGCCCGCAGCACCACCCCGGCGAGCTCGGTGAAGAAGGCGAACCGCAGGTCGCGGTTGCGCGGCTGCGGCACGACGAACAGCCGGGGCTCCTCGCGCCGGGTGCCCGCCATCACGGCCAGCGGCGCGGCGGCCTCCCCGGCCAGCCGCAGCGGGATCAGCACCGTGGGGTGCTCGGCCAGCCGGACGTGCCGGACGGTGGCCAGCGGCACCGCCCGGCCGCTCCGCAGCGCCTCCATCCGGGCCAGCGCGTTGAGCAGGCTCATGCGCGCAGCTCCGCCAGCAGCCGCCGGGCCTCGCGCAGCTCCGCCGTGATCTCCTCCAGATCCTCCGGCGGGGTGAGCGTGCCGTCGGCCAGGGCGAGCGCGTCCTCGATCCGGGTGATCCCGCCGAGCTGGTCGCCGAGCTGGCGGCCCAGCACCTCGGTGGCGCCGCAGGCGCGGGCCTCGGACCGGCAGAAGAACGCCAGGTCGCAGGTGGCCATGCAGGCGGGGGCGTAGCGGGCCTGGACGCGGGTGAGCGAGTCGTTCAGGTTCTCGTCGAGTTCGAAGGTGAGGTCCTCGGGCAGCGAGTCCAGCAGCTCTTCGATGCGGCGCATGCGCCGCAGCTGCCGCCGGATCACGCTGAGCTGCGGCCGGACGTCGACCAGGGTGGCGGTCGGCCGGTTGGAGAAGTTCTCCGGGCAGACCAGCACGACCTCCTCGGACACCAGGCTCTCCGGCTGCTCCAGCTCGGCCATCATCCGCTGGAGCGCCAGCACGTAGACGGCCGACTGGCGGGCCGCCGCGGCGACCTGCTCGGGGTCGGCCCGCCCGTCGACGACCGGGAACGACTTGATCTCCACCACGTGGAAGCGGTCCCGGAGGCGGAAGGCGATGACGTCGGGTTCCAGGTAGACGAGGTGGCCGCCGACCTCCAGCCGCAGCAGCGGATGGTCGAAGAGCGTGCCCTCGCCCTCGACGGCCCGCTTGAGGAGCTGCTTGGTGCGGGTGTAGCGCATCTCGCGGCTGATGTTGCCGCCGACCTCCTCCAGGTCGGCGTACGCGGACTCGGGAACCGGCAGCCCGAGCCTGTCGCGCAGCAGCCCGTACAGCTGGGCGCAGCCGTCGTTCTTGACCAGCGCCTCGAAGGCGTTGCCCCGGGTGATGGCGAACTGCGACTGGCCGAACGGCATGTTCTGGCCCAGGTACCGGGCGATCTCCCCCTTGTCGGCCCCGGCGGCGTCCAGGACCGCCCGGCGCGCGCAGCCGGGGTTGGTGGTGAGCGAGGCGATGCTGCGGGCGTCGTGGTTGCGCGGCGGAGCGCTGCCGCGCATGCGGTCGAGCCTGAGGTCGACGGCGGAGCTCGAAGTCATGAACGGTTTCCTAGGGCACGTGCGCCCTGCAGACGGGCGCCGAAGAGTCGGGTGACGGGGTCGAGCCTGGCCGCGCGTTCGGCGGCCTCCTGGCGGCAGGCGGTGTCGGCGGCCAGGTGGACGTCGAGTTCGGCGTGCGCGGCGGCGCGCACCCCGGACGGCTCGACGGCTCCGCGCGGGCCGGTGGCCCGGGGGATCCCGGCGGCGAACCGCCACAGCAGCCGGCGCGCGGCCGGGCCCGGTTCGGCGTCGAGCCGCTCCAGGTGCTCGGTGACGCGCAGCGCGGAGGTGAGGAAGTCCACCCGGGGACTGAGCGGACCGACCATGCGCCGGGCCGCGGGCCAGGTGCTGAGCGCCAGCAGGCCCCGGGCGGGGGCCAGCAGGTCGGCGGTGAGGGCGGCGCACAGGTAGTACGGGCGGGCGTGCGGACCGGACCGGAAGGACCGCTCCTCGTCCCGCCGGAGGCTGGTGAGCTGGCCCGAGGCCAGTTCACCGGAGAAGAACGCCTCGTGGACGCCGAGGATGAGCTTGGGCGCCGCGGGCACCCCCAGCAGGTTCAGCGCGTGGTGGACCTGCTCGCGCACCGGGATGACCCGGGCCGGTTCGGAGGCGGCGGGCACCATGACCGCGCTGTCCCAGAGCCGTTCGGTGCGCCGTAGTTCGGCGCGCAGTTCCCGGGCCAGCGACCGGTCCCCTTCGGCCACCGCCCGTCTCACACGCGTGCGCAGTTCGCTGATGCGCCGTTCCAACTGGTCGGGGGAGTCGGACATGGCGCAGACAGTAGCGGATCTTCCCTTGAGTTCCAGGGTTTTCCAGCAATCACAGGCGTGTCGCACCGCCCCATCGGGGGTCGGCGACCGGATCGGGCTCCGATCGGGCCTCGGACGGGCTCCCGGCCGCCTTTCCGATAAACCTCGATGAACGGCCGATGTCGGCTCTCCGAAAGGCCTTCTCGGCGTCTTGAAGCCGAATTAGCTTCGGCTCTCGTGACCCCTCTGAATCGCCGTGAAGCGCTGAAGCTCGGCGGCGCGGGTGTCGCGGTGGCCGCACTCGCCCCCGCCGCCTCGCACGCCGCTCCCCCCACCCCGTACTTCCAGCACGGTGTCGCCTCCGGAGACCCCCTGCCCCAGGCCGTCGTCCTCTGGACCAGGGTGACGCCGACCCCCGAGTCCCTTCCCGGCAGCGGAGTCGGCCCCGCCGTCGAGGTCGGCTGGCAGGTCGCCGAGGATGCCGCCTTCACCACCGTGGTGGCGGAGGGCGCGTTCGCCACCGGCCCCGAGCGCGACCACACCGTCAAGGTGGACGTCCAGGGCCTGCGGCCCGGCACCGCCTACCACTACCGCTTCTCCTTCCAGGGCGAGCCCTCCCCGGCCGGGCGCACCCGCACCGCGCCGGCCGAGAACGCCGACGTGGAGTCGCTGGCGTTCGCCGTGGTGTCCTGCTCCAACTGGGAGGCCGGATACTTCGGCTCCTACCGGCTGCTGGCCGCGCGCGACGACCTGTTCGGCGTGATCCACCTGGGCGACTACATCTACGAGTACGCGACCAGGGCCTTCGGCACCGGCGACGGCGGCGCGGTGCGCGAGCATTTCCCGGCCAGGGAGATCATCACTCTGGCCGACTACCGGCAGCGGCACGCCCAGTACAAGACCGACCCGGACCTGCGGGCGCTGCACGCCCGCCACCCGTGGATGATCGTCTGGGACGACCACGAGATCGCCAACGACACCTGGTCGGACGGCGCGCAGAACCACGACCCGGCGACCGAGGGCTCCTTCGCCGCGCGCAAGGCCGCCTCACGGCAGGCCTACGCGGAGTGGATGCCGGTCCGCTTCGGCGACGGCGGAGTCATCTACCGCACGCTGCGCTTCGGGCAGCTCGCCGAGCTCACCATGCTGGACCTGCGCAGCCACCGCTCGAAGCAGACCACGGGCCTGGCCGTGGACGATCCGGAGCGGACCCTCACCGGCGAGGCGCAGATGGAGTGGCTGAAGTCCACCCTGTCCGGCAGCCGGACGCGCTGGCGGCTCGTCGGCAACTCGGTGATGATCGGCCCGCTGGTGCTGGGCTCGCTGCCCGCCGAGGTGCTCGGGCCGCTCGCCGAGCTCCTCGGGCTGCCCTCCGGCGGCTACTCGCTCAACCCCGACCAGTGGGACGGCTACACGGCCGACCGGCGGGAACTGCTCGGCCACCTGAACGGCGAAGGGATCGCCAACACGGTGTTCCTCACCGGGGACATCCACACCAGCTGGGCCATCGAGGTCCCGTTGAAGGCCGGGAGCTACCCCGTGAGCCCCGCCGTGGCGACCGAGTTCGTGGTGCCGTCGGTGACGAGCAACAACATCGACGACATCCTCCAGGTGGCGCCGAGGACCGCCTCGCTGGCGGCAGAGGCCGCGATCGCCACCACCAACCGGCACGTCCGGTGGTCGGAACTCGACTCCCACGGATACGGGGTGCTCACCGTCCGGCGCGAGCAGACCCGGATGGACTGGTACTTCCTGTCCGACCGCACCAGCCCGACGGCCACCTCCCGCAAGGCCGTCTCGTTCACCACCGAGTCCGGTTCGCAGAAGTTGAAGCGGGCCTGGGGATGAACGCCCGTCACGTCCTGGGGTGAGAGACTCAGGGCGTGACGGACGGAATCAGGAAGAACCTCCGAGTCGCCGCCTACGGGATCTGCGTGGAGGAGGAACGGATCCTGCTCGCCCGGTTCATCGGCGACGGGACCCCCCGGTGGACGCTGCCCGGCGGAGGGCTGGACCACGGTGAGGACCCGGAGGACGGCGCGCTGCGCGAGCTGACCGAGGAGACCGGCTACACCGGACGGGTCGTCCGGCTGCTGGGCGTGCACTCCCTGCACATCCCCGAACGGGAGTGGTACGGCGAGATCGTCGACCACCAGAGCCTGCGCGTCGTCTACGAGGTGGAGCGCACCGGCGGCGAGCTGCGGCACGAGGTGGACAACTCCACCGACCGCGCCGAATGGTTCCCGCTGGAGGACGTGCCCTCGCTGGAGCGCATGGACCTGGTGAACACGGGCCTGAGGATGTGGAGGGACGCGCAGGACGGGGGAGCGGCCCTGGCGAGACGCACATCCATGGGATAGAACAGAATGTCGAGTCGCCGTCCAGTCCCGAGGAGCGGCCTTTGCCGACCGTACCGGAGCTCAGCAATCCCGTGGCGGCCGTGCCCGAACGGGCGGCGGGGCCCGTGCGCGAGCTGCGGGCGGTGCAGGCCCGCCGGCTGGCGCTGGAGGCCTGGCGCGAGGCGCGCCTGAACAGCCCGTCGGGCCGGGCGCACTTCCTGTCCACCGTCGACTCCTGGCTGGAGCGCGGCTGGAGCGTCGCCTACTACGCGACGGGCGCCCGCGTCATGCTCTACAGCTTCGGCGCCCCCGGCGCGTGGCTGCCGTCCTCCCCGCCGCCGCGCCGCCTCGCGCTGCCCCGGGGCACCGGGCGGCTGGCGGGCGTCTACACCGGGGAGCCCCTCTTCCCCGGCGACAAGGGCGACTACGCGGAGCTCGGGGCGCCGGAGCACAGGAGCGGCCCGCTCGAGGCCGAACTCGTCCTCGGCGTCCACGGCGAGGACCTGCACATCATGTACCGCGACGAGGCGAGCGCCGCGGTGGCCCATCTGGACGCGGCGTTCAGCGCCCGCACCTACGGCGAGGCCCGCGAGATGGGGCTCCAGGTCGACGACCGCCGCCGCTGCCTGGACTACTACGTCGAACTCGTCTGCCGCGCCCACGAGGACGTGGACGAGGAGTTCCTGCGCACCCGCTCCACCCAGGACCTGTGGAACGCGGTCCGCCCCGCCGACGACCAGCCGTTCGACGTGACCGAGCACCCCTGCTTCGGGGAGAGCGACTGGCGTCCGGCGCCCACCGTCCGGGGGCCCTGGGCCGACGCGGGGTTCCGCGAACTGTTCGGGCCCCTCGAACGCGACTGGTCGACCGGACACGAGCGCGTCTCCGCCGAGCACGTCAACGACGTCCTGGCCCACCTCCGCGGCGCGGGCTGGTCCGTGGGCCGCGACGACGCGCTCTTCGCCGCCTTCTGGCCCGACGCCTGAGCACGCCGCGGCGTCACTCGGGCCGGGGGCGTTTCCAGACCTTCAGATCGAACCGCACCATGCGATCGGGTTTCTGGCGGATTCCGGTGACGGTGAACAGGCCGACCGCGCCCTTGTCGGTGGTGACGCAGAAGCCGCGCCCCTTGGCGATCCGCTCGACGGGGAGCTCGGACTCCTCGGAACCGGCGTCGAGGCAGGCGCGGTAGGAGCCCTTGGCGTTCTCCGGCAGGAGCGACAGCCGGCGGTCGGGCGCGATGAGGAATCCCGAGGAGGCGAAGAGGTCGCCGCGGTGCCGGCCCTTCCGCGGGTGCTCCGCGTCGTCGAGCAGCACCAGGTGGTGGCCGTCCGGGAGTTCGACGCCGCGGTGCGAGGCGAGCTCCGACCCCGCCGGGAGGTCGGCGTAGTCGCCCTTGTAGGGGTCGTCGGGGGACTCTCCCGGCCCGTACAGCTGGATGAGGGCCACCAGGACCAGCCCGCCCACGACCAGCGCGGCGAGACGGAGCTGGGAGGAGTCCAGGCTCCTGCCCGCGGACTTGACGGCGGGTTTGGCGGGAGCCGCGGCGGGCGCCGCCTTCTTGGGCTTGCGGCCGAAGGGGACCCGCTTGCGCTCGGCCTTCTTCTCGAACGAGACCGGCGGCTCGTACTCCGCCTGCGGCGGCCTGGGCGGCAGGAGGAGGGCCTGCGTCTCGGCGGACAGGTCGCGGGCCCCGACGAGCCGCAGCAGCTGCGCCATGAGCCGCAGCGCCTGCGCGGCCTCGGCGTCCCGGAAGGGCCGGAACCCCAGCCTGTCGCCGATCCCGATGACGTCCGAGGCCAGCTCGGTGCCCGGCGCGGGGATGATCTCGCCGAAGAACTCCTCCTCGGTGAGGAGGGTCAGCAGCAGGCGGGTGTCCTCGAGCTGGTGGCGCACCGGCTTCCCGAGCCGCTCGGAGTCCCGCGCCGACCGCTCCTCCAGCCATCCGGGGCCGTACCGGTTGGCCATCTGCCGGTCCACGTAGGGCCGCAGACCGCGGCCGACCAGTTCAAGTCCGCGCCCGAGGCGCTCCTCGTTGCCCGCCACCGGGGCAGCCTAACCGATCAGTTCGTACGGGTGTTGGGGAGATGGTCACCGACGTACCCGATCCACACCTTTCCGGTGGCGCCGCCCGCGTCGTCGTGGAAGTGGATGCGCGGCGCGGGGGTGCCGGTCTTGCGCAGCTTGATGTGGGCGGGCATGAACATCCGGCCCGAGGAGTCCACCTCGGGCGGCACCGGGAAGGTGCGGGGCGCGGCGAACTTCTCCCGCCCGGACACCGAGTCGGACTCCTTCATCGCCAGCAGCGCCGCGGAGATGACCCGGCGGCCCCCGGTGCCGGCCATGCACCAGTCGCGGAACCCGCCCTGGAAGTCCCCGCCGGAACGGGCCCTGGCGTAGTCGTCGAGCGCGCGCAGCGCGTCCCACGCCTTGCCCGCCCAGACCCGGCGCAGTCCCGGGTAGGCCAGGTCGAGCAGGCCCGCCTCGTGCGTGGTCTCGCCGATGACGACGTGGGTGAGCGACTCGGCCGCGTGCAGCGCGTCCACCAGCGAGGCGGGGGACTCCGGCGGGGTCTCGGCGACCGCGGGCCGCCGGTCGCGGGAGAGCAGCTCGGCCTCCAGCCGCCGGACCCGCTCGGCCAGCCGCCGCTCCCTCGAGACCGCCTCCGACAGGTCGCGTTCCAGCCCGGCCTGGTGGCGGCGCAGCCGCTCCACCTCGTCCTCCAGCCGGGCGGTCTCGCTCTCGGCCTCGTCCCTGCGGGAGTCGGCGCTGCGGCGGCTCTCCCTGGCCTCCTTCAGCTCGTGGGTCAGGGTCGCCACGTGGGAGCTCATCGTCCGCATCTGGCGGACCAGTTCCTGCGGGTCGGCGGTGATCAGCTCCAGCATGCTCTCCAGCTCGTCGTGCAGGCCCGCCCCGACCGTCCCGGCGACGGTGTCGGCCAGGCCCGCCAGCCGCTCGGCGACCCGGTCGGCGACCGTCTGGGCCAGCAGCTCCAGGTCCAGGGAGGGCACGGGCGCGGGGACGGGCTCGGGGGCGGCCGGCGGCACGGGCTCCCGCGACGGACCGGGCTCGGGGGGCCGCGGCCGGGGAACCACGCCGGCCTCGGCGGTCTTGGCCGTGGCCAGCGCCATCATCTTGCGGTAGAGCTCGGAGTCGGCGAAGGGCGGCGGGGCGGGCCTCGGCCGCGCCGCCGCGCCCGCGCGCAGCGCCTCCGCCGGGGCCTCGCCCTGCAGGACGCGGCCGACGATCCGGTACGGCTCGCGCAGCTCGTCGGGGAGCTTCTGCGGCGCGGTCTCGCCGATGACGTACCCGGCGGCCAGGTCCAGCGCGCCCTCGCCCCGGTCCCGCAGCATCCGGCCGCCCATCACCCGGTGCCGGTCGGGGTAGGTCTCCGCGCCCGGCCGCCAGCCCGCCAGGTAGGTGCGCACCCCGCCGCCGTAGACCGCGCAGTCGTCGCCGACGCCGTCGTTGAACCTGTCCTGGGCGCGCAGGTCGGCCAGCCACAGCACCTGCGCCGTCCCGGCCACCCTGGCCGCCAGGTACTCGGCGTTGGCCCGCGCCGACTGCGGGTTCCTGGCGTCCACCGACGCCACCACGACCGGCACCCGGCGGCGCGGCCTGGCCAGCTCGGCCAGCAGGTGCACCACGCCGTCCTCGTCGGCCTCCTCGGCCGTGCCCGAGAGGTGGACCGCGCCGTCGGTGACGCGTTCGGTGGCCAGGTAGTCCGGCACGAAGCCCGGCGCGTACGCCTCCACGGCGGGGCCCGTGTGCTGCTCGACCGTCACCACCACCCAGCCCGTCGCCTGCACGCCGCCCTGCGCGTACGTCACCCGGGTGCGCAGCCGGGAGTCCTGGAGGACGAAGCGGCCGCAGCCGGGACGGGCCTCCAGGCAGGCGCGCCTGTCCTGGTGGGTGTACTCCACGCGCGGGCTGATCGGGATCTCGGGGAAGCCCTGTCCGGTCAGCCAGGTGCTGAAGGCCCGGCGCAGCCGTTTGCCCAGGGTCGGCCCCGGATCTCGCAGAACTGCCTGGTAAAGCCTGATGGTCGGCATATTTCCAGTGACGGGTCGGGGATCGGGTGGCTCCAAAATCCTATGTGCTTTCCTCCCCGTGGCACCCCTCTTGGGCAAAGATTGCGCCGGTCGGGCCCGAGTCATGGGCCGTGGGGGCGTCGCGCTCAATAATCTGCGCGCCATGGGCGATGCAGAAGAACCCGAGTTCGGGATCCGGGTGTTCGGATACTCCCGCCGCGAGGTGGACGCGTTCGTCGCCGAGGTGCGCCGGGAGCTGCGGACGCGGTCCGGCGGGACCGGGGACGTCACCGTGATCGGCTCCTCCCCGTCGGGGGAGAGCGGGACGGTCCGGCTGCTGCGGCTGGCCGGCGAGGCCGCCGAGCAGCGCAGGGCGGAGTCGGTCGAGCAGGCCGAGCTGACCCTGCTCAGCGCCAGGGAGCTGGCCGACCGGATGGACGAGGAGGCCAGGGAACTGGTGCGGGAGGCGGCGGCGGAGGCGGAGAGGCTGGTCGCCGAGGCCCGCAAGCGGGCGCGGGAGCTGGAGGACCAGGTGGCCGAGACGCTGGAGCGGGAGGTCGCCTCGCGGGTCGGCGAGCTCGCTCAGGCGCACGAGCGGCTGGTCACCGGGCTCGCCGGGGTGCGCGACGCGCTGGAGGAGGTGCTGACCAGGGACGCGGGGCGCGGCCCGGTCACCGCGCACACCCTGGTGCCGCGGCAGGGGAGGGGCGAATGATCGAGGACGGCGCGTCCTTCCCCTCGGACCTGATGATCCTGCCCCTGCTCTTCGTCGTGACGTTCCTGGCGGTCACCGCGGTGTTCGTGGTGTGGCGCAGGCTGACCGGCCGGAGGCGGGCCGGGTTCGGGCCCGCAAAGCGGCGTCCGATGGGCGTCCCCACGGCGGTGGCCCGGCTGCGGGCGGCGGGGCTGGACCCCGACGCGCTGCTCGGCCCGTGGCTGCTGGAGGCGAGACAGGGTCGTGATCGGGAAAGTACTCCAGAATTCAATTAACCATGCGATAGTGGCGCGGTGAGCGACGAATCAGACGTTACTCGTGTTACCGACCTTCCCGGACTTTCTTCGTTGTCGGCATTGGCACGGCTCGGACTGATGCTGGCGCGTGACCCTTATGAGGGTTTGCAACGGGTTCAGAGCGCCTCTGGGAGTATCGCCGGTTTTGGCTGGGGGCCGGTGAAATATGTGCTGATGTTCGGCCCTGAGGCGAATGCCTTTCTCTTTGCGAACTCGGGGCTTTTCACCGTCAGAGAGGCCTTCGACGTGCTCGTCCCCGTCAACGGGGAGACCGCGCTCATCGCCTCCGACGGCGAGGCGCACCGGCGCCGCAGACGGCTGGTCCAGCCCGCCTTCCACCGCCGCAGGGTCGACGGCTACATCGCGCGGATGGCGGAGAACGCCGACGCGCTCCTCGACACCTGGAAGGAGGGCGAGACCCTCGACGTCTACGCGTCCCTGCGCGAACTCACCCGCCGCACCACCGTCGAGCTCCTCTTCGGCGACCGGCTCGCCGCGGACGAGGAACTCCTCGGCGGCGAACTGCAGACCCTCCTCGACGGCATCGACCGCCCCTACAGCCAGCTCGTCGCGCTGCGCGCGGTGCCCAATCCGTTCTGGCGCAAGGTCCTGGAGGCCCGCGCGACCGTCCTGGAGCGGCTGGAGCAGGAGATCGCCGACCGCCGGATGGACCCCGCCCCCCGCGACGACGTGCTGGGACTGCTGCTGGACTCCCGGGACGAGGACGGCGGCGGCCTCACCGACGTCGAACTGCAGGACCAGGCGATCAGCCTCATGGGGGCCGGCTACGAGACCACCAGCGCCGCGCTCGGCTGGGCCGTCCACTTCATGCTCACCACCGAGGGCGTGTGGGAACGCGCCAGGCGCGAGCTCCCGCCCGGACCGCCGACGGCCGAGACCCTGAAGGAGTGCGCCTACCTCGACCACGTTGTCGACGAGACGCTCCGCCTCTTCCCCCCGGTCGTGATGAGCGCCCGCAAGGTGGCGGAGGACTTCGTGTTCGAGGGCCACCGGGTGCCCGCGGGGGCCATGCTCATCTACAGCCCCTACGTCACGCACCGGATGGCGTCGGTCTGGCCCGATCCCGACACGTTCCGCCCCGACCGGTGGGACCCCGCCTCGCCCGGCCACATCCCGGCCACCCCCGCGTCGTTCCTGCCGTTCGGCGGCGGCCAGCACCGCTGCGTCGGATCGGTCCTCGCCACCACCGGCCTCAAGGTCACCCTGGCGCGGCTGCTGGCCAGGACCGAGCTGGAGCACACCGGCGCGCCCGTCAGGCCCCGGAGCATCACCGCGATGCGGCCCCGCGACGGGGTCCCGGTCGTGGTGAAGGAGGTCAGGCCCGCCTGACCGCCCGTCAGCTCCTGCGGACGAGGGTGACGCCGTCGCGCAGCGGGAGCATCACCGAGGTGACGCGGGGGTCCGCGGCGATCCGGTCGTTGAGCTCCTTGATGACCAGGTCCTCGGCCCCCTGCGCGGCCGGGTCGACGACCCGGCCGCCGCGCAGCACGTTGTCCAGCACCAGCAGTCCGCCGGGCCGCAGCCGGGCCAGCAGCTCCTCGTAGTAGACGGGGTAGCCGCCCTTGTCGGCGTCGATGAAGCCGAAGTCGAACACCGGCTCCTCCGGCAGGGCGCGCAGGCTCTCGGCGGCCGGGCCCAGCCGCAGGGTGATGCGCCCGGCCAGGCCGGCGCGCTCCCAGTAGCGGCGCGCGACGGACGTCCACTCCTCGCTGACGTCCAGGGCCAGCAGCTCGCCGTCCCCCGGCAGGCCGCGCGCGATGCAGATCGAGGAGTAGCCGGTGAAGACCCCCACCTCGACGGCGCGCCGCGCCCCGCTGAGCCGGACCAGCAGGGTGAGGAACTCCCCCTCGTCGTGGGAGATCTGCATCCTCGCCTGCCCGGGCAGCGCCGCGGCGGTCTCGGCCGCCAGATCGCGCAGGACGTCGTCGGCGGGAGTGCAGTGGGCCAGCAGGTAGTCGCTGATCCGGGGATCGAGGAAATCCATGATCCGAGCCTACAGACCGCGGCCCTCCGGTCCCGTGAGCCACTCGTCGCGCCGCCGGAACAGGGCCTCGTTCCCGGGCAGCGCGGCCAGCCGCTCCCTGCCGTAGCCGCGCACCCCGTGCAGCAGCCGGTATCCGCGCCCGCGGCGCCCCATCTCGCTGGCGACGACGGACTTGCCGACCAGCGCCGACAGCGCGGGCAGCATCTCCTCGACGGGAAGCAGGCCGTCCACGCAGACCCGCTCCACCGCGTGCAGGTCGAACCGGCCGTCGAACACCGACAGGCGCGCCCACAGCAGCCGCTCCTCCCCGGTGCACAGCTCGTGGCTCGACTCGACGGCGGCGCGGGCCGCGGCCGCGGCCTCCTCGTCCCCGAACCCGTCGAAGTCCCCGAACGCGTCGAACCGGTCGGCGAAGGCGGAGGCGGACAGGCCGGGGGACGCGCTGCGGGCGGCGAGCTCCACCATGAGGGGGACCGCGTCGAGCCGCGCGCACAGCCGCCGCACGTCCGCGGGGTCCTCTCCGGCGGTCCGTGCCCCGCAGAGGGAGGTGAACAACCGGGCCGCGGCGTCCAGCCCCAGCGGGGACAGCGGCAGCACGTGCTCGCCGGTGAGCCCGAACGGCTGCCGTCCGGTGCTCAGCACCCGCAGCCGCGGCGCCGCCCGCAGCAGGGACCGGACGAACAGGGCGCAGGCGTCCAGCAGGCCGTCGCAGCCGTCCAGCACCAGCAGCAGGCTCCGGTCGGTGAGCTCGACCAGGGACAGGCCGACGGACTCGCGCAGCGCGCCCTCCACCGCGCGGGGCACCTCGGAGGGCGAGCGCACCGCGGCCAGGTCGACGCTGACGACACCGTCGGGGAAGTCGTGGACGAGGGAGGCGGCGCTCTCCCAGGCCAGGCGGGACTTGCCGATGCCGGGGCCGCCGGTGACCGTCACCAGCCGGGCGTCCTCCAGCATCCGCCGCACCTCGTGCAGCTCCGAGGTGCGTCCGACGAACTCGCCGTCGCGCGTCGGCCGGCGCCAGGAGGCGGAGACCGCCTCGCCGGGCGCGGCGGCGGGCGCGGGCAGCCGGGCGGCCAGCAGCGCCACCGTGTCCGGACCGGTGCTCTTCAGCAGCCGGTCGCACAGTCCCGCCAGGCCGCCGACGCCGGTGAACTCCGACGCCTCGGTGAGCGAGGGCCCGCCGGCCCGGCTCCGGTCGACTCCCACGAGGTCCTCGCCGACGAGGGCCAGGCCCCGGGTCCCCAGCAGCAGCAGGGAGCCGGGTTCGAGGTCCAGGAAGCGGGTCGAATAGGCGATCTGCCCGCCTCCCAGGGGCAGGGCGGGCTCGGGTTCCAGGAACTCGGCCCGGCCGTCCGGGCGGACCAGGACCGAGGTGATCCGGCCCGCGGAGGCGAGCCGGAGCTCGCCCGCCGCGGGGTCGTGCACCGCGTACAGGCAGCTGACGCCGGATCCGCTCCGCACGCCGTCCTGCTGCCGGACGAGCCTGTCCAGCAGGTCCAGCAGGGGGCCCGGCGCCAGGTCGGCCAGGGCCAGCGCCTGGATCTGGGCGCGCAGCCGCAGCAGCAGGGCGGCGGCCCGCGGCCCGGAGCCGCCGGTCTCCCCGACGACCAGGCCGGTGCGCCCGGCGGGCAGGACCAGCACGTCGCACCAGTGGCCGTCGAGGGGCTGCTTCACCCGGGTCGCCACCTCCAGGCCCGGCCGGCTCACCTCCTGCGGCGGGAGGGCCGCCCGTTCCAGCTCCGAGACGAGCGACAGCCGGTCGCGCAGCTCGCGTCCCGCGCCCAGGGCCTGGCCGGTCCAGCGGGCCAGCTCGACCAGGGCGTCGAGCCGGTGCCCGGGCAGCGGCACGGCCGACAGCAGCAGCGCCGCGCCCATCAGCCCGCCGGAGTCCAGCAGCGGGAGCAGCAGCACCATGCGGGTGCGCGCCGCCTCGGCCAGCCGCGGCTCGCCCAGGTCCGCGGCGAGCCGCGCGGCGCCCTCGCCGCCCGCCACCGCCAGGTGCACCGCCTCTCCCCGCGAAAGCGCGCGCATGGTGGGGGTGTCATGGGGCCAGCGGGCGAGCTCGCGCTCGGGGAAGAGCCCGGTCAACGCGGCGTCCCTGCCGACGGACGCGGTGCGGCGCACCGGCATGCCCTCGCCGTCCCGCCGGGCGTCCTCGGGAGCGCCGGTGAGCACCCGGTCGGCGACGTACATCAGGGCGAGGTCCACCCAGCCGGGCGCGGCCATCTCGGCCAGCCAGCGGGTGGGGTCGGAGCCCCGGTCCGCCGTCGTCCGCCTGCGCATCAGGTCGTCGAGTCCCGTCCGCGTCCCCATCAGGCCTCATCTCGCGAGGAAAAGGTGGTGTGCCGTCTCAACAGGAGTCCTCACCCATGGCGTAGGCGAAACCCCTCTCCAGGTTCAACCCGCCGCCCAGGGAGAACTCCCGCTCGTAGGCGTGGGCCCCGAGCTCCTCCCTGGCCAGCGACTCGCACACGTCGCGGGTGCGCCTCAGGTCCTCGGACCCGATCGAGGTGATCCCGAACGTGCGCCAGATCTTCTGCCCCAGCCCCAGCAGCCTGGCCCCCCGCTCGGCATCCCCGCCGAGGGCGGCGGCCAGCGCCAGGACGTCCACGGCCAGGGCGCAGCCGACGCTGTCCCCCAGCCTGGTCTTGAACCGCAGCGAGGCGCGCCCGTACTCGACGGCGCTCGCGATGTCGCCGCGGCGCAGCTCGGCCAGCGCCCGGACATAATCGGCGAACGACAGCCCCCAGCCGTCCAGGCTCCGCAGGGCCGACGAGCGGCACCGCTCGGACACCGCGACCGCCTCGTCCGGGGCCCCGCGCAGCACCAGCACCAGGGCGTGCAGGAAGTAGGTCATGGTCAGGTCGCCGTGCTCGCCGTTGCTCCGGTAGCGCACCGCGGCGCTCTCCAGCAGCCGTACCGAGGCGTCGAAATCGCCCTGGACCATGGCGATGGTGGCGGCGACGTAGTCGGCCATGGCCAGGGCGGACGGGTCGCCCTGGCGTTCGGCGTGGCGCAGGCACCGGGCGCGGTACACCCGGCCGGCCTCGGTGTCCCCCTGGACGGTGGCGAGCCGGGCGACGCCCCACAGCGCCTTGGTGAGGGCGGGCCCGTGAGCGGGATCGAGGGCCAGCAGCCGCTCGGCGTAGAGGCGGCCCTCGCGGATGTGCCCGCACGGCAGCCAGAAGAGGAACAGGGAGCCGAAGATCTCCAGTCCCCGGACGCGCTCGCCGGGGCGGTCCAGGCAGAACTCCAGCGCGGCCCGGATGTTGGGAAGCTCGCGCTGCATCCGGTCGCACCACACCACCTCCATGGGGCCGTGCCATTCGGCTTCGTAGCGCCGGGCGAGCTCCAGGAAGCAGTCGCGGTGCCGCCGGTGGACGCGCTCGCGTTCGCCGAGCTCGGCCAGCCAGCCCGCGCCGTACTCGCGGATCGGCACGGGCAGCCGGTAGCGGGAGTTCTCCCCGAACGAGCCCTCGCAGGGCTCGCGCAGCAGGATCGAGGTCTCGACCAGGCCCTCCAGCAGCCCGGGGATCCAGGAGGTGGGCAGCCGCTCGTCGGCGCACACCCGGACGGCGGAGGAGGTGTCGAATCCGTGGGGGAAGACCGAGAGGCGCGCCCAGAGCAGCCGTTCGGGCGGGGTGAGCAGCTCGTGGCTCCAGCCGATCGCCGCGTGCAGGGTCTCGTGCCTGGCCAGGCTGCGGTCGCCCCCGGTCAGCAGGGAGAAGCGGCGGGCGAGCCGGTCGGCGAGCTCCTCGGCGGTGAGGGTGCGCAGCCAGACCGCGGCCAGCTCGATGGCGAGCGGGATGCCGTCGAGCCGCCGGCACAGCCGGGCGACGGCGTCGCGGGTCGGGCCGTCGAAGGAGAACGCGGGGTCGACCGCACCGGCCCGGTCGACGAACAGGGCGACGGAGTCGTGCCCGAGGAGGGCTCCGGGGTCCTCGCCGCCGTCGCCGGGTTCGGCCGGGACGGGCAGCGGCTCGACGACCATCACCCGCTCGGCGGGCAGGCCGAGCGGGCGCCGGCTGGTGGCCAGGACGCGCAGCCCGGGCGCGGCGGGCAGCAGCTCCCCGACGAGCTGCGCGCAGGCCTCCAGCAGGTGCTCGCAGGTGTCGAGGACGAGGAGGAGCGAGCGTCCGGCCAGGAAGTCGACGAGCACCTCCGGCTGGCGGCGCGCGCTCTGGTCGGCCACCCCCAGGGCGTGGGCGACGGTGTGGGGGAGCAGATCGGGGTCCTGGAGGCCGGACAGGTCGACCAGCCACACCCCGTGGGGGAAGCGGGCGCCGGCCGATTCGGCGGCGCGCAGCGCGGTCCGGGTCTTCCCGACGCCGCCGATCCCGGTGACGGTGACCAGGCGGGATCGCCACAGCAGGGCGGCGAGCCGGTCGAGTTCCTCGTGCCGCCCCACGAAGCTGGAGATCTCCGCGGGCAGATTTCCGGAGTCGCGCTCGACGGTGCGGGTCATGCGGCCTCCCTGGGACACCAGGCCGATCCTAACTCCGGGGCGGGAGCGGCGGCCGGGTTTCCCCGGGAAAGGGGCGGCAGAGAAGGTCAGACTCCGGCCAGCGCCGCCTTCCAGGCGCGCCCGCTGGCCCGTCCGGAGCCGATCCCCGCGACGTGCGCCGGGGTGGTCTGGGTGTTCTGCGGCTGGAGGAAGGAGAACCGGTACGGGGCCCCGGCGACCGTCAGCTTCATGCCGCCGCCGAAGTAGTACCAGGGGAAGCGCACCTGTCCCACCTCCGGCATCGGGGCGTCGAAGAGCACGAGGGAGTGGCCCATGGTGAGCCGGTCGGTCAGCCCGGGACGGCCCGTGCGCTGTTCCAGGGTGCGCAGCTGGCCCATGGTGAGCGCACCCCGCCCGTGCGCCTCGAAGCGCAGCCGGCCGCCTTCCATGCCGAGCACTCCGGGAGTGCTGCCGGTCGAGCCCATGATGAGCCACGCCAGGGTCTGCAGGTGCTGAGCGTTCACTTCTTCCTCCCCGTTCGGATGACTCTCCGACGGTAGGGAGGGCGTTGTCCCGCCCGACAGGGATCGATGTCCCGGACGCCCCGTCCGGACGCTTCCGGGCGGGGCGGGCTCACATCTCCCGCAGCAGCTCGCGCAGCGTCTCCCTGGTGCGCTCGGCGCTCTCGGCCACCACGCACAGCCGGTCCATCGCGCCGAGGTAGCCGCGGACCTCCTCGGGCTTGTCCAGGTACAGGGCGCTGTTGAGCTGCTCGAGGTACACCACGTCCGGCAGGTCGGGCTGGGGGAAGCGCAGGATGGTGAAGGGGCCGCCCGCCGCCGGGTGGGCGCCCACCCGGAACGGCACCACCTGCAGCGTGACCGCGGGGTCCTCGGTCAGTTCCAGCAGGTGCCGCAGCTGGCCCCGCATGACCTGGCGCCCGCCGAGCGGGCGGCGCAGCACCGCCTCGTCCAGCACCGCCCACAGCCGGGGCCGGTCGGGGGCGGCGAGCAGTCGCTGCCGGCTCAGGCGCAGCACCACCCGTCGCTCCGTCTCGTTCTCGGGCATGTGCTCGGCGCCGATCGAGATCACCGCGCGGGCGTAGTCCTCGGTCTGCATGAGGCCGTGCACGAACTGCACCTCGTAGCTGCGGATGACCGCGGCCGCCTGCTCCAGGCCGATGTAGGGCTCCAGCCAGCCGGGCATGACGTCCTGGTAGCGCTGCCACCAGCCCGGCTCGCCGGCCTGCCGCGCCAGCTCCAGCAGGGTCGCGCGCTCGGCGGCGCCGCCGACGCCGTAGAGGTCGAGCAGGTCGAGGAGGTCGCGCTGCTTGAAACCGCTGCGGCCCAGCTCCAACCGGCTGATCTTGGAGTGGGTGGCGCGGATCGCGTCGGCGGCCTCCTCGCGGCTGATCCCGCTGCGCTCCCGCAGCCGCCGCAACTGCGCGCCGACCATCATGCGCAGGGCGGTGGGGCCGGTGCGGGCGGCCCCGGCGGCACCGAGGGGAGGGGAGGTCCGGGCGTCGGCGGAGGCGGACGGGGCAGGATGGGGCGCAGGTGGCACGGGACTCCCCTGGAAGAGTTCAGGCGGTCGGGTTCCAGTCTGGCAGTTCCGAGCCCCGGCACGGAACGATCAGGTCGTCGAACTCCCCGTCCTTGGCGCCCTGGACGAACGCCGACAGTTCCGCCACGGTGAAGATGAGAGCCGGTCCGGCCGGATGTCGGGAATTACGGAGAGCGATCTCAGGTCCGGGCAGGGCGGCCACCTCGACGCAGCTGCCCTGGGGGTTGCTGTTCCTGCTCTTTCTCCACCTCACGGCGGTGAGAGCCTGGGCCGGAATGCCGTTGAAGGGCCGGGGGGCGCCCATACGTCTCCTCGTCCGATTGTCACTCAGGGTGTCTGCACGTGCATCTGTACTTGTATCTGTTTTATCAGTTGCGCTTGCATGAAAGCCCGGCAGCTCAGAAGATAACCATCGAAACCTTCGGAGTCAGGCTTGATCGCGGTTCGCTCCCGGCCGCTTCTGGTGACTGCTCTCTCTCCCCTCGGAAGGCCGGACATGGGATATCTCAGCGAAAGCGACCAGCAGGCCGTGATGCTCGCGGGCGAACTGCAACGCTCCATGCAGGAGTGGCTGCGCAGCCGGGGTGTGAGCAACACCTGCAGCGTCTCTCCCTATGTGGACTCCGGCGGCCAGCCCTCGGTCCTGATCAAGATGAACTCCCATGTGGCGCACGCCATGCTGGCCTCCTTCAACCAGAACGCCTGACGGCCTTCGAACGCAGCGTCCGGCGGCGCCGCCCGCCGCGCCCGCCGGGGTCCGGTTCGCCTCGGCGGCGCGCGGTTCCTACCATGCAGGGGTGGTGACCGTTCTCGAAGAGCAGGAATGGCGGGCCCGGGCCGCCGCGCACCGGACCCGGCTGGAGTCGCTGCTCGGCGACTACCCGGCGCGGCGGCGAGAGGGCCGCGTCCATCCGGTCGAGGACTTCCTCTTCACCTACTACGGGCACCGCCCCGGACGGCTGCTGACCTGGCACCCGGGCGCCGGAGTGGTGCTGGCGGGCGCCCGGGGCCGCGGTCCCGGGTACGTGGACACCCCCGAGGGCGCCACGCTCGACCTCGCGAACCTGCTGCCGCGCCGGCAGGCCTTCGTGCGGTGGACCCGCGACCTGCTCGCGGCGATCTCGGCACGGCCCGCGCACCTGGGCTGCTTCGGCCTGCACGAGTGGGCCATGGTCTACCGGCTGGAGCCCTCGGAGATCCGGCACTCGTCCTGGCCGCTGCGGCTGCCTCCCGAGCGCATCGCGGACCTGCTGGAGCGGCGCGGGGTGCGGTGCAGCCACTTCGACGCCTTCCGCTTCTTCACCGAACCCGCCCGCCCGCTCAACGTGCTCCGGCCCTCACGGGAGAACCGGGAGGAACTGGAGCAGCCCGGCTGCCTGCACGCCAACATGGACCTCTACAAGTGGGCCTACAAGCTCTCCCCGCTCATCCCCGGGGAACTGGTCGCCGACTGCTTCGCCCTGGCCGGGCGGATCCGCGCCGTCGACATGCGGGCCAGCCCGTACGACCTGAGCGGGCTGGGCTACGAGCCGATCCGCGTCGAGACCCCGGAGGGGCGCGCCGAGTACGCCGAGCACCAGCGCGACTTCGCGGAGGCCGCGGTCCCGCTGCGCGAGCGGCTCGTGTCCGAGTGCGACCGGCTCCTGCGCGCCCGCGACCTCCTGCCCGCCTGAGCAGAGCCCGGTTCCTGCGCGAGAAGGCGTTAACGTCCCCGGAACGCACGCGTAATTGCGGTGTCCTTTGCCGAACGTACGGTCCCCTACACCTGACGCCGGGTATCTCGCTGACCCGGCTGGGAGAGGGGGAGGGCATGTCCGATGTCATCCGCGCCGCTCTGGTCCAGACGAACTGGACGGGCGACAAGGAATCGATGATCAAGGCGCACGAGGAGTACGCGCGCCAGGCGGCCGCGGCGGGCGCGAAGGTCATCTGTTTTCAGGAGCTGTTCTACGGGCCTTATTTCTGCCAGGTGCAGGATCCGGAGTACTACGAGTACGCCGAGTCGATCCCGGGCCCGACGACCGAGCGCTTCCAGGCGCTGGCCGCCGAACTCGGCATGGTGATGGTGCTGCCCATGTACGAGCAGGAGCAGCCGGGCGTGCTCTACAACACCGCCGCGGTGGTGGACGCCGACGGGTCCTACCTCGGCAAGTACCGCAAGACGCACATCCCACAGGTCAAGGGCTTCTGGGAGAAGTTCTACTTCCGGCCCGGCAACCTCGGCTACCCGGTGTTCGACACCGCGGTCGGCAAGGTCGGCGTCTACATCTGCTACGACCGGCACTTCCCCGAAGGCTGGCGCGCGCTGGGCCTGAACGGCGCGCAGATCGTGTTCAACCCGTCGGCGACCAGCCGCGGCCTGAGCTCCTACCTGTGGAAGCTGGAGCAGCCGGCCTCCGCCGTGGCCAACGAGTACTTCGTCGGCGCCATCAACCGGGTCGGCATCGAGGACCTGGGCGACAACGACTTCTACGGCACCTCCTACTTCGTGGACCCCGAGGGCAAGTTCGTCGGCGAGGTCGGTGACGGGCACGAGGCCGAGCTCATCGTCCGGGACCTGGACCTGGGCCTGCTCGCGGAGGTCCGCGACCGCTGGGCCTTCTACCGCGACCGCCGCCCCGACGCCTACGGCGACCTGACCGCCCCGTGACACGGGTCAAGGAGGCATACGTATGACGACACTGCTCATCAAGGGCGGCACGGTCGTGGGACCGTCCGGGACGTTCGCCGCCGACGTGCTGGTCGACGGCGAGCGGATCGCGGCGCTGATGCTCCCGGGCACCGCGCCCGAGACCGGCGGACGGGTCTTCGACGCGGCCGGCAAGTACGTGATCCCGGGCGGCGTCGACGCCCACACCCACATGGAGCTGCCGTTCGGGGGGACGGCCGCCAGCGACACGTTCGCCACCGGGACGGCCGCCGCGGCATGGGGCGGCACCACCACCATCATCGACTTCGCCGTGCAGCGCACCGGCGAGAGCGTCCAGGACGGGCTGGCCGCCTGGCACGCCAAGGCCGAGGGCGAGTGCCACGTCGACTACGCCTTCCACCAGATCCTCGGCGGCGTCGACGAGGCCTCGCTGAAGGCGATGGACTCCCTGGTCGCCGACGAGGGCATCACCAGCTTCAAGCTGTTCATGGCCTACCCGGGAGTCTTCTACAGCGACGACGGCCAGATCCTGCGGGCGATGCAGAAGGCCCGCGAGAACGGCGCCATGATCATGATGCACGCGGAGAACGGGCCCGCGATCGACGTCCTGGTCGCCCAGGCCCTGGCCCGCGGTGAGACCGATCCGATCCACCACGGCCTCACCCGGCCGGCCGCGCTGGAGACCGAGGCGACCAGCCGCGCCATCTACCTGGCCGAGGTCGCGCGGGACACCCCGCTCTACATCGTCCACCTGTCGGCGAGCGGCGCGCTGGAGAAGGTCGCCGAGGCCCGTGACGCCGGGCGCAACGTCTTCGCCGAGACCTGCCCGCAGTACCTCTACCTGACGCTGGAGGACCAGCTCGGCGCGCCCGGGTTCGAGGGCGCCAAGTGGGTCTGCTCCACGCCGCTGCGCTCCAAGCACGAGCCGCACGCCCGCGACCTGTGGCAGGGCCTGCGCACCAACGACCTCGCCGTCGTCTCCACCGACCACTGCCCGTTCTGCTTCAAGGACCAGAAGGAGCTCGGCCTCGGCGACTTCTCCAGGATCCCCAACGGGATCGGGAGCGTCGAGCACCGGGTCGACCTGCTCTACCAGGGCGTCGTGGACGGGAAGCTCTCGCTGGAGCGCTGGGTGGAGACCATCGCCACCACGCCCGCCCGCATGTTCGGCCTCTACCCGCGCAAGGGCGTCATCGCGCCCGGCTCGGACGCCGACATCGTCGTCTACGACCCGGACGGCCGCACCCGCATCAGCGCCGAGACCCACCACATGAACATGGACCACTCCGCGTGGGAGGGCTTCGAGATCGCAGGGAAGGTCGACACGGTCATCAGCCGCGGCACCGTGCTGCTGGAGAACGGCACGTTCCACGGACGCAGGGGACACGGGCGCTACGTGCGCCGCGGCCTGTCCCAGTACCTGGTGTAGGGGGAACAACTTGGACATCGGAGCCGTCTTCCAGCTAGACCCGCCCGCCTCGTCCGTGGTGGACCTGGCGGTCAGGGCCGAGCAGGCGGGTTTCAGCCACGTGTGGAGCTTCGACTCCCACCTGCTGTGGCAGGAGCCCTTCGTGGTCTACAGCCAGATCCTGGCGAAGACCGAGCGCGTCATCGTCGGGCCGATGGTCACCAACCCCGGCACCCGGGACTGGTCGGTGACCGCCTCGCACTTCGCCACCCTCAACGAGATGTACGGCAACCGCACGGTCTGCGGCATCGGCCGGGGCGACTCGGCGCTGCGGACCCTCGGCCTCAAGCCGACGACCATCGCCGAGCTGCGCTCCTGCGTCAACGCCATCCGCGACCTGGCCGAGGGCCGCGTCGCCGACGTCCGGGGGCAGGAGATCAACTTCCCCTGGGTGAAGGGCGGTTCGCTGCCGGTCTGGGTCGCCGCCTACGGTCCGCGGGCCCTGGCCCTGACCGGAGAGGTCGGCGACGGGTTCATCCTGCAGCTCGCCGATCCCGACATCGTCGCCTGGACGATCGGCGCGGTGAAGGCCGCCGCCGAGAAGGCCGGACGCGACCCCGACGCCATCACGTTCTGCGTCGCGGCTCCGGCCTACGTGGGCGACGACCTGGCGCACCAGCGCGACCAGACCCGCTGGTTCGGCGGCATGGTCGGCAACCACGTCGCCGACATCGTGGAACGCTACGGCACGGACGGCTCGGCCGTCCCCAAGGCGCTCACCGACTACATCAAGGACCGCAAGGCCTACGACTACGCCGAGCACGGACGGGCGGGCAACAGCCACACCGACTTCGTGCCCGACGAGATCATCGACCGGTTCTGCGTCCTCGGGCCGGTGGAGGACCATCTGGCCCGGCTGAAGGAACTGAGCGAGCTGGGCGTCGACCAGTTCGCCGTCTACCTGCAGCACGACGACAACGAGAACACCCTGGCGGCCTACGGCGAGCACATCATCCCGGCGGTGGCCGGGCTGTGAGACGGGCTCTCGGCTCCCTGGCCCTGGCGGCGGCCGCCGCCGGGGTCTGGGAGCTCTACAAGTGGCTGGGCTCCGACGACGGGACGACCGTCGCCGGGGTCCGGATCCTCCCCAGGGCGGACGACCTGTCCATGCCCCACCTGTGGACGGTCCTGGCCCGGCTCGGCGACCCGGAGCTGACCGGCGGGGACCCGATCTGGCAGGTCCTGCTCCGGGCGTGCCTGACCACGCTCGGCATCGTCGCCGTCGGATTCGCCGCGGGGGCGCTGGTCGGGCTGGTGCTGGCCGTCCTGATGGAGAGGTTCCGGTTCGCCGAGCGCGGGCTGCTGCCCTACGTCGTGCTCTCCCAGACCGTCCCGCTGGTCGCGCTGGCCCCGCTCATCTCCGGCTGGGGCGGGACGATCATGCCGCAGTGGGCGACCGTCTCGGTGATCGCCGCCTACCTGGCGTTCTTCCCCGTCGCCGTCGGCCTGCTGCGCGGGCTGCAGTCACCGCCCCCCGAGGCGGTGGAGCTCATGCGCAGCTACTCGGCGGGCTGGTGGCACACCCTGGTCAAACTGCGGCTGCCCGCCGCGACGCCGTTCCTGTTCCCGGCGCTGCGCCTGGCCGGGGCCGCCGCCGTGGTGGGCGCGGTGGTCGGGGAGATCTCCACCGGCACCAAGGGCGGCATCGGCCGCCTGGTCATCGAGTACTCGCGGGAGGCCACCACCGACCCCGCCAAGGTCTACACCGCGATGCTCGGCGCGGTCCTGCTGGGTCTCGCCGTCACCGGGCTGCTGGTCGGTGCCCAGCGCCTGTTCGCCAGAGGAGTCGCCACGTGATCGAGTTGTCCGGAGTCACCAAGGTGTTCAACCCCGGGCGGCCCGACGAGGTCCCCGCGGTCGCCGCCGGTGACCTGAGGGTCGGGGCCGGGGAGTTCGTGTCGCTGATCGGCCCGTCCGGTTGCGGCAAGAGCACCCTGCTGAGGCTCATCGCCGATCTGCTGCCGCCGACCGCCGGGACCGTCACGGTCGCGGGCAAACCCGCGGCGCAGGCCCGCAAGGAGCGCCGCTACGGCATGGTCTTCCAGAAGGCCGGCCTGTTCGACTGGCGCACCGTGCGGCGCAACGTGGAACTTCCGTTGGAACTGCGCGGAACGGGGCGCTCCGAACGGCGGGCCCGCGCGCAGGAGATGCTGGAACTCGTCGGCCTCTCGGACTTCGCGGGGCACTACCCGGCCCAGCTGTCGGGCGGCATGCAGCAGCGCGTCTCCATCGCCCGCGCCCTCGCGGACGCGCCGCCGCTGCTGCTCATGGACGAGCCGTTCGGCGCCCTGGACGAGATGACCCGCGAACGCCTCCAGGGCGAGCTGCTGCGGATCTGCGCCGCCACCGGCACGACCGTCGTGTTCGTCACCCACTCCATCGACGAGGCGGTGTTCCTCTCCGGGCGGGTGGTGGTCATGTCCGCGCGGCCCGGACGCGTCACCGAGGTGGTGGAGATCCCGCTGGGGGAGCGCAACGAGGCGGTCCGGCAGGCCCCGGAGTTCTTCGAGGCCGTCACCGAGGTCCGGCGCGCCCTGCGCGCCCCCAAGAGCGAGGAGGCTCCGGAAGCCGCGGAATCCCCGAAGAACACGTCGGTGCCCGCGCAGCTGGAGGCGTCGTGAACGTCCGTGCCGTTCTCGCGCCCGTCGCCGTCGGGGTGGGCGCCCTCGTCCTGTGGGAGGCGTTCGTCCGGCTCGGCGAGGTCGCCCCCTACGTGCTCCCCGCGCCCTCGGCCATCTTCACCGAGCTCGTCGAGAACTTCGGGACCATCACGGAGACCGGCCTCGCCAGCGGGACGAACACGCTCGTCGGCCTGGTCGTGGGCACGGTGTGCGCCCTGCTCGCCGCGCTTGCCGCGACCCGCTTCACCGGGCTGGGGGAGGTCTCCATGCCCCTGGTCGCCGCGCTGAACGCACTGCCGATCATCGCTCTGGCGCCGATCCTCAACAACATGTTCGAATCCACCAGCAGCATCCCGCGCCGCACGGTGGTGGCGCTGGCCGTCTTCTTCCCGGTGTTCCTCAACACCCTGCGCGGCCTGCGCGAGGTCGACCCGACGCACACCGAGCTGATGGACTCCTACGCGGCCGGCCCGTGGGCCTTCAACCGGCACGTCCGGCTGCCCGGCGCGCTCCCGTTCTTCTTCACCGGACTGCGCCAGGCGTCCTCGCTCGCGGTCATCGCGGCGGTCGTCTCGGAGTACTTCGGCGGGCTGCAGGACGGTCTGGGCTCCCGGATCACCTCGGCCGCGGCCAACACCGCCTACCCCCGGGCCTGGGCCTTCGTGGCCGGGGCCTGCGTCCTCGGACTGCTGTTCTACGCGGCCGCGCTGGCGATCGAACGCCTGGCGACCCCGTGGAAGCGGTCCGCCGCCTGACCTCCCACCCCCACACCCCCCTTTCGGAGGAAAGAGAACACGTGAAGAGAATCCTCGGCCTGCTGACCGCCGGCCTGCTGCTCACCGGGTGCGGCACCGCCGACACCTCCGAAGGCGAGAGCACGTCCGGCCCCGTCAAGGTGAAGCTGCAGCTGCAGTGGTTCGTCCAGGCCCAGTTCGCCGGCTACATCGCGGCCGCCGAAAAGGGCTTCTACAAGGACGAGGGCCTCGACGTCGAGATCCTCGAGGGCGGGGTGGACATCGTCCCGCAGACGGTCCTGGCCCAGAACCGCGCCGACTACGCCATCTCCTGGGTGCCCAAGGCGCTGGCCTCCCGCGAGCAGGGCGCGCCGATCACCAACGTCGGCCAGATCTTCCAGCGGTCCGGCACCTACCAGGTGTCCTTCGCCGACAGCGGGATCAAGACCCCGGCGGACCTGAAGGGCAAGAAGGTCGGCAACTGGGGCTTCGGCAACGAGTACGAGCTGTTCGCCGCGATGACCAAGGCCGGGATCGACCCGGGCAAGGACGTCGAGCTGGTCCAGCAGCAGTTCGACATGCAGGCGCTGCTGCAGAAGGACATCGACGCCGCCCAGGCGATGTCCTACAACGAGTACGCGCAGCTGCTGGAGGCGGAGAACCCCGAGACCGGCGAGCTGTACGAGCCGGAGGACTTCACCGTCCTGGACTGGAACCAGGTCGGCACCTCGATGCTGCAGGACGCGATCTGGGCGTCGACCTCGCGGCTGGAGGACAAGACCTACCAGGACACCACGGTCAAGTTCCTCAAGGCCAGCATGAAGGGCTGGATCTACTGCCGCGACAACGCCGCCGAGTGCCGCGACCTGGTCGTGGCCAGGGGCTCGAAGCTGGGCGCCAGCCACCAGTTGTGGCAGACGGTCGAGAGCAACAAGCTGGTCTGGCCGTCCCCCAAGGGCATCGGCCACATCGACGAGGCCGACTGGAAGCGGACCGTCCAGCTGTCCCTGGAGACCAAGAACGCCGACGGGCAGACGGTCCTCACCAAGCAGCCCGAGGGCCTGGCCTACACCAACGACTACGTCGAGAAGGCCCTGGCCGAACTGTCCGGTGAGGACACCAAGGGCGAGTCCTACAAGCCTGAGGCGGTCACGCTGGCGCCGGGCGGCAAGTAAGAGAGACGTCCGACGGCCCGGCCAAGGGCGCGCAGGCCGGGCCGCCGGACGTCTAGCGCCTGCCCGGGTCCGGGCGGGCTGGCCGGGCGGTGTTGTCGGGCCGGCCGGGCCTGCCCGTCGGCCGGTCCGCCGGGCGGGCTCCCTCGTCTCCGGGTCTGCCCGCCGGCTTGGCCGAAGGACGGCCGGGTCGGCCCGAGGGCTTCGACCCGGCGTCCGGAGACCTCAGGGAGAGGCAGTACCCGTACACCTTGCTCTTGCCTCCCGCGGCCTCGGCCAGTTCGGCGTAGGCCGCCCCGCGACCGCCGTCCCGGCGGCCCTTCTCGTCCCGCAGGATCTGCCGGCACAGCGCGGCGAGGCGGGCTTCGGGGGAGCTCGACGGAGTGGGCCGGGCTGTCGGGGAGCCGGTGGAGGGGGCCCGCTTGGGCTCGAGCCTGATCCCCTCACCTCGGAAGACGGGCTTGCCGTCGTCATTGCCGGGGAAAGTGAGCCCGGTTCCGGTGGCGAGGGCCACGCCGCCGCCCAGGACCGTCACGCAGAGCACCGCGAGGCCGGTCTTCACGGTCAGCAGCCGGGCCCGGGCGCTCTTCACGGGGTTCGCCCGGGAAACGGGGAGGGGGCGGGCCGCCGCCTCCTGGAACGCGGCCAGCGCCCGGTCCCTGCCGTCCAGTTCCCCCGGGTGCGCCGGAACGGTGAGGGCGGCCAGCACCCGGTCCAGCGGCGTCGCGTCTTCATTCATGTCGTGTCCTCAAGCGCCGCCGTCATACGTAGCGTCACGGGTTCCCCGGAGAACCGCTCCAGTTTCTTCGCCAGGTTGCGCAGCCCCCGGTAGGCGGCGGTGCGGACGGCGCCCGCCCGCTTGCCGAGCACCCGTCCGGCGGCGGCGGAGTCGAGTTCGAAGAGCACGCGCAGCAGTACGGCCTCGGCCTGGTCGCGGGGGAGCGAGGCGATGAACCGGACGGCCGCGTCGGTCGCCAGTTCGTCCAGGACGAGCTGTTCGGACCCCTCGTCGCAGCCGACCAGTTCCACCAGCCGGTCCAGCGGTACCGGCTCCACCGGACGCCGCTGCTTGCGGCGCAGCAGGTCCATGGCACGGTTGCGGGCGATACGCGCCGTCCAGCCGCGAAATCCAGCCGAGTCTCCGGAGAACTTCCCCAGGTCGCGGGCGATCTGCAACCAGGCCTCGGACGCCACGTCCTCGGCCTCGTCTCCGACCAGGGTCCTCAGGTAGCGCAGCAGCCGGGGCTGCACGTCCGTATAGATCCTGTCGAAGGCGTCGACATCACCCCTCTGGGCGAGCAGTACGAGCTCATCGAGCTCGCCGAGCTCAAGGTCCTCCGGGTCCACGGGTTGTCAAGCGCCGGGAAGCGTCCGGATGTCACAGGGAGGGCGTGTGATCTTCCTCGTGGGCGGGAGGAACGTCGATCAACGGCAGGCGCAGCTCGAAGCGCGCGCCCTTTTTGCTGTCGGCCACCACGAGGCTGCCGCCGTGGTCCTCGGCGATCTCCCGGGAGATGGGCAGCCCCAGGCCGGTTCCGGCCGGGTCGCGCTTCTTGCTGTCCTCCAGCCGGACGAACCGTTCGAAGATCTTCTCCCGGTAGGCCGGAGGAACCCCGGCGCCGTCGTCGGTGACGGACAGCAGGGCGTATCCGTCCTCCCGCTCCACCTTGACCTCGACCTCGGAGGCGGCGTGGCGGACGGCGTTGTTCAGGAGGTTGGCCAGCAGTCTGGTCAGCCGGATCCGGTTGCCCGCCACCAGCAGCCCGTGAGCGGCCTCCACCTTGATCTGCGGGTGCACCAGGGCTCTGGCGACCACGAAGTCGCCCAGGTCGATCGGCTCCATCTCCACGGTGTTCGCCTGCAGCCGGGCGATGGTCAGCAGGTCGTCGACGATCGCCGAGAGCTGTTCGGAGGAGGTCAGGGCCGATTCGATCACCGCCCAGGGATCGACGCCGTCGCGGTCCAGCAGCGCGTCCTCCATCCGGAGGCTGAGGCCGGCGATCGGGTTGCGCAGCTCGTGGGCGACGTCGGAGACGAACCGCCGCTGCTCCTCCACGGCCTTCTCCAGCCGGGAGAGCGTGTCGTTGGCGGTGCGCGCCAGATCGGCGAGCTCCCGGGCCTTCTCGGGGACGGGCACCCGCATGCCCAGGTCGGAGGCGGTGATCGCGGCCATGCGGGTCCTGATCTCCTCGACCGGGCGCAGGGTTCTTCCGGTCAGTGTCCAGACGACCCACGAGATGAGCCCCAGCAGGGGGAGGAAGACCGCCAGGAGGGTGTACTCCAGGGCGTGGCCGGTGAGGAGGGACGGGGCCGCGATCGCGGCGTAGACGACGGCGGACTCCTCGGACTCGTCCACTCTCACGGCCGAGATCATCAGGCAGTCGCCCGAGCGGCATTCGATGAAGTTGTCGATGCGGTCCTGGGGCGGGGGCCGCACTTCGCTCAGCGGGGGGCGCCCGGCGATCGCCTCGCTGGTGCCCGTCACCTTGCCCAAGGCGTTCACCACCTGGACGACGCTCGCTTCGCCCGTGTTGGTGGGGATGGGGGAGGGGAGCGTTCCCTTCCGGTACCGCTCCGTCCAGATGAGGGCCGTCCGCTGAAGGTCCTGGTAGTTCTCCGCCTGGAGGGAATAGCGGATGTACTGGTCGGCGGCGGTGCCGAGCCCCAGGAAGAGCAGCGCGACCAGCACGGTGACCAGCAGCGTGTAGCGAGCTCTGAGCGACTTCAGTGTCCGACCTCCCCCGAGGAACCCCTTCCGACCATACCCAAAGTGACGATCCGATTACCCAAGGGGAGGTCTTGCGCGAGGGTCCCCCGTCTGGGCAAGCTGGATGACCGTCTCAGGGAGGACACGTTGGGCGCACTCGGTCTCATCGAGCGGGACGACACCCACCGGGAGGTCGTGGGCGCGGCCGCCAGGCAGCTGTCCTCGGACATCCCCGCGCTGGCCACCCGGCTCCTGGCCAGGATCCGGGCGACCTGCCCCTCCAGCGCCAGGCTGGTGTCCGAGGACGAGCAGTTCGAATCGGTCAGGCTCGGCCTCACCTACGGGCTGGCCACGATCCCCGAGCCCGGCCCCGAGCGGCGCGAGCTGAGCCAGGCGGCGCGCACCGGCCGCCGCCGGGCCGCCCAGGGCGTCCCGCTGGACGAGCTGGTGAAGGCCTACCACCTGTCGGTCCAGCTGGTGTGGGACGAGATGGTGAAGACCGTGCGCGAGGAGTCCCCCGGCCGGCTGGACCTCCTGATGCGCAGCAGCATGCACATCTGGGCGGGCATCGAGCGCCAGGCCGACGCCGCCGCGGAGGGATACCGGCAGGCGCAGGCCGAGCAGCGCCGCTTCCAGGACGAGCGGGCCAGGATGCTGCTGGGCCGCCTCCTGGAGGCCGACGAGCCGGCCCCGGAGCTGGTCGACGCCGTCCGTGACGCGCTGGGCCTGGAGGAGGACGGCGGCTACGCCGTCGCGGTCACCCGGTACACGCGTGCGGCGCGCGGCGGGCTGTTCCGCCACCCCGAGACCCTGGACGGCTCTCGGGTGGTGTGGTCGCCCGGAGCCGACGGGGACCTCGCGGTGATCAGCGTGCGCGGCGAGGACGTCCACCGGATCTCCAAGGCGCTGGAGGCCGAGCTGGAGGGGCCGATCGGGCTCAGTCCGAAGGTGCGCGGGCTGGCCTCGCTGGGCTTCGCCCGGCGGCTGGCCGAGACCGCGCTGGCCGGGCGCCGTCCCGACGACCGCGGGGTCATCGCCCTGGACGAGCACCTGGTCCGGTCGTTCGTGCTGTCCGCGCCGGACCTGGCCGAGCTGCTGCGCCGCCAGGTCATGTCCGGGGTGCTGGCGCTGCCCGAGCACGAGGCGTCCGCGCTGCTGGACACCCTCGCCTGCTGGCTGGAGGTCGGCTCCACCACCGAGGCGGCCCGGCGACTGTACTGCCACCGCAACACCGTCCTCAACCGGCTGCGCAGGCTGGAGCAGGTCACCTCCCGCAAGCTGGACGAGCCGCGCGACGTGGTGCTGCTCGCCCTGGCCCTGGACGCCGTCCGCATCGGCTGAACCGCGGCTTTGCCGGCAGTTGCCCACAGTTCGGCATCGCTTGGCCGCCCCGCCCCGGCGGGGCGGGTAGGGCTCCGGGCAGCGACGAACGGAGCCCGGCCATGCGGTACCGCGTACAGGACAAGGCCTTCTCGATGGGGGACGACTCCTGGATCGAGGACGAGCAGGGCCGGAAGGCCTTCCTGCTCGACGGCAAGCTGCTGCGCGTGAGCCAGACGTACGAGCTGAAGGACGGCACCGGCGAGGTGCTCCTGGTGATCAGGAAGAAGGTCGTCGCGCTGCGCGAGACCATGGTCGTCGAGCGGGACGGCGGAGCCGTCGCCAAGGTGCACGAGAAGGTCAAGATCGTCCGAGAACGGTTCTGCGTGGACCTCAAGGGCGGCGAGGAGTGGACCGCCACCGGCGACTTCCTCGGCAAGGAGTACGAGGTGGACCGCGACTCCGACGGCGTCCGGGTCGCCCTGGTCTCCCGCAAGTGGCTGCGCCTGCGCGACGTCTACACCGTGAACGTCTCCGAGGGCTTCGACGTCCCGCTGGTGCTGGCCGTCGCGGTCGCCGTCGACGCGCTGGCGCGGGCGGGGCGGGACCGTTGACGATGCGGCGCCTGAGCTGCTGGGCCGGGATGCTGCTGAGCACCGTGGGGTTCATGCTCCTGTACTTCGCGGTGCCGATGAGCCGCGACGACCTGGCGGGCGGGGCCCCCGCCGTCCGGGCGGTGCTCCTGCTGGCGGCGCTCGTCCTGATCACCCTGTTCCTGGGCCTGCAGGCCCGCCGGAGCCTGCGCCCGGACCGCCTCCTGGTCGAACGGCTCTCTCCGCTGCTGGGCGCGGTGAATCTGGTGGTGGTCTTCTTCGCGATGATCTACTACGGCAACGCCGAGGACTTCTCCGGGCTGGAGACCCGGATGGACTCCCTGTACTTCACGGTGGCCACGCTGTGCACCGTCGGATACGGCGACATCGTGCCGGTCTCCCCGGCCGCGCGGGCGGTCGTGACGCTGCAGATGGTCTTCGACCTGGTGATCGTCACGTCCGCGATCTCCTTCATCGTGAACGCCTGGCGGCCCCGCAAGGACTGAGGGCCGCCGGCCCGGCGGCGGGTCAGGCGGCTCGGGCCGCCTGGAAGGCCTCGCGCAGGCAGGTCTCCTGCAGGGGGCTCAGCGAGGTCCGGACGACCTCGCCCCCGTACTCGGAGATCTCCGGGAGCAGTTGTTCCGAGGGCTGGCGGGCCAGCAGGAACAGGGCGGCGCCGCCCGGCCGCAGCGCGGCCCCGAGCTCTTTGACGAACCGCTCGTCGGCGCCGTGCTCGTTCAGCGCGCCGGCCGCCGGGCTCGCCCCGGCGTCGAGCACGGTCCCCATCAGCGGCACGAAGAACAGCATCCCGATCAGGCCGCCCCACAGCAGACCCCAGGCGGCGCCGATACCGGCCCCGTACACCTGGTGGAGCTTGACCGTCCCGTCGGCCCGCTTCTCGACGACCGCCGCGTCCGCGAGCTGGACCAGGCCCTCCTGGCGCATGCCGATCAGGCGGTCGCGTACCTTCAAGGCGGTCGCCACGTCCTGGTAGGCGATCGCGACGAGACTGCTCATGTCTTCCCCCGGATGTGTCCCCCGGCCGCACCCCTACGGCCGTGAACGTGATCTACCCGGGGGAGGGTGAGGCAACCGCTTCGGCCCGCATCTCCGGCCTCCCGGTGGCCAGCAGCCAGGCGGGCAGGATCGCCACGCACAGGACGGGCAGCAGTTCCTGCCCGCCGACCAGGATCGCGCCGAGGAACAGGCTCAGCCAGCCGCTGCGCGAGACCGCCACGCAGACGCCCATCGCGGCGCAGGCCACGGCCAGGGCCATCGGCACTCCCGGCACCAGCGCGGCCGCCAGCATCCCGAGCGCCACTCCGAGGAACACCGAGGGGAAGATCCGTCCGCCGCGGAACCCGACGGAGGCGGCGACGACCAGCGCGGTCAGCTTGACCGCGATGATCAGTGCGAGCCGGGGGGCGCTGAAGGCCCCGGGGTCGCGGGCCAGCTCCTGCATCTGCTCCAGGCCCTTGAACAGGGTGATCCGCCCGCCGATCATGCCGAGCACGCCGAGGACCAGGCCGCCCAGGGTCAGCAGGACGACCGGATGGCCGATCCGGTGGGCGAACCGGTGGACGCGCGGAAGCGCGTAGACGGCCGCCAGGCCGAGCGCGCAGCCCAGCGCGGCGAGCACCGAGCCGGTCACGAGGTCGAGGGGCTGGAAGCCCCGGTAGGGCGGCAGCCCCAGGGTGAACGTCAGGCCCGGGCTGACCAGGTGGACGGTGAGGGCGCCCGCCCCGGCGGCCACCAGCGGCGCGACGAGCCGGTCCCACAGGGGGGCCTTGCTCTCGGAGGGCGTCTCCGAGAGCAGCAGCGCGGCGGCGACCGGGGTGCCGAACAGCCCGCCGAGCGTTCCGGCCATGGCGAGCGCCGTCCAGACGGGGAGGGGCGCCCGGGGGAGGAACCGGTGGCCCAGGGCGGTCGCCAGCGCCACGTTCGCCACGATGGTCGGATTCTCCGGGCCGAGGCTGACGCCGAAGGCGAGGGTCACCGACAGGGCCAGCAGGACGCCCGGTACGGCCGAGACCGGGATCGGCGGGGCGACCAGCCCCTCGGTCGCGGGGTCGGGACCGCCGTGCCCCGGCGTCTTCCAGAGGATGAGGCCGGTCAGGAACCCGCCCAGGGTCAGCATGAGGAGGGTCCACCAGGGTGACTCCGGCAGCCAAAGCAGGCGTGAGAGCTCCTCGGCGGCACGGCTGACCCCGGTCAGGAGCAGGGCGGCGCCGACGCCGACGACGAGCGCGGGGATCGTCAGCGGGAGCAGGGCTCGGGCGGTTCCCATCGGGCCGGCGTCCTGTTCAGTGGCCGGAGAGCAGGGGCCTGAGCCAGCGCTTGCCGGGATCGGGATCGACGAAGAGGGCGAGGGCCAGGGCGCTGAGCGGGACCGCCAGGATCGCGCCGAGCGGGCCGATGACCAGGCTCCACAGCACCAGTGACAGCAGGGTGGCGGTGATGGACAGGCCCACCGTGCCGCCCGCGAACTTCGGCTGGACCAGCGACTGCAGCACGAAGTTGATCACCGAGTAGAACACGATCACCCACACCGCGGTGACCCAGCCGGACTCCAGCCAGGCCAGCATCGCCGGAGGCACCAGTCCGATGACGAAGCCGACGTTGGGGATGTAGTTGGTGATGAACGAGAGCAGGCCCCACACCAGCGGCGCCGGGACTCCCAGCCAGACCAGCGCTCCGACGTCCAGGACCGCGACGATCAACCCGAACGCGGTGGTGACCAGGAGGTAGCGGTAGGTGCCGCGCGCGTAGTCGCGCAGCGCGGCCACCAGCTCCGGCCGTTCGTCGGACAGGCGGTCCATCGCCCGGCTGAGCCCTACCGCGTCCAGGCTCATCCCGTAGAGCAGGATGACCACCAGCACCACCGACGACAGGGCGCCCAGCAGCCCGTTCATGAACGACTGGACGTAGGGAAGCAGCCGGTTGAAGTCGAAGGCGGCCAGGAACTGCTGGGCCTCGGCCGTGGTGACCCCGAACCGGGTCACCAGCTCGATGATCTGGTCGCCGCTCTGGGAGAGCTCGGTGGCGTAGCCGGGGATCAGCGCCGCCAGCCTGGCCCCGGACAGGGCCAGCGACACCGCCATCGCCAGCAGGCCCAGCAGGACCACGACCAGGGGCACCAGCGCGGCCACCAGGTAGGGCAGGCCCCGGCGCATCAGCATGGCGCGCAGCGGGGTGACCGCGACGGTGAGGACGAGCGCGAGGAAGAAAGGCCCCGCGACGGAGGAGACGGCCCGCAGTCCCGCCAGGACGACCACCGCGGCGGCGATGCCCAGCAACAGGATGTAACCCGGCGCGTATCGGCGGGGCGGGGAGGCGACTGGCATGCCGGTTCCGTTCCCCGGAACCGCCGTCGAAAGATCTGGCCGGGGCAAAGCTTCCCGAGGCCGGAGGACCTGCTGTGGAGCGGAAGACGGGATTCGAACCCGCGACCCTCACCTTGGCAAGGTGATGCTCTACCACTGAGCCACTTCCGCGTGGGGGAGGACCCCCGAGGTGCTTCGATCCTCCGGCCGGTGAGTGGTGCTCACCGGCCGGGTGGACCGTGCAGTGGACGATACTGGGATTGAACCAGTGACCTCTTCCGTGTCAGGGAAGCGCTCTCCCGCTGAGCTAATCGTCCGTGGAGGTGGAGACGGGATTTGAACCCGTGTGCACGGCTTTGCAGGCCGCTGCCTCGCCTCTCGGCCACTCCACCGCGAGGCGATGGCCTCTCCGAGCGGAAGACGGGATTCGAACCCGCGACCCTCACCTTGGCAAGGTGATGCTCTACCACTGAGCCACTTCCGCCTGCCGCCTTCGGATCTTCCCTTGCGGGCTTCCCCGTGGCGACGTCGTTAACCCTACAGGAACTCGGACCTCAGTGCGTACTCGACGCCGCCGGAGAGCCCTTCGCAGGCGGCCTTCCCGGCCCGGGAGGACCGGCGAAGGCCTGGACGAGGTCGAGCCAGCGGGAGGCGTCCCCGCCCCGCGCGGTCAGGGAGAGATCGTCCCGGTGGCGGCGGCGCACCGCCAGCAGGCAGAAGTCCAGGGCGGAGCCGGTGACCGTCTGGGCGGCGGTGCTCGGCCCCCAGGACCAGTGCTCTCCGGAAGGGGACTCCAGGACGACGTAGAACGGCCGCTCCGGCGCGCTCAGGCCGTTGACGGAGAAGGCGTAGTCCCTGGCCCGGACGGCGATGTGCGCCACGTGCCTCAACCGCTCGGAGGGCGTCCGGGCGACCCCGAGGGCGTCGGCGACGTCCTGGCCGTGCGCCCAGGTCTCCATGAGCCTGGCGGTGGCCATGCTGGGCCCGGCCATCGGAGGCCCGAACCAGGGGATCCTCCCGCCCGGAGGGACGGCGCGCAGCGCTTCGGCGACCTCGGCGCGGCTCGTCCGCCAGGCCTCCAGGAGGCCGCCCGGCGAGTGGCCGGAGGGGTCGGCGCCCCGCTCCACCAGATCGGGGTCGGCCGTCCGCAGCATCTCGCGGAACGCCTCGGGGTCGGTGGCGGCCAGTGTCGCCTGGCGGTCGGTCCACACCAGATGGGCGATCTGATGGGCGACGGTCCAGCCCTCGGCGGGGGTCGGCAGCGCCCATCGCGCGGGCTCCAGCCCGGAGACCAGGGCGTCGAGCTCCTCGCCTTCGGCCAGCAGGTCCTCGAAGATCCCCATCAGGCCGCGGCCTCCCTGTCGCCGGCCCGCTTCAACGCGTCGCGGACCCATTCCCCGTAGGTGCTTATGGCGGCCCTGGACTCGGGCAGCGCGGGGCCGAACATCTGGAAGACGTGCAGCTGCCCCGCCCAGGTCTGCAGGAACGTCGGGACGCCCGCGGCGGCGAGGCGCTCGGCCATCAGCTCGGAGTCGCAGGCCAGCACCTCGCTGGAACTGCAGCACAGGTAGGACGGCGGCAGCCCGGCGAGGTCGGCGTGGACGGGGGAGACCTTGGGATCGAGCGGGTCGAGGCCGTCGAGGATCTCGCCGATGAAGGCGTCCAGCAAGGGCATGAGGCTGACCTGGTCGAGCTCGTTGTTCGGGTGGGCGCTCTTGGCGGTCAGGTCCATGTCGAGCATGGGGGACAGGGCGATCAGCCCGGCGGGCGGCGGCAGGCCGTCCTCGCGGGCCAGCAGCGCGGTGGCGAACGTCAGGTACCCGCCGGCGGAGTCGCCCGACATGACGACGTTCCCCGGTTCGACGCCCTGCTCCAGCAGCCACTTGTAGGCGGCCAGGCAGTCCAGCGCCTCGTCGGCGAAGGTGACCTCGGGCAGCATCCGGTAGTCGACGGACAGGGCGGGGATCCCTGCGGAGGCCGACAGGTGGGCGATCATGCGCCGGTGGGTGTTGAGCCCGCAGGAGATCCAGCCGCCGCCGTGGAAGTACAGGATGACCCGGGAGCGGTCGCGGCCGACCCCGGGCCCGTGTACCCACTCGGCCTTGAAGCCGTCGAGCCGGACGCGCTCCACCCGGGTGCCCTTCGGCGGGCGGGAGCGCCGGGCCATGCGGTCCAGGGACGCGGCGCGGCGGAAGTCGATCGGGCCCCGGGGGACCCGCTGGATCGCGGGCGTCAGGACCGCCCGCACTCCGGCGTTGAGCGCCTTGGCCCGCCAGCTGACGTGCGGATGCCGTTCGATGACCAGGGGCACGGGCATGTGGGCCTCCTCCGGGCTCGGAGTGATGCTGGCACGGAAGGACTCCCCGTGCCTACCCGATTGTGGGGTAATTCACTGCTTACTGAACGGCCTTCCCCGGGGGCGGCGCCCCGGATCCGCCGGCAGGTCGTTCAGCGGCCCGCGATTTCGTCACCGGCACGTCGGCCGTTGACCGGGGCCCGGTAAACGGCGACGATGTCCTCTGTGATGGAGCGTCTGGCGGCACCGTTGCCCAAGAACCTCGTCCGGCTGGGGGACCGGCTGGCGCGAGGCCTGAGCGCGACCGCGCAGAACGCGCTGGAGGTGGCCCGCTTCGGCGGCCTGCGCACCGACGAGAAGGCCTCGCCCCACCAGGTGGTGGCCGAGCAGCCCGTCTACCGGCTGCGCCGCTACTTCCCCGACACCTTCGGCGAACGCCCGGCCGTCCTGCTGGTGCCGCCTTTGATGCTCACCGCCGAGATCTACGACATCGCCCCCGCGGCCAGCGCCGTCGCCGTCCTGCACGGCCTCGGCCTCGACCCGTGGGTCGTCGACTTCGGCAGGCCCGAACGGGAGCCGGGCGGCCTGCGGCGCTCCATGGCCGACCACGTGCTGGCCGTCAGCGACGCCATCGACCGCATCCGCGAGGTCACCGGCCGCGACGTGCACCTCGCCGGCTACTCCCAGGGCGGCATGTTCGCCTACCAGACGGCGGCCTACCGGCGCAGCGAGGGCATCGAGTCGCTCATCACCTTCGGCAGCCCCGCCGACCTGGACGCGGCCAACCCGTTCGGCGTCCCCCAGTGGATCCCGCGCAGGCCGTTCGTCG
Organism: Actinocorallia aurantiaca; assembly: GCF_039533685.1. Classification (NCBI taxonomy): domain Bacteria; kingdom Bacillati; phylum Actinomycetota; class Actinomycetes; order Streptosporangiales; family Thermomonosporaceae; genus Actinocorallia; species Actinocorallia aurantiaca. Next base: position 42,982 of record NZ_BAAATZ010000012.1, on the reverse strand, counting down.
ACCTGCTGGGCGACCTCCCCGGCCTGTCCATTCCCGGCTGGGTGACCCGCTCGGCCTTCCAGGCGCTCAGCCCCACCAAGTCCGTCCGCAACCGGCTGGAGTTCCTGCTCCAGCTGCACGACCGCGAGGTGCTCGCCCCGCGCGAGCGGCAGCGGCGCTTCATGCAGAGCGAGGGCTGGGTCGCCTGGCCCGGTCCCGCGCTGGCCGACTTCCTCCTCGAGTTCGTCGCGCACAACCGCATGCTGCGCGGCGGCTTCGTCATCGGCGACCGGATGGTGACCCTCGCCGACATCGACTGCCCGGTGCTCGCCTTCGTCGGCGAGGTCGACGAGATCGCCCCGCCCCCGATGGTCAGGGGCATCGTCCGGGCCGCGCCCCGGGCCGAGGTGTACGAGGCCTGCCAGCGCACCGGCCACTTCGGGCTGGTCGCCGGCTCGCACGCCGCGGCGTCCACCTGGCCCGTCGTCGCGGCCTGGGTGCACTGGCGGGAAGGCCAGGGCATGGTGCCCCCCGAGGTCGGTCCGGTGAAGGAGGACGAACTCGGCAAGGGGCGGCTCTCCTACGGGATGGAACTCGCCGTCCAGGTGGGCGCGGGCGCGGTCCGCTCGGCCGTCGACACCACCACCGCGGCGGTCAGGAGCGTGGTCGGGTTCGGGGAGGCCGCGGCCGAGCTGCTGCCCCGGCTGGCCCGGCTGGAGCGCATCGCCGGGGACACCCGGGTGTCGCTGGGGCTGCTGCTCGACGAGAACGCCCGCCGCGCGCCCGGCGACATCCTCTTCCTGTTCGAGGACAGGGCCCACACGCAGGCGGCCGCCAAGCGGCGCATCGACAGCGTGGTGCGCGGCCTCATCTCCCTCGGGGTCCGTCAGGGCGAGCACGTCGGGGTGCTCATGAGCACCCGCCCCAGCGCGCTGGCCCTGGTCGCGGCGCTGAACCGGCTCGGCGCGGTCGCGGTGCTGCTGCGCCCCGACGGCGACCTGGCGCAGGAGCTGGTGCTGGGCCAGGTCACCCGGGTCGTCGCCGACCCCGAGCACGCCAGGCTCGTCGAGGGCGTCGAGGTGCACCTGCTGGGCGGCGGCGAACGAGACGCGGGCCTGGCCGACATGGAGCGCATCGACCCCGGCGCGGTCGAACTGCCCGGCTGGTACGAGCCGAACCCCGGACGCGCCGGCGACCTGGCGTTCGTCCTGTTCACCGGGTCCGGCGAGGACACCCGGGTCAGCCGGATCACCAACCGGCGCTGGGCGCTGTCGGCGTTCGGCACCGCCTCGTCGGCGGCGCTGTCCTCGGCCGACACCGTCTACAGCCTGTCCCCGCTGTCGCACCCGTCCGCGCTGCTCATGAGCCTCGGCGGGGCGATCGCGGGCGGCGCGCGGCTGGCGCTGGCCACCTCCTACGACCCGGCCACGTTCTGGGAGGAGGCGCGCAGGTACGGCGTCACGGTCGTCTCCTACACCTGGACGCTGCTGCACGGGCTGGCCGAGGCGCCGCCGCACCCGGGGGAGCGGCACCACGCGGTCCGGCTGTTCATCGGCTCGGGCATGCCGCGCGGGCTGTGGCGGCGGCTGGAGTCGCGGTTCGCGCCGGCCCGCGTCCTGGAGTTCTACGCCTCCCGCTCCGGCGAGGCGGTCCTGGTGAACCTGACCGGCAAGAAGCCCGGATCGCTGGGACGGCCGCTGCCGGGCAGCGCCCGGACGCGCATCGTGCGCTACGACCTCGACCGCGGCCTGGTCGTCCCGGGCAGGGACGGGTTCGCCGTCCGCTGCGGTCCGGGCGAGACGGGCCTGCTGCTGGCCCGCGGCACCGACTCCTCCGACCCGCTGCGCGGGGTCTTCGAACCGGGCGACTCCTGGGTGGCGACGGGCGACCTCTTCCAGCGGGACACCGACGGCGACCACTGGATGGTGGGGCGGACGTCCGAACTCGTCCACACCCCGCGCGGGGTGGTGCCGACGGGCGGCGTCCGCGACCGCGTCGGCGACGTGCCGGGGGTCGACCTGGCGGTGGCGTACGGCATTCCGGCGGGACGGTTCGAGCTGCTCGCCGCCGCCGTCACCCTGCGCACTCCCGTCTCGCCCGAGGACTTCACCGCGGCCTTCCCCGAGGAGGGACCCGACCTCATCCGCGTCGTCGAGGAGATCGAGACCAGCGCGTACGCGCGCCTGCTCACCCGGGAACTGCGCGCCGAGGGCATCCCCGAAGAGGGGACGGCGTTCTTCCGGGACTCCGGCGGGCGCTACCGGCCCCTCACCGACGCGGACAGAGAGCGGCTGCGCACGCTTTAGGCGTCAGCCGGGAGCCTTCGCCGTCACCAGGGTGTCGATCGCGGTGCGCTCCCCGACGGGACGCCTGACGCGTTCGGCCCGGACGATGTCGAGCCCGGACAGTGCTTCGGCGACGTCCTCGGGCGTGTGCAGGATGTCCGGATCCTGGGGGCCGCCGACACCGTCCGTCAGGTTCCGCCGGTCGTGGCCGACGAAGAAGAACACGCCTCCGGGCGCGAGGGCGCGGGCCGCGTCGTGCAGCAGCGGCCGCATCTGCGCGGGCGGCAGATGCAGGTAGGAGACGAGCACCAGGTCCTCCTCGGCGGAGGGGAAGGAATAGGCGGTCAGGTCGGCCACCTCCCATGCGACGGCGCCCTCCGGGTCGAGCTCCTTCGCCCGGGCGACGGCGACGGGGGAGAAGTCGACGGCCCTGACCCGCCAGCCGAGCGAGGCCAGCCAGAGCGCGTTGCGGCCCTCGCCGCAGGCCAGGTCCAGGGCACGGCCCGGCGCGAGCCCGGCCAGCTCCTCGGCGACGAAACGGTTCGGCTCGACCGACCACAGCATCTCCTGGGCGGAGTACCTGCGGTCCCAGTCCTCTGCGTCCATACCCCGATCGTAGGCCGGACCCGGGAGGGGCCGTTCCCGGAACGTAACCTGAGGGCATGGACTGGAACGGCAGGAAGATCGAGGCCGGGGAGGCCTTCACGGGCCGGGTCTTCGTGGCGGACGACATGACCGAGGTGACCGACGAGGGCGCCTCCTTCACCGGCTGCACGTTCCGCGACGTGCGGTTCAACGCCTCGAAGCACGAGGAGGCGGAGTTCGTCGACTGCACCTTCGTGAACTGCGACTTCTTCGATTCCACGTTCGAACGGTGCAGGTTCACCGGAAGCAGGTTCGAGTCCTGCCAGTACGGGCTGTTCCGGGCCGAGGGCGGCGACTGGTCGTCGGTGAACCTGTCCAAGGCCGACCTCAGCGGCTGCTCCATCCGCGGGGTGCGGCTGCGGGAGGCCGAACTGGGCGGCGCGCGCTTCGTCGACGGGTCGGTGCGGGACTGCGACCTGGCCGGGGCCCGCCTGGACCGCGCCGTCTTCGACAACTGCGACCTGCGGGGCAGCGACCTGTCCACGCTCGACCCGCGGAACACCCGCCTCAACGGGGCGATCATCGACCCGCGCCAGGCGATCGAACTCGCGGGGGCACTGGGTCTGGAGATCAGGGATCATTGACCGGCCGATGGCGTATCGTCGTCGGCCGTGACCTCCCCCCTGAGCCGCTGGCGCGGCAACCCCTGGGCGATCCTGCTGACGCTGGCTCTGGGCTTCTTCATGACGCTGCTGGACCTGACGATCGTCAACATCGCCATCCCCAGCATGATCGACCGGCTGGACGCCTCCCTCGACGAGGTGCTGTGGGTGGTCAGCGGCTACACCCTCGTCCTCGCGGTCCTGCTGATCACCGCGGGCCGACTCGGCGACCTGCGCGGCCAGCGGCGGATGTTCATGCTGGGCGTGGCGGTCTTCACCGCGGCCTCCCTGCTGTGCGGCCTGGCCCAGGAGCCCTGGCAGCTCATCGCCGCCCGGGTGGTTCAGGGGCTGGGGGCCGCGCTGCTCATGCCGCAGACCATGGCGCTGATCGTCGCCACCTTCCCGCCGGACCGCCGGGGCGCGGCGATGGGGATCTGGGGCGGGGTCGCGGGACTGGCCACCATCGCGGGCCCGACCATCGGCGGCGTGCTGGTCAGCCTGCTGGACTGGCGGTGGATCTTCTTCGTCAACGTGCCGATCGGCATCCTGGTCCTGGTGCTGGCCGTCTCGGTCATCCCGGACGTCCGGTACTCGCGGGAGCACCGGCTGGACCTGCCCGGCGTCGTGCTGGCCACCCTCGCGCTGTTCTTCCTCGCCTTCGGCCTCACCGAGGGTGAACGGTACGGGTGGAACGGTCTCATCTGGGGCTCGTTCGCGGCGTCCGCCGTGGTCCTGAGCCTGTTCGTGATCCAGCAGAAGCGCCGCCAGGGAGACGAGCCGCTGGTGCCGTTCTCGCTGTTGCGGCAGCGCAACTTCACCATCCTCAGCCTCGTCGGCATGACGGTGTCCATCGGCATGATCGGGATGTTCCTGCCGATCTCCCTCTACCTGCAGTCGGTGCTGGGCTACTCGCCGATGAAGGCGGGGCTGGTGCTGGCGCCCTGCTCGGTGATGTCGATGCTGCTGGCGCCGGCCGCGGGCAGGCTCTCCGACCGGATCGGCGGCAAGCACATCCTGCTGTTCGGGATGCTCCTGTACGCGCTGGGCCTGGCCTGGCTGACCCTGTCGCTGAGCCTGGACGCGCACTGGGCGGTCCTCGTCGCGCCGCTGCTCGTCGCGGGCCTGGGCATCGGCTGCGTGTTCGCCCCGATGGCCACCGAGGCGATGCGCGAGATCCCGCCCACCCTGGCCGGCTCGGCCGCCGGGGTGAACAACACCATCCGCCAGCTCGGCTCGGTGCTGGGCAGCGCCGTGGCCGGCGCCATCCTGCAGAGCCAGATCGTCTCCTCCATCAGATCCGAGGCGGTGGCGCGCTCCGGCGAACTGCCCGAGCCGCTGCGCGAGGACTTCGTCGCGGGGCTCTCCCGGGCCGTCGAGGGAGGCGTGGAACTCGGCGCCCACCACGAGGTGGCGCTGGAGGGAGCCCCGCCCCAGGTGGCGAACCTGGCGGAGGAGGTCTTCGGCCGGGCGTTCATCGACGCCGTCCAGCCCACCCAGGCCTTCGCGGTCGCGGCGATCCTGCTGGGCGCCGCCGCCTGCCTGTTCGTCCGCTCCACGCGGACCGGCGCCGCGGCCCCCTTCGAGGCTCCCGAGCCCTCCGCCGCCCCGCCCGCCTGACGGGCGGTGCCGGGCGGGTCGGTGGGGTCAGCCGAGGGAATCCCACCAGCCGTCGGGTTCGGGCGGGTCGTCGACGGTGATCCGCTCGCCGGGGCGGGGGACGGCGACGCGGAGGTCGAGGATCTTGGCCTCGGCGCGGACCCGGTTCGGCGGGTCGTCCCAGGGGTGGGGGGCGAGCACGAAGGTGCCCCAGTGCACCGGGACGAACAGGCCGCCCCGCAGTTCGCGGTGGGCGGCCAGCCCCTCCTCCGGGGTCATGTGGACGTCGGGCCAGGCCGGGCTGTAGGCGCCGACCTGCATGAGGGTGACGTCGAAGGGGCCGTGCGCGGCGCCGATCCGGGCGTACCCCGGGAAGTAGCCCGAGTCGCCGCTGTAGTAGACCCTCCGCCTGCCGCCCGCGACCACGAAGGAGCACCACAGCGTCGGGTTGCGCTTGAGGGCGCGGCCGGAGAAGTGGTGGGAGGGCGTCGCGGTGACCTTCAGCCCGGCGACGACCGCGGACTCCTCCCAGTCGAGCTCGATGATCCGCGAGGTCGGCACGCCCCAGCGCTCCAGGTGGGCGCCGACGCCCAGCGGCACCACGAACGGGGCGGTCTGGGTGCGCAGCAGCGCCTTCACCGAAGGCAGGTCCAGATGGTCGTAGTGGTCGTGCGAGATCGCGATCACGTCGATCCTGGGCAGGTCCTCCACCGGCACCGGCACCTCGTGCACCCGCTGCGGGCCCAGCAGCCGGCTGGGGGAGCAGCGCTCGGCGAAGACCGGGTCGAAGAGCACCCGCTTGCCCTCGATGTCCACCAGCGAGGTGCCGTGGCCGAGCCAGCAGACCTCGAGGTCGCCGGGCGGGCCGAACTCCGGGGCGACCACCGGGACCGGGAGCAGCGGCCTGCGCCGCCCCCGGCGCAGCGTCTCGCGGGCGGCCCGCCGGATGTCCGGCCGGGCGGTGCCGCCCTCGTCGAAGTTGTGGAACGAGCCGTCCCGGTAGTGCGGCGAACGGCGCACCCGGGGGCCGGGATCCAGCGCCCCCAGCGCGAGCGGGATGTCGTGAAGGCCCCAGGTGACCACGGCGGCGGCCACCACGCCGAATCGGATCTTCACTCGGAGTCTCCTCGGGAGTCTGCGCCGGTGGTCACACCGGAACCCTAACCGGATTCCCCTCACTCCATGCCTGAGTCGTGATCGGCTTTGGCCGGTTCGGCGGGAGGCGGGTCAAACTTCGTCCTGGTGTTCCCCAGGACGCGGGTGATCGCGATTTCGATGACCACGCGGTTCGGATTGTCCCCGGCCGGCCGGTAGCGCTCGGCGTAGCGGCGGACCGCGTCCGCGACGGAATCGGGATCGCGCAGGACCCGCGCGGTCCCCTCCAGCGTGGCCCAGCGGGGGCCGTCCACCTGGCACACCGCCGCCCGCGCCCCTTCGCGCGCCGCGTTGCGAGCCTTGCGCGAGGAACCGTTGCAGATGATCCGGGCGACCCCCGCCTCGGCGTCGAGCGTGACGCCCACCGGCACCACGTGCGGCGTGCCGTCGGGCCTGAGCGTGGTCAGCGTGCACAGATGCCGTTCCCGCCAGAAGGCGAGCATCTCGGGACCGATCTCCAGCACCGTTCTTCTCCTTCGTTTCCCGCCGAGGCCGCACGGCCAGGCTTTTTCATGAACAACGTGCGCTTGACGGCGCACTGCCCGTGGCCGCACGCGCACTGACGCGCACCGGGTAATCCACAGAAGAACAATCATCGCGTAGGCGGCTCCGGAGTGATCCGGGGTCGCCTTCCTGCTTGTTGGCTGGACCTGTGACCTGGGGGTTTGTGGCCGCGCGTGGTCCTGTTTGCTGATCTTGTCTCACTGGTGGGCGTTGGTGATCACCGGTGCTCGCTGGTCGTGGGCCATGCGCGGGCCATGGCCCGGGGTGTTGTGCCTGGTGGGGGGCTGTCTGTGCGTGAGCTCGGGTCGGTGGTCTCGACCTGGGCGGGTGGGCGGGAAGCTCGGGGAGGGTGGACGGATCCGGACTTGGGCGGGGGAGCAAGGCCGCTAGCATCCGGCGAACGGGCAGGATCAAGACATGACCGTAGGTAACCCGGAGGGCGGCGAAGCCGTGTCTTGGACCCTCCTGACCGCAAGCCCGAGGGGGCGGCCTTGCGCGGGGTCCCCGTCCAAGTCGGGATCCGGCCGCTCGGCTGTCCGTGCGGCAAGCGGCCGGTACTTTGACCGTTGGCCGGTGAGGTGATCAACGTGTCCGAGGTCGTGTTGGTATCGGCCTTGGGAGGTCGAGGAAGTGAGGGTCTTCTGTGGTGGAGGGCAAGGCTTGGTGGGAGACGGTGGCACCGACGCCTCCGTGGAATGCTCCATGGCTCGGTCACTATGCGGGCCCGTTCGACAGCGACGAAGCGCACGATGACCTGGCCGACATCTCCAGAGCATCCGACGTTCAGATTGCGCTTACGGCATTCCTCGCCGACTTCAGCCGGGCGGAGACACGGATCTACTCTGACGACGCGGACGGCCCTGTCGCTGCGGCCTGCTTGGTCGCCGCCCGCCTGTCCGGCCAGATCCTCGACGACTACGCCGAGCAGCATCTGGAGGAGACGCCCTTCGCCGTCACCGAGGACCTGCGAGCCCTGGCCGCCGCTGTCCTCGACCGGGTCGTGCGCCCTGGCGACAACGAATACCGAGAGTGGTACGACGATGACGCCGAAGCCTGTGCGGATTGGCTGGGCCAACTCGCCTGGTATCGCGTCTTTCTGGCCTGATGCCTCGCTCAGTGTCCGGCGGCATCATCTTTGGATCTTCTGGGCTCGGAGCGTTGGTGCGTGTTCGTCGGAGTGTGGGTGCTACCTGGGCGGGTGGGCGGGTGGATTGGCGCACTTTGGGGAGAGAACAGTCCGGGCTGATCCCTAGAGGGAGAAGCATCCGCCGCAAAGTGGTGGCCTGGACCAGCCGTACAACGCGCCGGGTTCAGCGTTCACGGAAGGAGGCAGCGTTCAGAAAAACGTCGCGGTTCTGGATGCCCCATGGAGCGCGCTCATATCCAGGCACTCGCGAGATCGCGGCGAGGCGCAGGAAATGGAGGAAGCTTCCCACGGTGGTCCTGCGCGACTCCTCGTGGTCGTCGGGGGCGATCTGGTACTCGTAGAAGTCGATGGCCTTCAGGACGACTCCCGGGTCGGGCTGGCCGGGGAGCGGGTCGAAGGCATATCCCTCGACCTCTGCCCGGCTGGGTACCCCTTCGTCCCCTTCGTCTCCGAAGGTCACCCACCAGTCGCAGTACTCCATATGGACGAGCCACACGATTCGGCCCAGGACATGGGCGTGCTCGGCGCGCAGAGGAAGCAGGGGTCCGGACTCGGTACCATCCGGGTGCCATTGCTCCCTGAACTTGAACTCCATGAAGTCCTGGGTGTTCCACTGCACGCCTGCGGTGAGCAGGGTATCCACGTGCGCCCGGTACATCAGGATCTCGCTCATGCGGCACCGTCTCTCGCCAGATCGAGGCCGCACCGATCGGTCGGCCCGATCATGAACCTAGAAGGCCATTCGTCTTCTGACGCCCCCGTTATCGAACCGCCACCAAAGCAAGGTCGCAGATGTCAGAACCCGGTCCGATCCTCCTCGTGGACCAATCACTTGGGGAAGACAATGGGACGGTGAAGGGCTGGCTGTCGAGAAGTGCTGGCTTGCGCGCTTGATCAGCAGGCTTTGGGAACCGCCGCACAGCGGTGGCCCCTCTTGATCCTGTAGGGGAAAGCCTCACGCAGAGCCGAGTTGATCCGGGCGGCCTCCCACGCCCCAAACTTTTCCAGTCGCATTTATCGCCGAGAAATTGACCGTAATAGGCCATGCGGGTTCCCGGGGTGAATTCTTTTCCTCCTGGCCCGTCGCTGGCCCGTGCGCCATTTCTGAGGAGGTGGCGTAAATGGTGTCGAATTCCTTCCTCTCGGTCGATGGCATGGTATCCGAGCTGGACATATCGCGCTCCGCGCTGTATCGGTGGTTCGCAACGGGGAGGGGTCTGAAAGTGATTCGCCTGCCGAATGGTGCTATTGGAATTCGCCGGTCGGATTTGGAAGAATGGTTGTGCACGCTCGAATCCCCCCGAAAGGCTTGATCATGAGTGCGCAAGACATCCAATTCTGGCAGATTCGCAGGCGGAGTAACAGGCGTAAGCCGTGGGAAGTGCGGTGGCGCGTCGATTCCTCCTCGTTCTCTCGGTCGTTCCTGACCAAAGCGCTCGGTGAGACCTACCGGGCTGAACTGTTCGCCGCTGCCAAGGGCGGTGAGCGGTTCTCGCTCGTCACGGGTGAGCCGGTGAGCTGGGCTGTGTCGGCTGAGACTCTGTACGCGCATGCTCGGGCGTACGCAAGGCTGCGGTGGAATGACGGCGGGGCGGCCAGTTCCCGCAAAGTGCTGACTGAGCGCATGGTGCATGCGGTGCTGGCCTTCCTCGACCCGCGCAAGGCGCGCAAGGGCCGTCCTGCTGAGCGGCTGCTGCGGTGGGCTCTGCACGAATGGGCGTTCCGTCCCCCGCCTGGGAGAGCGAGCCTCCCGAAGACGTGGCGGCGGCGCTGGAATGGGTGGCCGGTGCCTCTCGTCCCGTGGCTGACCTGGCTGAGGCAGAGAACCTGCGGGGCCTGCTGGATGCGCTGTTTCAGCGCTTGGACGGTAAGCCTCTGGCGCACACCTCTGCTCGGGCGCGGCGGGCCGTGCTGTACGGCTGCCTCGACTACGCGGTGGAACGCAAGTTGCTGTCCTCCACCCGCTGAAAGGGTTGAAGGTGCGGCGGCGTCGGGTCTCCGACCGGTGGATCCCCGGCGGGTGCCGTCCCTGGCTCAAGCGCGCAAGCTCCTGGGGGCGCTCGCGGACAGGAAGGGGATGGACGGTCACCTGCACGCCTGGTTCTCGATCGCCTACTACGCGGGCTGCCGTCCCGCTGGGATCCGGGACCTGCGGGAAGCGGACTGCTTCCTGCCCGATGCCGGGTGGGGGCGGCTCACCCTGGCCGGGAGCGCTCCTGAGGTCGGCGGGGAGTGGACCGATAGCGGGGAGTGCTTCGACCCCCGTGAGCTCAAGCACCGGGCACGCGGTGAGGTGCGCATGATCCCGATTCCGCCTCTGCTGGTCGACGCCTTGCGCGATCACCTCAAGCGGTACGGGACGGCTCCGGGCGGGCGGCTGTTCTGGGACATCACGACGGACGGGCATGCCTACATCGACGGGCAGCGCTATCGGCGGGTGTGGGACCGTGCCCGCACAGCAGCGCTGAGCAAGACCGAATACGCCTCCGCCCTGGCCAAGCGGCCCTACGACCTGCGGCACGGCAACGCCTCCTGGCTGCTGAGCCTGGGCGTGCCCGCTCCTGAGGTGGCCCGTCGGCTCGGCCATTCCGTGGCCATGCTCCACACCACCTACGCCCACTGGCTGGAAGGCCAGGAAGAAGAAGCCAACACCGCCATAGACCGGGCCCTGGCCGCCGCTGACGAACAAGACAGCGGCGGGCCAGTCACGGGCCAAACCGACGAAACCGACTCCAAGTAGCACATAACACCAGGTCAGAAGCCTGAAGCTTCGGCATCGTCGGAATCCACAGAACGCGGTTCGGTTCTTCGTCGGGGGTCCGGGTGGCGCACCATGGCATCCGTGAGACCACTCGGGTACGACACCCGGTGTACAGGAGATGGAGGGACCCCGATGACGGAACACGGTTTTGACTTCGATCCTCAGGCGGCCAGGCAGGCGCTCGCGCTCCTGTGCCCGGGGGAGGCGGAGTCCTCGACGCGTCCGGGGTCCCCCGGCCTCCCGGATCCCCCGGGGGATCCGGCCCGCCTGGCCGGCCGCCTGGTGGCGGCGGTGGAGCTGGCCGCCGGGTCGGGAGGCCGCTGCAAGGACTGGGCGCGCTTCGACGAGGGGTACCGCTCGGTCCTTCCGGAGGGGCAGCGGCGCACTGTGGCGCTCAAGCGCCTCATGCGCACCGTCCGGGAGCTGACCGACCTGCCCGGCGCCGCCGCCCGGGGAGCCGCCACCGGCCTGCTGGCCAGCACCTCGGTCCTCTTCGCCGAGATCCTGCTGGCCGACGACCGCACCGAGCTCGCCTCGGCGCTGGAGCAGCTCGAGGAGGCCCGCGCCCTCTTCGGCCAGACGATGGTCCAGCTGGACGGCGTCACCCGCATGCTCCGCGACTCCCTCTCCCCCGGTTGACCGCGCGAGAGGGCCTCGGGAGGCCTTCCCGGGTCAGGAGGCCTGGTCGGCGGTCTGGGCGCGCAGGGCCTCGTACTCCTTGAGGACCTGCTTGCGGGCCTTGGCCGCGAGGCGGTCGACGTAGAGCTTGCCGTTCAGGTGGTCGGTCTCGTGCTGGAAGCAGCGGGCGAGCTGGCCGGTGCCGTGCAGGCTGATCGGGTTGCCGTCGAGGTCGAAGCCGTGGCAGTGCACGTGGGCGACGCGGGCGACGTCGGCGTAGGGGCCGGGGACGGAGAGGCAGCCCTCGGAGTCGTGGTCGAGGACGCGGTCGCGGTCGGGGAACTCGATGGTCGGGTTGACGACCACGCCCTTGTGCTCGCCGCCCTCGGCGTCCTGGCAGTCGTAGACGAAGACGCGCAGGTCGACGCCGATCTGGTTGGCGGCCAGGCCCACCCCGTTCGCCTCGTACATGCTGGCGAACATGTCGTCGGCCAGGTCCTTCAGCGCCTGGTCGAACTCGGTGACCTCCTTGAGCGGCCGGTGCAGGACCGGTTCTCCGATGAGTGTGATCGGCCGCACGTTCCCCGACATTCCGTTCCCTCCACCGAGATCCATTTCCACTCATGCTATTGCAGTTCGGAGCACCCGCCGGGCATTCGGTGTGATCCGGATCATAGGAGAGAGCAGGTTCATGGCCTAGATTGCGCGCTTTGTTGACCATGTGCCGTACAGCCCGTGATCCACGGGTGGAGAGAGCGAGTCCCATGAAGTGGCTGGCCGGGATCCTGGCGGCGGTGGTGCTGGCCGGGGGCGGTACGGCGCTGTACCTCCACTACTGGATCGAGGGGGACCCGCGGGAACTCGCCGCCGACTACTTCGCCTACTGGCGGGCCGGCGACTTCTACGGGATGCGCGGGCTGGCGGCCTCCCCGCCGGCGGACTTCGTCGAGCAGCACCGGGGGTTCTCCGCCTCCCTGCAGGTGAAGGCGCTGCGGCTGGAGCAGGGCGCGCTCACCCGTCCCACGGAGGAGACCGCCGAGGTCCCGTTCGAAGCCGTGCGCACGCTCCCGCCGGGGGAGTGGAGAGTGAAGTCCGTCGTGCGGATGCGGATCGTCGACCGGCGCTGGCGGGTCGTCTGGACCGCCGCGACGCTGCTGCCCGAGCTGAAGAAGGGCGGGCGCCTCGCGCTCACCCGCACCGAGTCGTCAGCCAGCACGGTCACCGACCGCGGCGGCCGGAAGCTGCCCGAGGACTCCTCGATCCAGGAGTACGCGGCGGGCCTTTCCACCTCGTACGGCGGGGAGGCCGGCGAGCCGGGCTGGGCCGTCACCCTCGACAGGACCCCGCTCAAGGTCTTCAGCGCCCCGCGGGGCGCCGAGCTGAAGACCACCATCGACGCGAAGACCCAGCGCGCCGCCGACGCCGCGGCCAAGTCCTCGGCCCGGCCAGCCGCCGTGGTGGTGCTGCGCCCCTCCACCGGGGAGATCCTCGCGATCGCCGACCACCTGGACGTCGCCAAGGCCGCGGTCAACGGCCGGTACCCGCCCGGCTCCACCTTCAAGGTGGTCACCGCCGCCGCCCTGGTGGCCGGGGGCCTCACCCCCTCCTCCAAGGTGGCCTGCCCCGGCAGGCAGCTCATCGGCCAGCGCACCATCCCCAACCACGACGGCCTCGATCTCGGCATCACCACCCTGCACCAGGCCTTCGCCCACTCCTGCAACACGACCTTCTCGTCCCTGGCCGTGGAACGGGCCGAGGCCGGCGGAATGAAGGAGGCCTCCGTCCTCTTCGGCTTCAACCGCGCCTTCGCCCACAACGCCGCCCGCGCGAGCTTCCCGGAGTCCCCCGGCACCACCGCTCTCGCCGAAGCGGCCATCGGCCAGGGCGAGGTCCTGGCCTC
>NZ_BAAATZ010000012.1:22813-29739 GCF_039533685.1 Actinocorallia aurantiaca | reverse complement strand
GCATGCTCCCCGCCGAGGTCCACGAGCGGAAGGGCGAGGAGATCCCCGCCTCCCGCCCGATCCCCGCCGGTCTCCTCGAGGCGCTCCGCCCCATGATGCGAGCCGTCGTCACCACCGGCACCGCCGCCGGCGCGGGCCTCCCCGCCGGCACCCACGGCAAGACCGGCACCGCCGAGTTCGGCGACTCCGGCGACTCCCACGCCTGGTTCATCGGCTACCGGGGCGACCTGGCCTTCTCCGTGCTCGTCCCCGGCGGCGGCTCAGGCGCCGAGGCCGCCGCCCCCTTGGCCACCCGCATCCTGAACGCCCTCTGACGTCGCGGCCTCTCTGGCGACTCGCCTTCGAAAGCCTTCCGGCGACGTGTCACGTGCCGCCCCGCCGGCCGCCGCAGTACGGCCTGGCGAGGCGGATCCCCCTCGAACGGAAGGGGATTCCGTTCGAGGGGCACAGGAACTCGAGGGGCACAGGAAAGGAACGCGCCCCAAGGGGCCGGACGCGCGGTGTTCTGCCGGACGTCCGCCGCTTTTGCCGTAGGGCGGAGGAACGGCAAGGCGGTCAGGGCTGGGGGGTGGTGAAAGGGGGGTGCTCCTCGGAGGCTATGCGGACGGCTTCGGGGACGGCCGGGGTGATGACGAGTTCGAAGACCCGCTGGGCGATCTCGCGGGCCGGAAGGACGGGGCCGACCCAGCGGGGGGCGTAGACGCGGCGGGAACGCCAGGCGATGCCGTTCTCCAGGGCGTCTATGCCGGCTTTGAGGGGGGTGACGCCGGTGAAGGTGGAACCCGCGGTGCGCATGGCGGTGACGGCCCTGGTGTCGAAGCCGCGGTGGGTCATGTCGGTGTCGAGCTCGGCGAAGTAGGCGACGCCCACCTTGGCGCCGGTGGGGCGGAGCTCGATGCGCAGGGTGTCGCCCAGGGCCTCGACGGCGGCCTTGGAGGAGCTGTAGGCGCCCAGGAGCGGGGCGCGGACGGCGGCGGCGAGCGAGGAGACGGCCAGGGCGTAGCCCCTCGGGTGGGAGATGTGCGGCCCGGCGGCGCGCAGCGTGTTGTAGGTGCCCAGGACGTTGACCTGGAAGGTCTTCTCCAGGACGTCGGGGTCGCCGGTGAGGACGGGCCACTGGCAGGCGATGCCCGCGTTGGCGACGACGACGTCCAGCCCGCCGGCGGTCTCGGCGAGGTCGTCGACGGCGGACGTCAGCCCCGCGCGGTCGGCGACGTCGGCCGGCAGCCAGGGCGCGTCGCCGCACTCGGCCGCGACCTTGGCCAGCAGTTCGGGCTCGAGCCCGGTGAGCAGGACGCGGGCTCCGCGCTGGTGCAGGCGTCGGGCCAGGGCCGCACCGATGCCGCGGGCCGCGCCCGTGATGAGTACCCGGCGTCCGAGCAGGGAGGGGGTCCGCATTCGCAACATGCGGGTGACGCTAACACCGGCCTTCGTCCGTTCAAAGGGCCTGTTCCGGGAACGTGGTGTTGGGATGGGGGAGGCCCGGGGGACGGTCACTCTCCGGCCGCGGTGTCCTCCGCCGCCCGTGATCGTCGCTGGAGGCGGTCCACGCTCTCGTTGAAGTGGGCGATGGTGTCGGCGAGCGCGCGGATGTCGGCTTCCTCCCAGTCCTCCAGGACGCGCTCGAGACCCCGGGTGAGCCAGGCGCGGTGGTGGTGCAGGCGGGTCAGGCCCTCGGGGGTGATGCGGAACTTGCGGGCGAGGCCCCCGTCGGGGTCGGGGATGCGCTCGACGAGGCCCGCGCGCAGCATCGCCGCGGTCTGCCGGTTGATCGTGGAGGTGTCGAGTCCGAAGGCGTCGGCGAGCTGGCCGATGGACAGCGGCCCGGAGGCCTCGATCCGGCTCATCAGGATGTAGGCGCTGCGTTCCAGCCGTCCGGCCACCGGCTGCCGGGCGCAGTCGCCGATGGCGCCCAGGGAGGCGTGCCGCCCGAGCGTCATCATCTCCTGCTCGATCCGGCCGATCTCCTCGTCAGTCACCGTGCTCCTCCTCGTCGGGCGGACGTCCCGCGGCTCCCTCCCCGATGGCGCCGTACTCCCCTCGTGCGAGGGCCCCGGATGAAGCCTAAGGGGGAGACGGCTCACGCCGCGGTCCTGACGGGCTCGGCCGCGGCGGGGGACGTGCTCCGGGAGGGGAGGCCCAGGGCGACCAGCGCGGCCGCCAGCGCGGATCCCGCGCCGATCCCGAGCGCCACCCGGAAACCCGCCTCCGAGGGCGCCGACACGGGACCGAACGGCGTCGTCATGTGGGCGAGGACGACTCCGATGACCGCGGCGGAGACCGAGGTGCCGATCGAGCGGGAGAGCGAGTTCAGCCCGTTGGCCGCGGCGGTCTCGGTGCGGGGCACCGCGCCCATGATCAGGGCGGGCATGGCGGCGTAGGCCAGGCCGATCCCGCCGCTGATCAGCGTCGAGGCGATCAGCATCTGCCAGGGCGCGTTCATCAGGAACAGGGCGAGGGCGTAGCCCGCGGAGATGACCAGGCCGCCGAGGACCAGGGAGGTCTTGGGCCCCCGCGCGGCGATCAGGCGTGCCGCGACCGGCGACACCGCCATCATCACCAGGCCGCCGGGCGCCATCCACAGGCCGGCCTGGATCATCGTCTGGCCCAGGCCGTACCCGGTGCTCTCGGGCAGCTGGAGCAGCTGGATGACCACGAGGGACATCGCGTACATGGAGAATCCGATGAGGACCGAGGCGGTGTTGGTGAGGAGGACCTGCCGTCCGGCGCTGACCCGCAGGTCGACCAGCGGGGCCGGGGTCCGCAGCTCCCAGAGCCCCCACAGCAGGAGCACGATCGGGGTGGCGGCGAGCAGGCCGAGGGTGAGACCGCTGCCCCAGCCCCAGTCCTCGCCCTTGGACACGGCGAGGAGCAGGCACACCAGACCGGCCGCGAGCCCGAGCGCGCCCGGAAGGTCGAACCGGCTGCGGGCGCGGATCGGGGACTCGGGCACGACGGTGACGAGAAGCACCCCGATCGCCGCGCCCGCCGCGGACGACAGCCAGAAGAGCGCGTGCCAGTCGGCGTGCTGGGCGATCGTCGCGGAGAGGGGGAGCCCCAGCGCGCCGCCGACGCCCAGGGAGGAGCTCATCAGCGCCATCGCCGAGCCGAGCCGCTCCGGCGGGAGCACGTCGCGCATCACGCTGATGCCCAGCGGGATGAGGGGCAGGCCGAGGCCCTGGAGGGCGCGGCCCGCCACGACCGGGACCAGCGAGCCGCTCAGCGCGCAGACCAGGGAGCCGAGGGTCAGCAGCGCCGCGCACACCAGCATGATCCGGCGCTTGCCGTAGAGGTCGCCCAGCCGGCCGAAGACGGGGGTGGCGACCGCCGCGGTCAGGAGGGTCGAGGTGAGCACCCAGGAGGCGTCGGCGGCGGTGGTGTCCAGGAGGACGGGGAGCTCTCCGATCAGCGGGACGACGAGCGTCTGCATCAGGGAGACCACGATGCCCGCGCCGGCCAGGACGCCGACGATCAGGCCGCTGCGCGGAACGGGGGGAGGGGAGGTCAAGGGGGGCTCCAGCCGGTGGAGGGGGGTTCGCGCGCTTTCTGCACGGAACGCGGTCGTATGTATCGCGCACGCGATGTGCATCGTACACATTGAATGCCGGAGCGGTCGGCTTCCCCTCCTCGTCACAGGGGAAGGACTCTGGATCTCCGAAAGAGGGGCAGGGCCGGGGTTCGTGCCATCCACAAGGCGACATACCCTGCCTTGACCCTGCTTTGCCGTGTGCCCTGAGTCAGTCCATCGCGTGAAACGAGTGCCCCGTGTCCTGGTTGTCCAAGATCAGTCTTGCTCACCGCAAGCTGGTGCTGCTGATCACTCTCGGATTGCTCGCGCTCGGCGCGTACGCGATCCCCACGTTGCAACAGCAGTTGCTGCCGAACATCTCCGTCCCCGTGACGCTCGTGATGGCCCCCTACCCGGGCGCCTCGCCCGAGGTGGTGGAGGAGCAGGTCGCCGAGCCGATCGAGGACGCGGTCAAGGGCCTCGACGGCCTGGAGTCGACGACGGCGACGTCCCGGCAGGGCATGGCGACCGTGATGCTGATGTTCGAGTTCGGCACCGGGACCGACACGCTCGTCACGGAGGTCCGCCAGGCCGTCAACCGGATCTCGGCCAGGCTGCCCGACGGTGTCACGCCCGAGGTGATGGCCTTCTCCACCGACGACCTGCCGACCATGACGCTCGCCGTCACCTCCGGCGGGCAGGGCGGCCTCGACGGACTCGCCGCCGCGGTCGAGGCGAAGGTGGTGCCGGAGCTGCGGTCGGTGGACGGCGTCAGCGAGGTCACCGTCTCCGGTGAGCGTGAGCAGATCGTACGGATCGTGCCGAACCCGGCGAAGCTCGCCGCGAGCGGCCTGGACGCCTCCGCGATCGGCACCGCCCTGAGCGCCGCGGGCCAGACCGTCCCGGCCGGCTCCCTCACCTCCGGCGAACAGAGCCTCAGCGTCCAGATCGGCGGTCCGGTCACCTCGGTCCAGCAGATCAAGGACCTGTGGCTGACCGGGTCCAAGACCCCGGCGAAACTCGGCTCGGTGGCGGCGGTCGCCCTCGCCGACGCCGACGCGACCTCCCTGACCCGCACCAACGGCAAGGAGAGCCTCGGCATCTCCCTGATGCTCGACCGTGACGGCAGTTCCTCGTCCGTCTCCGAAGAGGTGCGGGACCTCCTGCCCGGCCTGGAGAAGGCGCTCGGCGCCGGAGCCGGGCTCACCATCGTCTCCGACACGGGTCCCGCCGTCAGCGACGCCGTTCTCGGCCTGCTGGAGGAGGGGCTGCTCGGCCTGGTCATGGCGGTCCTGGTGATCGTGGTCTTCCTCCGGTCGGCCCGCTCCACCCTGGTGACCGCGATCTCGATCCCGCTGTCGCTGGTGGTCGCGCTGATCGTGCTGAAGTTCAACGGCTACTCGCTCAACATGCTCACCCTGGGCGGCCTCACCATCGCCGTCGGGCGGGTCGTCGACGACTCGATCGTGGTGCTGGAGAACATCAAGCGCCACCTGGGCTACGGCGAGGAGAAGCGCCGGGCGATCATCGGCGCGGTCCGCGAGGTCGCCGGCGCGGTCACCTCCTCCACGCTCACGACCGTCGCGGTGTTCCTGCCCATCGCGCTGGTGGGCGGCATGGTGGGGGAACTGTTCGGCTCGTTCTCCATCGCCGTCACCGTGGCGATGATCGCCTCCCTGGTCGTCTCCCTGACGATCATCCCGGTGCTGGCGTACTGGTTCCTGAAGGTCCCGGACACCGGCGCCGATCCCGAGTTGTTCCGCCGCCGCGCCGAGGAGGAGGAGCGCACCGGCCTGCTGCAGATGGTGTACGTACCGCTGATCGGCTGGGCCGTCCGGTTCCGCAAGTCCGTGCTGGCCGTGGCCGTGGCCGTCCTGGTCCTCACCGTCGGGCTCTCCTTCGGGGTGAAGACCGACTTCATCGGCGACTCGGGCACCCAGGCGCTGAGCGTCACCCAGGCCATGCCGGCGGGCACCGCGCTGAACACCACCGACGAGGCGTCCCGCAAGGTCGAGGCGGTCCTGGCGGACACCGAGGGCGTGGAGTCCTACCAAGTGGTCGTTGGGTCCCCGAGCGGCGCCATGGGCGCGCTGATGAGCGGTGGCTCGAGCGAGGCCACCTACAGCGTGGCCCTCACCGAGGACGCGGACTCCGCGCGGGTGCAGTCCGCGCTGGAGGACGACCTGAAGGCGCTCACGGGCGCCGGTGAGCTCAAGGTCGCGGCCAACACCGGCATGGGCTTCGGCAACGCCGTCGAGGTGCGGGTGGAGGCCCCTGACGACGCGTCGCGCGCCGCCGCCGTCAAGCAGGTCGAGGACGCCCTGTCCGGGGTGCCGGAGGTCAAGGACGTCAGCAGCGACCTGTCCGAGAGCGTCCCGATGCTGAGCGTCCGCGCCAAGGACTCCGCGGCCCGGATGGGGCTGAGCGACATGGTCCTGGCCCAGGTGGTGGCGCAGGCCGTCCAGGGGAGCACGGTCACGACCGTCAACCTCGAACGCGGCGAGACCGACGTCGTCGTCCGGGCCTCCGCCCAGGCGCCCGCCTCGGTCGAGGAGCTGAAGGCGCTGAGGGTCCCGGGCGTGCCGGGAGGCGCGGTCCGGCTCTCCCAGGTCGCGACCGTCGACATGGTGGACGGCCCGGTCGAGCGCACCCGGCAGGACGGCGAGAGCACCAGCGCCGTCACCGCGGTCCCGGTCGGCGATGACCTGGCCAAGGCGTCACAGGCGATCCAGAAGAAGCTGGACTCCCTGAAGCCGGCGGACGGCGTCACCTACACCCTGGGCGGCGTCACCGCCGACCAGGAGGAGGCGTTCGTCCAGCTGGGCCTGGCCATGCTCGCCGCCATCGTGCTCGTCTTCCTGCTGCTGGTCGCGGCCTTCCGCAGCATCCGGCAGACCCTGGTCCTGCTGGTGTCGGTGCCGTTCGCCGCCACCGGCGCGCTCCTCCTGCTGCTGGTCACCGGGACCCCGATGGGCGTCGCCGCGCTGATCGGCATGCTGATGCTCATCGGCATCGTCGTCACCAACGCGATCGTCCTGGTGGACCTGGTCAACCAGTACCGCGCCCAGGGCATGGGCGTGACCGAGGCCGTCACCGAGGGAGGACGCCGTAGGCTGCGGCCCATCCTGATGACGGCCCTGGCCACCATCTTCGCCCTGATCCCCATGGCGGTGGGCATCACCGGCCACGGCGGTTTCATCTCCCAGCCGCTGGCCGTCGTCGTCATCGGCGGCCTGGTCAGTTCCACCGCCCTGACCCTCATCCTCATCCCGGTCCTCTACACGATGGTCGAGACGCACCGCGAGAACCGCGCGGCCCGCAAGGCCGAACGGAAGGCGTCCTTGCAGGCCCGCGATGAGGAGAGCCGGGACGACACGGAGCTGGAGCCCGTCTCCTGACCCACCGAGAGGCCCCGGGG
>NZ_BAAATZ010000012.1:12351-22778 GCF_039533685.1 Actinocorallia aurantiaca | reverse complement strand
TCCGCATCCCCGGGGCCGTTTCTTTTCGCCCCGCTCGCCGGAACCGGACGAGCCGGGTCAGAGAAGGTCTTCCAGGCGGATGGGAAGGTGCCGGGCGCGGTGGCCGGTGGCGTGGTGGACGGCGTTGGCGACGGCGGCCGAGACGCCGACCATGGAGACCTCGCCCAGGCCCTTGACGCCCAACGGGTTGATCAGGGGGTCCGGGAGGTCGACGAACTCGACCTCAAGGCCCGGAACGTCGGCGTTGACGGGGACGGTGTACTCCGCGAGGTCGGCGTTGAGGAAGCCGCCGTGGCGGGGTTCGGCCTCGCTGTGCTCGCGCAGGGCCGCGCCGATTCCCCAGATCACGCCGCCGCGGACCTGGCTCTCGGCGGTGACGGGGCTGGCGACGCGGCCGCAGTCGACGACGCTCACCACCCGGCCGACGCGGACGCGGCGGGTGGTCGGCTCGACGCGGACCTCGACGAAGTGCGCGGCGAAGCTGAACGCGGTGAAGCCGGGGTAGACCGGGCCCGCCGGGGCCAGGGCTCCGGCACGGACGCGGTCCAGGGCCTCGGCCGGCTGGCCGGGGGCCAGATGGGTGGCCTCGACCTCCAGCGAGGCGCGGGGGAGACCGGTATGCCCGCTCCCGGGGAGGCCGAGCCGTCGCCGCAGTTCGACGAGAGCGGCGTGGACGCCGGGCAGCACCGTGGCGGTGCCCCATGATCCGGCGGTGAGCGGCTGGGGGACCCCGTCGGTGTCGCCGATCTCGACGGAGACCGAGTCCTCGTGGACTCCCAGATCCCGTACGACGGTCTCCACGATCGCCGTACGGATGCCCTGACCCATCTCGTGTCCTCCGGCGTACACGGTCAGGCGTCCGTCCTCGTCGAGGCGGATCCGCGTGATGGCGGGCGTCGAGGAGGCCTTGTAGGCGGCGGACGCGACGCCCCAGCCGAGGAGCGAGCCGTCGGGGGCCCTCATGGAGCCGGGGGAGGGGTCGCGGGACGCCCAGCCGAAACGGTCCGCGCCGCGCCGCAGGCATTCGGCGAGGTGCCGGGAGGAGAACGGAAGCCCGCTGACCGGATCGGTGCCGGTGTCGTTGGCCAGACGGAAGGCGACGGGATCCCGCCCCATGGAGCAGGCCAGCTCGTCCACGGCGCACTCGAAGGCGAAGACGGCCGGATGCTCGTACGGCGCGCGCATGTAGCCGGGAGTCTGGACGTCCGTGGAGACGAGTCGCTGGTGCCCCCGGAAGTCCGTCACGCCGTACAGGCGTGAACTGGCGTCGGTGTAACTGGCGGGGAAGGCGTCGTGCCGCGACGTCTGCTGGTCGATCTCGTGGATGGCCGCGACGAGGCGGCCGTCCTGACCGGCGCCCAGACGGATCCGGTGGCGGGACGCCGGACGGAAGCTGGAGTTGTGGAACATCTGCGCGCGCGTCGCGACGAGCTTCACCGGGCGTTCCAGGCGGCGTGAGGCCACGGCCGCCAGGCCCGTGTAGACCTGCAGGGAGTTCCGGTTGCCGAAGCCGCCGCCGATGTAGGGCGAGACGACCCGGACCCGCTCGGGCTCCAGGCCGAACTGGGCGGCCAGCCCGTTGCGCACCGCCGCGGCGTTCTGGGTGCCTTCGTGGACGGTGAGGACGCCGCCTTCCCACGAGGCCACGGTCGACATCAGCTCCATCGGGGCCGGATGCTGCGTCGGCAGGTCGAAAGTGGCGTCGATCCGCGCGGGGGCGTCTGCGTAAGCCCGGTCGGCGTCGCCCACTTCGAGGTTCTTGTAGTAGGACAGGACGTCCGTCTGCTCCCGGACCTCGGCCCCGCCGTCGTCCAGGTGGACGCTCACCGGCTCGGCGGAGTACTCCGCCCGCACCAGCGAGGCGGCCTCGGCCGCGGCGTGCGGGGTCTCGGCGACGACCAGGGCGATCGGCTGGCCCCGGTAGGCGATCCGGTCGTCCAGCAGCGGCTGGAGGCTCTGCGCCGCGGTCCCGCCCGCCATGAGGAACACCGGGGCGTTCAGCTCGCCTTCCGCCAGCCTGGTCAGCACGAGCAGGACGCCCGGGACGGCCTCGGCCGCGGCGGTGTCCAGGGACAGCACTTCGCCCCGCCCGATCGTCGCGGTCGCCAGCGCCGCGTGTGCGAGGCCGGGCGGCACCCGGTCCGCCCCGAACCGGACGGCCCCGGTGACCTTGCCGAGGGCGTCGACCCGCGCGAGGGGCCTCGCCGCCCGTCCTTCAGGGGCCGGAGGGCGGCTCATCGCGACTCTTCCTTCCGTGCGGCGAGGAACAGCGCGTCCACGACGGTCCGCACCCCGAGTTCGATCTTGTATCGGTTGGCCCGTCCGGGCACCGCCCCGGAGAAGACCGCCTCCCCGGCGGCCCGCGCGGACTCGGCGGTCAGCGGCCTTCCGACCAGCAGGGCCTCGGCCTCCCGGGACCGCCACGGCCGGGTCGCGACCCCGCCCACGGCCAGCCGGGCCTCGGTCACGACCGGCCCGTCGAAGGCGAGCGCGGCGGCGGCCGAGGCCAGGGCGAACGCGTACGACTCCCGATCCCGGACCTTGTGATAGGTCGAGGAGCGTCCCGCCGCCGTGGCGGGGACCCGGATCCGGACGATCAGCTCGCCCGGCGCGAGGGTGTGCTCCGCCTGAGGGGTATCGCCCGGTTCGCGGTGGAGTTCAGACAGGGGGACGGTCCGCTCGCCGTCCGGCCCCGCCACGTCGATCAGCGCGTCGAAGGCCAGCAGCGCGACCGCCCAGTCCCCGGGATAGACGGCGACGCA
Source organism: Actinocorallia aurantiaca (assembly GCF_039533685.1). Lineage (NCBI taxonomy): Bacteria > Bacillati > Actinomycetota > Actinomycetes > Streptosporangiales > Thermomonosporaceae > Actinocorallia > Actinocorallia aurantiaca. The sequence goes on along the minus strand of NZ_BAAATZ010000012.1, from coordinate 20,016 downwards.
GGCGTCGGAGCCGCCGAGCACCGCGTGCCCCCGGTCCAGCCCGCCGAGGGCGGAGCAGCCGCTGCCCGGCTCGCGCTTGTTGCAGGGGAACCCCGAACCCCGGAAATAGGCGCACCGGGTGCGCTGGAGCAGGTTCCCCCCGACCGTGGCCATCGTCCTGAGCTGCTGTGAAGCGGCCTTGGCCAGGGACTCGGCGAGTGCCGGATAGTCGCGCAGCAGGACGGGGTCCTCGGCGACGTCGCACATCCGCGCGCCCGCCCCGATGATCAGTTCGTCCGGTCCGTCCGTGTCGACGCGGGCCAGTTCGGCGATCCGCGACACGTCCACGACGGCCGCCGGAGCCTCGACGTCCAGCTTCATCAGGTCGTAGAGGGTCGTCCCCCCGGCCAGGAAACGCGTCCCGGGCGCCGCGGCGGCGCTGACGGCCTCGGCGACGGTGGCGGCGGTGGAGTAGGCGAACGGCCGCATGGTCAGGCCTCCTCGGGGCGTACGCCCCCGCGGGCGACCTCGCGGACGGCCGCGACGATGCCCGGGTAGGCCCCGCACCGGCACAGGTTGCCGCTCATGTACTCGCGGATCTGGTCGTCGTCGCCGGCGTGCCCCTCGGCGACGCACGCGATCGCCGCCATGATCTGCCCGGGCGTGCAGTAGCCGCACTGGAGCGCGTCATGGTCGACGAACGCCCGCTGCATCGGATGCAGCCCGCCGCCGTCCCCCGAGACCCCTTCGATCGTCGTCACCTCGCGCCCGTCGGCCTGCACGGCCATGGTGAGGCAGGCCAGCACCCGCCGCCCGTCGAGGTGCACCGTGCAGGCCCCGCACTGCCCGTGGTCGCACCCCTTCTTGGTGCCCGTCAGCTCCAGTCGCTCCCGCAGCACGTCCAGCAGCGACTCCCGGGCGTCGAGCTCCAGCTCCGTCCCCACCCCGTTCACGACGATCTTCGCCCGCACGCCCCGCCTCCCGAGCCTCACCCGACCGCAACACCCTCACGCTACAGGTTTCGGTCATCCGAAAATCAACCACCCGCCCGACGACAGCCCAGAGGCGGCTTCCCCGGTTCAAAGGCGGAACACCCTGCCGCGGGCCGACGAACGGCACGCCGAAGGACCCACCAAGGGCGCATCGAAGAAGAAGCACCCGACGGGCGAGCGAGAAAGAGCGTGCGGCAGGACCACAAGAGGAGCGGGAGACCCGAGGAAAGAAAGCCGCAGAGCCAAGGAAGGCGCATCATTTCTGGAAGATCTTCGAACTCCACGCCGGTTCTGCCCACGAACGCGGATCTCACATGGATCCCGAGACTTCACATCCGCGGGGAGGTCACGTCATCGCGTCGAACGAAAGCCGCGCCGCACCCGTTCAGATCACCGGCACTCGGCACCCGCCCCGATACCGACGAGGCAACGCACTGAAAGGCCGGGGGCGTGGGGGCGGAGCCCCCACATCGGGGGGCCCGGGGGGTCGTCCCCCCGAAAAACATAGCGGCCCCGCGGGAAATCGAACGAAGTTCGATGACCAGGCAGGGCCGGCTCGTGGACGATACTGGGATTGAACCAGTGACCTCTTCCGTGTCAGGGAAGCGCTCTCCCGCTGAGCTAATCGTCCGGGATACCGCGAGGTGGAGACGGGATTTGAACCCGTGTACACGGCTTTGCAGGCCGTTGCCTCGCCTCTCGGCCACTCCACCGTGGTTCGGTCTCGCGACCGCTCCGAGCGGAAGACGGGATTCGAACCCGCGACCCTCACCTTGGCAAGGTGATGCTCTACCACTGAGCCACTTCCGCGTGCGCTTTCCGGGGGCTTCCCTCCGTTGGCGACGAGGAAAACCATAGCCAAACTCGGGCCCGGGTGCCAAACCGAAAAGCGGGGAGGGCGGGATGCGCGCGGGCGGAAAGGGCGGGAGACTGGCCGTATGGAGGCGTTCGCCCATGTGAACGGGCTGCTGGCGACCGGGCTGGCCGAGGTGTCGGACGATCTTTCGGTGCTCGGCACGCGCGGCTGGTGGGCGGTGGTGGTCACCTATGAGGGCGAGGTGACCTGCGCGAGGTTCGAGCACGTGCGCCCGGCGCCGCATCCAGCCGGGGACTGGGCGCCGCCGGGGGAGTGGAGCACGTCCCTGGACCGGGACGGATACGAGCGGGGCGTGGCGGAGATCCGGGCGGCGATCGCCGAAGGGACCGTCTACCAGGCGAATCTGTGCCGGGTGCTGTCCGCGCCGGTCCGCGGGGAGATCGCGGGGCTGGGCCTGCGGCTGGCCTCGGGCAATCCCGCCCCCCACGCGATGACGCTCGACCTGCCGGGCCTGAAGGTGGCCTGCGCCAGCCCGGAGCTGTACCTGTCCAGGGACGGCGGGCTGGTGGAGTCCCGGCCGATCAAGGGCACGGGGCGGACCGAGGCGGATCTGCTGCCCAAGGACGAGGCGGAGAACGTCATGATCGTCGATCTGGTCCGCAACGACCTGGGCCGGGTGGCCCGTCCAGGGACGGTCGAGGTGCCCGCGCTGTGCGCGGTGGAGCACCATCCCGGCCTGGTGCACCTGGTCTCGACGGTCCGGGCGCGCACGTCCGCGGGCTGGCCGGAGCTGATCGCCGCGACGTTCCCGCCGGGTTCGGTGACGGGCGCGCCCAAGTCGACGGCGCTGGAGCTGATCGGGCGGCTGGAGCCGGTGCCGCGCGGCCCGTACTGCGGGGCGGTCGGCTGGGTGGACGCCGACCGGGGCACCGCGGCGCTGGCCGTCGGGATCCGCACGTTCTGGATCGAGGACGGGCTGCTGCGGTTCGGCACGGGCGCGGGCATCACCTGGGACTCCGAACCCGCGCGAGAATGGGCGGAGACGGAATTGAAGGCGAAGAACCTCCTGGAGGTGGCGGGTGCAGGTCTGGATCAACGGTGAACTCGGCAGGGACACGGTCAGCGTCTTCGACCACGGGCTCACCGTGGGCGACGGCGTGTTCGACACGGTCAAGCTGGTCAGGGGCGAGCCGTTCGCGCTGACCCGCCATCTGAAGCGCCTGGCGTTCTCGGCGCGCGGCCTGGGCCTGCCCGAGCCGGACGAGGAGTTCGTCCGCGCGGGCGTCGCGGAGGTCCTGGCCGCCGCGGAGCCGTGGGAACTGGGCCGGCTGCGGATCAGCTACACCGGCGGTCCCGGCCCGCTGGGCTCCGACCGGGGCCCCGACGGCACCACGACGATCGTCATCGCGGGGGAGCAGAAGCCCTTTCCCGAGACCGCCGCGGTCCAGGTGGTGCCCTGGCCCCGCAACGAGCGCGGCCCGCTCACGGGCCTGAAGACCACGTCCTACGCCGACAACGTGATGGCCCTGGCGTACGCCAAGGAGCGCGGCGCGCACGAGGCGATCTTCGGCAACCTCGCCGGGAACCTGTGCGAGGGCACCGGCTCGAACGTCTTCCTGGTCCTGGACGGCCGGCTGGTCACCCCGACGCTGGACGGCGGGTGCCTGGCGGGGGTCACCCGGGCGCTGGTCCTGGAGTGGATCGGCGCCGAGGAGGCGGACGTCCCGCTGGAGGCCCTCCGGGACGCCGAGGAGGCCTTCCTGACCTCCACCACCAGGGACGTCCAGCCGATCTCCCTGGTCGACGGGAAGGAACTCCCCGTGGGCCCGCTCACCCGCAAGGCGCAGGAGATTTTCGCGCTCCGCTCCGCGGAAAGGGCCGATCCTTAATCCGAGGTGTGGTCCTTGTTACGTTAAAGACCTTATTTCGCGGAGGCCCGGGGTTCAGACTGGGCGGTGTGTACGACTTCGATCTCCTTGTGCTCGGGTCCGGACCAGGCGGCCAGAAAGCGGCGATCGCCGCGGCGAAACTCGGCAGGCGGGCGGCGGTCGTGGAGAAGCGCGACATGCTCGGCGGCGTCTGCATCAACACCGGGACCATCCCCTCCAAGACCCTGCGGGAGGCGGTGCTCTACCTCACCGGGCTCAACCAGCGGGAGCTCTACGGCCAGAACTACCGGGTCAAGGACGAGATCACCGTCGGCGATCTGGGGATGCGCACCCGGCACGTGATCGGCCGCGAGATCCAGGTGATCCGCAGCCAGCTCACCCGCAACCGGGTGACGCTCATGCAGGGCACCGGCCGCTTCCTGGACGGGCACACGATCGGCGTCCTCGACGAGACCGGCGAGGAGAAGAAGGTCACCGCGGCGAAGGTCGTCATCGCGACGGGGACGACCCCGGCCCGTCCCGACAGCGTGGAGTTCGACGACCGGACGGTCGTCGACTCGGACGCGATCCTGCACCTGGACCGCGTCCCCGACACCATGGTCGTGGTCGGCGCGGGGGTCATCGGCATCGAGTACGCCTCGATGTTCGCGGCCCTGGGCACCAAGGTCACCGTGGTCGAGCGGCGCGAGCGCATGCTGGAGTTCTGCGACCTGGAGATCGTCGAGGCCCTCAAGTACCACCTGCGCGACCTCGCGGTGACGTTCCGCTTCGGCGAGAGCGTCGCGGCGGTGGAACGGCGCGGGGCGGGGGCCCTGACCGTCCTGGAGAGCGGCAAGCGCGTCCCCGCCGACTGCGTCATGTACTCGGCCGGGCGGCAGGGCAAGACCGCCGAGCTGTGCCTGGAGACCGCCGGGCTGACGGCCGACTCCCGGGGCCGGATCAAGGTGGACGACCACTACCGCACCGAGGTCCCGCACATCTACGCGGTCGGCGACGTGATCGGCTTCCCCGCGCTGGCGGCGACGTCCATGGAGCAGGGGAGGCTCGCCGCCCAGCACGCCTGCGGCGAGCCGGTGGCGGACATGCACGACCTCCAGCCGATCGGGATCTACACCGTTCCGGAGATCAGTTTCGTGGGCCGCACCGAGGACGAGCTGACCCGGGACCGGGTGCCGTTCGAGGTGGGCGTCTCCCGCTACCGGGAGCTGGCCCGCGGGCAGATCATCGGCGACTCGTACGGGATGCTCAAACTCCTGGTCTCCTCGGAGGACCGGAGGCTGCTGGGCGTGCACGTGTTCGGGACGGGCGCCACCGAGCTGGTCCACATAGGCCAGACCGTGATGGGCTGCGGTGGAACGGTCGACTACCTGGTCAACGCGGTCTTCAATTATCCGACGCTGGCGGAGTCCTACAAGGTGGCGGCGCTGGACGCGATGAACAAGATGCGGGCGATCGCGAGGCTCACCGGAGAGGGCTGAGAAGTCTCAGGAGGACCAGAGCAGGTGCTCGAGCTCGGTGTCCATGTCGACGAACTCCGTCTCCCGGCCGGCCGCCACGATGTCGTAGGTCTTGTGCAGGAAATCGGCCATCGGGATCAGCGGGACGTCGAACAACGCGTCCCCGAAGGGCGAGGACAGGGCCAGCTGGAGCGTCCGGTCGTCGTCCGGCCCGGCCGGCCAGACCCTGACGTCCCCGAACCCGGCCTGCCGTTCGATGCCGACCGTCAGCAGCTCCCTGGCGAAGATCCATTCGACGGGATCCTCGTTGCCCACGTGGAAGGCCATCCTGATGGCGTACGGATCGTCGGCGGCGTACTCGAGCGTCGCGGACAACGGCACCGTCGAGCGGTCGGGCACGACGAGACGAAGGCCAAGCTCGGCGGAGATGGTGGTGCTGCTGTTCATCGCCATTCCTTCAGCGTCGGGCCCGTGAAGAGCACTCGATGAGGACTCGCCTCTCCCAACGGGTGTCCCCCTGATCTATGACGCGTAACTGCCGGAAGTCGTCAGAACATTCCCTGCGCCCGTTTGCGTGAGCCCCCGCCCCCGGGCGGCCGACACGCCGGTGACCAGGACAAACAGGCACAAAAGGCAATCACGATCTTTGTCTCCGGGGTAAGGTTTGACCTTACGGCTCTGGCGGGACAGCGGTTCGGGCCCGTCCTTTCCCTTAGAGTAAAGACGTGTCGGTCGAACAGGAAAAAGAACTCCATGTAGGCGGTCGCTACCACCGCTTCCGTGAGGTCATGCGCCAGAACCCCCTGCTCTACACGACCTGGCGGGTGGGCGTCTTCACCGTCGGCTCGGTCGTGCTGCTGGCCGGCGTCGTCATGATGGTGATGCCGGGCCCCGGCATGCTCGCCATCGTCGTCGGCCTCGCGATCCTCGCCACCGAGTTCGTCTGGGCCCAGCGAGCCCTCGGCAAGGCCAAGGCCGCCGCCGAGAAGGCCAAGGAGAAGGCCCTCGATCCCCGCACCCGCCGCCGCAACACCATCCTGGCCGTCCTGGCCGGCCTCCTCTGCGCCGCCGCGGTGATCGCCTACCTCTACATCGTCGGCACCGAACTCCCCTGGAACGTCGACTGGAGCCACCCCAACACCCGCTGACGCCTCCGCGCAATCGATGTGCGAACCACCCCCGTTTCGCGCTAACCTAGTCGAGCACGCAGCGCGGGAAACCGCGAAGCGACGGGCGATTAGCTCAGTGGGAGAGCGCTTCGTTCACACCGAAGAGGTCACTGGTTCGAACCCAGTATCGCCCACCCAGGTCAGAGGCCGGATCCGATCAAGGATCCGGCCTTTTGCGTTGGGGTGAGTGACTAACTGGGTGACTAAGGCTCTCCGGTGCCCCCCTGCGGGGCCGTGGGGAAGATCCGATCCATGGCCGTCGCGCCCTCCTGGATCACCGGCCGGATCTGCTGCCGGTAGACCTTCTCCGTGACGGCGGAGCCGCCAGCGTGGCCGACCAGACGGGCGATGTTCTCCAGCGGTACCCCGTCGGCCGACAGCAGCGAGACAAAGCTGTGACGCATCTCTCGGGGCGTCCATTCTTTCCCGACCAGACCGGCCCTGGTGACCACCCGGCGGAACTCCCGCCGGACGTTCCCGGCGTCGAGCTTGGTTCCAGTCCTGGTGGCGAACACGAGATCGTTGTCCTGCCAGTCGTCTCCTGCGGCCTTCCGCGCGACGTCCTGGCGCTTCTTCAGCGTCTCCAGGGCGACGATGCACCGTTGGGGGAGTTGGAGGGTGCGGCGCGACTTCGACGTCTTGGTATCGCCTCCAGCCCGGACGGAGTGCCAGACCATGATGCAGGGCGGAATCTCAGGCATCCCGTTCTCGGCGGGTCGGCCCCTGAGATCCACTAGGGACCAGGTGAGTTCTCTCAATTCCTCGGTACGGGCCCCGGTGAGCAGTGACAGGACCACATAGGCCCGTAGCCACGGTGCAGCGCTCTCAGCGGCATTCAGGACGGCTTCGGCCTGCACCAAGTTCATCGCCTTGGAGGGCCGTCCGGGCCGCCCCTTCGGCAGCTCGCAGAGCATGACCACGTTCCGCTTGACCTTGTCCCGTGCTTGAGCACGGGTGATCGTCCTCTTGAGGATGGACCGCAACTCCTGCAGAGTCCGGGTGCTCACCTCTTCGGCCTTCTGGGCAAGCCACCGGTCGACGTCATCAGCGCTCAGATTCCGGAGCTTCCGCGCTCCCAGGGCCGGGATGACGTGCTTCTCGGCAAGAATCCGCTTGGTCTCGATCGTGCTCTCGTCACGTCCACTGAGCCCGAATTGGAGCCAGTCTTGCACCGCTTCAGCGACCGTGTATCGGTGCGGGGCGATGGCGTGCCCGTCTTCGAGGTCCCGAAGGTTCTCCTTCAGCTTGGCTTTCGCCTCGGTTTTCGTCTTCCCGCTGGCCTTGCGCACGATCCGGCGGCCGGCCGGGGTGTAGCCGACGGTGATGGTGGCTATCCAGCGCTGGCGGGCTTCGTCCCAGTGA
>NZ_BAAATZ010000012.1:0-12292 GCF_039533685.1 Actinocorallia aurantiaca | reverse complement strand
AGGCGGCCCCTGCCGCGTTCTCCAGCAGTTCGACGAACCGCGCGATGGAGTCGGCGGTGACGCGGGTGGAGCGTCCTGCCTTGACGATGCCGATTCGTCCGGCCTTGACCTCCCGATAGAAGCAGGACCGGCTGATCGACAGGATTTCCAGGGCTTCTTCGACCCGGTAAAGGGCTTTGGGCAGTGCGGTGACGGTCATGATGGGTGGTGCTCCTCTCTGAAGGGGCGGCGGTCCTGGGCGCTGCTTTGGTCGGCTGGCCCAGGGCCGCTTTGCGTTTCGGACGGTGTGCTGGTTATCGGTCGGCCTGTGAGCGTCGGAGGCTGGCGTCCAGGTGGGACGTCCCGTGGTCTCTCGCGCTTGCTGTCGTGGGAGGGGCTGAAACATCTCGGCATCTCGGCATCTCGGCAGATGTGGCCCTGAGCTGCGGTGATGGTTGCCGAGATGGTGGTGATCGGCATCGGGGCATCTCGGCAATCGGGGGGGTATCTCGGCAGGTGCTGCCGAGTTGCCGAGATGGACGGTTGCTGGTGTTGGCTATCTCGGCAGGCATTCGTGCTGGTGAGGGGCAGGTTTGCCGAGTTGCCGAGATGCCGGGATGTTTCAGCGTCTTGGGAGTCGGTTCAGGCATGGCACTCGACCCAGAACACGTTTCGGTTGCCTCGATCGTGCTTGGCGGAGCGGATCACGTAGTCACCGCGCCAGCGTCCGGTCTGCCCGGTGAGGAGCCGACCCAGAGAGAGCGCGTTGGGCATCCGGCCGGTGTGGGTGGTGATGAACTGGCCGTCCCACGGGTCGTGTTCGTAAATTCCGGTGTGGACGGGCTCACCGCTGTTGCGCAGTTCGGCGGCGGTCATCGGGGTGGAGCCGTGCAGGGTGTGCCAGCAGGACAGGAACGCCCGCCAGCGGGTTTCGTCCTCGTCGACGTCGCGGACGTCGGCGGCGTTGGCGAGGAATCCTTCGATGTCGTGGTGGGCGAGGAATCCGCCTAGGGCTTGGGCCCAGGGGGTGAACTGGCGCATGGCCAGGGTGTCGGCGCGGGGTGCTCCGTTGCGGGTCCAGTCCAGGACCAGCACGAGCAGGTGCCACAGCACGGTGAGTTGGTTGGTCGGGTTGGTGATCCATTGGTCGAGGTGGGGGATGCCGAACCGGCTCTGATCCCGCTGCTCTGGTCGGGGCATGTTCGGGTCGAGGTGGACCCGAACCGTGCGGGAGGCCATGTCTCCGCCGACTTGGAGGTTGTTGCCGGTGGCCATCCACAGGCGGTCGTTGACGGTGGCGATGTTGCGGGACGCCCCGAGTTGGCGGTCGGACCACACGCCGGCGGTCACCAGCAGGGCGAGGTTGGCCGAGTCGATGACGGTGCCCTCGGCCAGGTTGTCCCAGATGACGACGCCGACCTGTTCGGCGAAGACCGCGGTGATGCTCTTGCGGAGTTCTTCTTCGGTGTAGGCCCAGGGCATGACGCGCTGGCCGTAGAGCATGCCGGGGCCGCCGGTGAGGATGGACTTGCCGGAGGCGGGCATGGTCGCGTCGATGACGGCGAACGGGGTCAGGGAGCGGGTGTAGTGCCGCAGGATCGGCGTGGCCAGCAGAGCGATGTAGTTCGCGCGGTCGGCCGCAGAGGACCAGGGGAAGTCGCGCAGGAACCGGTTGAGCAGGAAGTCGCGCGCGTCGTGAACTTGCTCGGCGGTCGGTGCGTCCGGCACGGGCGGCAGCGCGACCTTGGAGGCCAGGTATAGGCCAGTCGCCTTGTCATAGCCGGGCTCCTGCAACAGGGTGCCGTCACGGCGCAGGACGGGGGCGCCGATCACGCCGCGCAACGGCAGAACGCCGGGCCAAGTCTTGGCCGCCAGCACGGAGGAGAGGATGTCGCGGGGCGGGGTGATCTCTTCTTCGAACGTCTCGCTTCCGCCGTCTCCGGTTTTGCGGGAGCGGATCCGGTAGACGTAGGCGTGTTCGGCCAGCAGTCCGGCCAAGGTGGCGGGGGTGAGCGGGCTGGCGGTGATGGGCAGCGGCGAGTCCTCATCAGCCGCGGGGCTGCTCAGCCCGCCCGAGACGGTCTCCATGTGGACCAGGGCCCCGGCGGAGACATAGGAGTCGGGGAGCATGTTGTCGGCCAGGGCGGCCTTGAGGACGCGGATGGTCTCCGGCCCTGAGCCGACCTGCAGGCGTGGCGTGCTGGTCATGCTGGCACCTTCCGTGGCCGGTTCGCGCCGGCGCGGAAGCCTGAGCGGATGGTGCGCCGGGCCGCCCCTTCGCTCTGGCCGGTGCGGACGGCGGCGTTCATCAGGAGCTCCTCGGTCTTGGCCGCCTCCAGGGAGCCACCGGCCACGAGTTGACCCAGAGCCACGGAAGCGCCGTACAGGACGGCGTTGCGGCGGCCCTGGGGAGCCTCGGCGATCGCGGTGAGGCTGGCGTTGATTGCGGCGTCCAGGTAGGCGCTGCGGCGCCCTGCGGTCAGTTCGACCACGACGGGCCGTTGCGGCGGCAGAGGGGCCGGTTGGAGCCGTTCGACCAGCCACGCGGGCAGCGGAGCAGCAGCGGGGGTGTGGACGGGTTCGTAGTGGCCAGTGCCGTCGGGCAGATCGACGAAACTGCCGGGCCCGACCACATATCCACCATCCGCGCGGGTGTCGACTTTCCAGCCCAGGCCGTTGCCGTGGTCGTCGCTGGTGTTGGTCAGCCGGATGCCGTCGGGGGCGGTGAAGTACAGGTGGAAGCCGCCGCGGCGGGTGCGGACCTGGAACGTCTCCAGCGGCATCGGCTGCCCCGCCCGCTCGCACACCAGGGCGAAGACATCCGAGCCATCGTTGATGCCGGGCAGCGCCCACTTCGGGGGAGGTTGCTCGCCGGGTTTGGGGATGTCGAGGTCGATGACGACGAGGCGGGAGGGGCCGCAAGAGATGCCGATGTTGTAGGGGCGGTGGCTCCACATCTTTCGAATGCGGTCGGGGTCGGTGGTGGCGGTCTGCTTCCACCGCACGCCTTTGGGTGGTTCCTTGTCGCCGACGGCGACGGGGAAGACGTGCCAGCCGCGGGCGGCGGCGGCCAGTGCATACCGCGTCAGGGTTGCGGGGGTGGGCGTGCTCATGCGGCGCCTTCCCAGGGGTTGGTCAGGGTGGTGTGGTCGAAGATGTCGTTTTGCTGCCCGTAGGTGGTCGGGTGGCGCTCCAGCAGTCGGATGATCTCCTCACGCCACTCCAGAGCGGCGTGTAGGCAGTTGGCGCAGGACTTCTTGTCCTCACAGCCCGGCATCGGGGGCCGGTAGCGCATGCCGCGGGATCCGGCTTGGGAATCGGCGCTGGCTAGGCGCCATCCGTATAGGTGCAGGCCGCGTTTCTTGACCCCGAACCCGTGCAGGCGCAGGCCCATTTGGGCGAGGGTGGTGACGATGATGCCGATCTCGGCGGTGGATTCACGGCGGCATACCGACCCGAGCCCGACCAGAGGGAAGGTGCGTAGGTCGATTCCTGCTTGCCGGTAGAGCTCGTAGCAGAGCAGGTAGTCATACAGATCCCAGCCCTGAAGGACGGGGATGAACGGGCTGGTGTCCTCCCCGGTCATGTGCCGCCACAGCTCGCACAGCAGCAGGTAGTTCTCCACCGTGCGGTACAGGTGTTCCAGGACGGTCAGGCCGGTGCCGACGAAGTACATGCCGGCGAAGTGGCCGCCGTGGATGACGGCGGGCTCACACATCCAGTCCTGCGGAGCCGCCCACAGCAGCCGTCCGATTTGGGCGCGGTAGCGGATCACATCGGCCACGTACTGGCGGGGATCGATAGTCCAGCAGCCTTCGGAAGCCAGGATGGTGAATCCGGAGCTGTCCATCCCCCAGTCCCAGGTAGCGGGCTTGGGGTGGACGACCTTGGACAACTGCCGGTAGGAGACGAACATCGGGATGCGCAGGTCCTTGCCCCACAGCCAGTGGGGTTTGGAGATCCCCAGCAGGAACAGCGGCTTGCCAGAGCAGACCGGCGCCGTCATCGCTGGTCCCCGGTGCGCTGGTAGGGGGCGGTGTCGAACAGGTCGTCTTGCTGGCCTTGGGCGAACGGGCGGCGCAACGCAGCCTGAACAGTGCTGCTGACGGTGTTGGGCCGGTCGGTAGCCAGCAGACAGAACCGGCAGCGCCCTTCTCGCTGAGCGTCGAGGTAGACGCGAGTGCGGGTCCCGGGGAAGTAGCGCAGGTGCCGTGACAGACACGGTCCTTCGTGCAGAGCACACGGGCCAGCGCACGAGCACTGCTGACCGGGCTTGAGAGGACTGGTGTTTGCCTCGGGCGGGTTGGTATTGCCGCGGGTGGGCTTCATCATGGGAGATGCCTCCTGGCGTTTAGCTGGGATGAGGTGAGCGGCCCCGGCGGGGTTCTTCTTGGCGGGAGAACCGCCGGGGCCGCACCGCTACCTACGGGCGCACTCGGGGCAGGGGACGTGGACGTGCCGCCCGCCGAAGGTCGACAGGAGTTGTCCGGCGCCGTCGCAGGTGGGGCACGCCCCGTCTCGCTGGGCGTCCTCGATGGAGCGGTCGCTGTTGCGGCATCCGGTGTGGTCGGGGGCGATGCGCCAGGACTTGGCCATGGTCAGCGGTTCCTTTCGGGGTCAGATTTCGCGGACGCGGTTGGCGTAGCAGGGGTCGGCCGCTCGGACGGGTTGTTAGCGGCGGCGGTTGGTGCGGCCGGAGGCGGGGCGTCGGGGGCGGGTGGTCTTGCGGTTCCGGGAGGTGGTGCGGGTCTTGGAGCCCTCCATGGCCTTCTTGTTGCGGTCGGCCACGGTGGTGGCCAGGACCGCGACGGTGGTCAGGAGGGCGATGGCGACGATGGCGAGGGTGGAGAGGAGGGTGACCCCGGCCTCCAGGACGATCGCTGTCGACGTTGCGCCGGAGAAGGCGAGGCCGATCCAGGCGGCCTTGGTGCGGGCGATCTGGGCTGTGCGGGTGTGGGAGCGAACGCGGGTGCCGTCGGAGCGGGTGTAGGAGCCCACGCGGGCGTTGGCGGGGCGCTTGCCGGCGGCCGGGTTGGGGTTCGTGGTGCGGTTCTGAGTGCGTTTGGCGGTCATGATCGGCGTCTCCTGAAGGGGTCGGGCGCGGCTAACTGGGTTAGATCCCTCACTTGGGGCCGATCAGGGTCCTGACCTGCGGAAGTGAGGTGAGTTAGGTCGGTTTTGAGGGGCTGCGGGAGGCCCTCAGAAGGCTTCTGGGGGCCTTCCGGAGGGTGTGTGTGGAGCTAACTCACTCCTGGCTGAAGTCCTCGGTGGTGATGCGGGCGAACCCGGCGCGGAAGTCGGCGGGCATGAGCCGCCAGACGTTGCCGGTCTTGGTGACTTTGATGTCGTAGCCCTTGAGCGTCGCGGCGATCTGCTCGCCGGTGATCTGTCGGTAGGGCTCGTGGTCGGGGGCGTGCTGGGACAGCAGGGCGGGCAGGTGGGAGAGGCGGACTTCGTCGTCGCTGCGGCCCATCAGCACTTCGTCCAGGTCGGCCAGCAGGCTGCGGGGCGCGACCTTCTCGGCCTTGCCTTCGCGGGTGGCGATGAGGCCGCGCTGCTTCTTGACGCGCTCGGCGGCGGCGGCGGCTTCCTTGCCGGAGACGAAGTGGGTGCGGATGGTGACCGACGGCTGGCCGCGAGGGATCTCGACGCCGGGCCCGACGGTGACGACGGTGCCCAGGTCGATGCCGTCGCGCAGCTTGTGGGGGGCGGCGCCCTGGTCGACGGGGGCCTCACCGAGTGCCATCTTGGCTTGGGACTCGGTGGCCAGGAACAGGGAGGCGCGCAGGTGGGCGCCCTCGCGGGCGATTTTCGGGAGGTTCTCATCTGTGGGGTCCTGGGTGCCCTGCCACAGGGTGACGTTGACCGCCCGTCCCTGGTTGTGCAGCTCGCGCACAGCTTTGAAGTAGCGGCTGCGGGAGCTCTTGCCGCCATACGGGTTACCGGCCTCGTCCTTGATGTGGGAGGCCATGTAGGCCTTCTGAGCCTCATCCACGATGACGACCAGGGGGTGGAAGCCGCTTCCGGCGGCGCGTGCCATGTCGCGGGTGACGCCTTCTTCGGCTCCGGAGTCCTTCAGGGCTTCGATGCGCCGGTTCATCTCCTCCACGGCGTCTTCGGCCATGTGGGTGGCGGCCATGATGTGCTTGTCGGCCGGTCCCTGGGTCAGCTCGGTGGCGATGCCCTCGAACATCCGCCAGTCCCCGACGCCCTTGAGGTCGGCGATGCGGAACTCCACGGTGGGATCCAGCGCCAGCCACAGGGCAAGAGCACGAAGGCTCGCGGTCTTGCCCTGGTTGGACTTGCCGGTGATCAGGACATGCTGCTGGAACACGCTGACGGTGGCGGCGTCCCCGCGCAGGGTCTGACCCCACGGGGCGCGGCCCCGGTAGTAGTCGGCGCGGACCGAGGTGCCAGTGACCAGCGGAGACGGGCCGATCGGCTCGTCCAGGGCGCCGGAGTCGGCGATCCACAACCTGACGGTGTGGGCTTTGGCGGGGATGGTGATGAACAGCTCGTACTCGTGGCGGGCCATGTTCTCGGCCAGCTTGCGGCGCTTCTTGTCGATCTCCTCGGTCGAGACTCCCGAGGGGAGGGTGACGTCGAGTTCCACGCCGCATCCGGCGATTCGGATGGGGGAGAGCATGGCGGCGCCGGCGTCGCCCATGGCCTCGATCGCCTTGCGCAGGGTGGGGATGCCCAGGTCGCGCAGCGCGGTGACCACCACCGACGGGGTGATGGGTGCCTCATCGTCCTCGGCAGCGGGGTTGAGGGCCTGCACCCAGGCGATATCGCTGGCCGCCAGGTTGCCGCGCCCGGTGGCCCACAGCGCCAGCAGGCCGACGATCGGGGCGGTGACCAGGGCGGGACCCCACAGGATCACCACCATGTGGATCGCCCACTGGACCACATCGGCCATCGCCAGGAAAGGGGCGGCGACCATGGCCGCGTCCTTCTCGGCCACGGCCAAAAGCACACCCAGGCCGCCCATGGTTCCGGCGGTGCCTTTGGCGTACAGGGGCAGGCGCTCGATGTGACGGCCCCAGTTGGCGGCGCGCTCCATGCGGCGGGCGTGCCGGTCGGCGTGCGACTGGGCGGCGAGTTCGGCCCACTTCAGGACCGCCTCGTGGTCACCCACTGCCTCGGCCGCGCTCATCATCCGCTCATACCGGCCGCCGCGCGCGTCCTTCCACCGCCGCCGCGCCACCGACGCACCGACCACCAGGTAGGAGGCCTGGCGAGCGGCGGTGCGGGCCGCGTCGGAAGTGACGGTCTCGCGGACCACGACCGCGGCGCGGTGCAGGACGGGCAGCGCCTCCCACTCGACCTCTTCGCCGACGACCTCCCCCTCCAGGACGTCATCTTCGTCGAAGAGTTCCACCTCGTCCGGGGTGTCGCCGTCGGTGAACAGGCGCGGGGCCTGACCGGGCCGCCGCAGCGGGATCACCTTGCGCTCATCGCCGTGCATCGGCTCGACGGTCATGATGGATACCTCCTGTCGGGAAAGCGGGACGGGTCTGGGGTGGGTCAAGCCGGGTGGCGGGGGTGCTCACGGGTCGCTGAGGATTTCGTTGCGGACGGCGCGGGCGGTGTCGGTGCCGATGCGGTCGCGGACCTCCAGCAGGACCGCCCGGTACTTGTGGATCCCGGCGCTGGGGGTCAGCCGGCCGGAGGCGATGGCCTGCCTTGCGTGCTCCACCAGGGGGGCGGTGTCCAGGCGGGTCGAGGCCACGTGAACGGGCGCGTTCTCCCTGTACGGAGGGGGCGTACCCCCCGCGTACAGGCGGTGGGGGTCGAGGTCGTTGAATCCCTTGAGGTGGATCGACAGGTAGATCACGGAGGCGACCGCGACGATGGGGCCAAGGATGTGGATGACCAGGCGGTCGAGGTCGAAGGGGTCGGCCACGCCCGGCAGGTAGGGGAAGGCGTTCATCCCCAGGCTCAAGCCCAGGAAGGTCCACTCGATCTTCTTGGCGGTGTCCTCGGCGTCGCCGGTCAGCGGGGAGCCTTGGATGGCCAGGTAGGAGCGGGAGCCGACCACGCCCAGCAGCCCGAGGGAGATGAACGGCTCGACCAGCCACGCCAACCACCAGGCCGCGGTGTCGGAGGTGACGTCGTTGGCGGCGAACTTCTGGACACCGGCGGTGGACCAGCCCAGCGCCAGTGTCAGGCTGGCCACCAGGACGATCGTGAACATCCGGCGGGCACGGGCGGCCTTATAGGCGCGCATCTCCGGGTTCTGCGACAACCGGTGGAGCTTGGCAGCCTCAGCGGCCTTACGCCGCATCTTGAGAACCTTGGGGGAATCGACCTCCAGCGGAGTGTCGTCGTCCTGCAACTCGGCCAGCAGGCGCGCCTCGGCGACCTGGGCGCGCAACTCCCGCACCCGCTTGGTCTCCCCACCCGCCGGCTGCTCGTTCTGCTCGGTGTTCGCGTGTGCGGCGACGGGCAGGATGGGGGCGGGTCGGTGGGCGGCGATGTACTGCTCCATCTGCGCCAGGCCGCGCTCGATGTCGTCGGGGTCGGGCATCGGGTTGATCGTGGTCATGACTTCTCCTTTCGGTGGGCTGGCGTTCCGTGGGGCGGCCAGAGGTTCGGGGCTGGCCGCCCGGACGCAGCGTCAGCTCAGGCGCAGTCGGCGCACAGCGGGTCGCCGTCGACCTCTGTGGAGGCGTAGGCCTCAGCGCAGCTCACGCAGCCCTTTCCGCCGCGCAGGTAGCTGTCGGCCTTGGCCGCGGACCATCCCCAGTCGCTTCGCTTTGCCATGGCATTCCTCCAGGTGGTGTGGTGTGTCTGGCGTTCCGTGGGACGGCCGGGCTCAGCGGACTGGCCGTCCGGACGCAGCGTCAGCGCGTCAGTACGGGGCGGCGGGTCATGCGATGACCTGCGCGCAGATCGCGGCGGCCACCAGCACCAGCCCGGCGGCCAGCAGGTGCACGCCGTGGCGGATCGCGGTGAACTTGCCCGCGGCGATCCGGGACAGGACCACCAGTTCCTCGGCGTGGTGGTACTCCTCATGAGGGCCGCGCCACACCTCGTCGCGGACCTGGTCGCGGCTCATCTGGGCCCAGCGGTTGAAGCCCGTCGGGCCCAGACGGGGCCGCAGCGCCTTGAACAGCAGAACCAGAGCGGAGGCAGCCAGCATCAGGGCCGCACCTGCCAGCAGGACCTTGGCGGCCGTCGGTACGTCCTTGCCCGAGATCGCGGTCAGCGTGAACGCCAGCCCCGCACCGGCCAGGGCGACCAGGGTGGAGCACTTGGCGTCCACGCGGGCCAGCTCACCGCGGACGGCCGCGACCTCACCGGCCAGGATCCGGGTCTTCTCCTCCTGCGCCATCAGGCCGCCTCCGCCGCAACCTCGGCGCGGACCTGGGCGCGTAGGGCGGCCAGCCCGCGGGGGGTATAGCCGGCCCACACCCCGTGGTCGGGGTTGGTGCGCAGCGCGTACTCCAGGCACTCCAGCGCCACCGGGCAGCCCTCACAGACCGTCCGGGCGGCGTCCACACGCGCCCGGCGGTCGGCGATCGGCTCGACCTCGAAGACGTCCGGGCCGGTGTGCAGGTCCGGGTCATACCGGCATTCGCCCTGCTTTCCCAGACGGGCGAGCAGGTCCACCAGCGGCAGCACCGGCAACGGGACGAGGGACATGGAAGCCTCCAAAGACTCGGTGAGACGGGCGGAGGCGGTCATCAGAAGGCCCCGATGAAGGTGCTCAGCGAGGCGGCGACGGCCTGGACGCTCGCAGCGGCGGATTCCGGTGCCTTGATGGCGTAGAGCAGGAACGCAGCAGCCGCGAGGTACAGCGGCCACCTACGAGTGGTTTTGGTCGGGATCATCTGCTGCCTCCCTGAAGTAAGTTGCCAAACGTTTGGCAAGTAGTCCGATTGTGAGCTCACGCCGACCGCGTTGTCAAGAGTCGCCAATCGTTTGGCATGTGCCGTAGGCTGGGACCCGCTAGCCCCAAGAGGAGAAGGAGCAGCTAGATGGCCGTTTCAGAGCGTCACGGTTTCCGAGAAATCGCTGCGAAGATCCGTGAGGAGATCGTCAAGGGCACATACCCGACCGGATCCGTGCTGCCTTCCGAGCCCGAGCTTGCTGAGCGGTACGGCGCGTCTCGGAGCCTGGTCAACCGCGCTATGCAGGTCCTCGCGGCCGAAGGCCTGGTCCGTCCGCGTCAGGGGCGCGGCACGATGGTCACCTGGCTGCCGCCGATGCTCCACTCACCGGCCCGGTACGACCAAGCAACCCGCGAGAACAAGGGCGCCCGCGGCGCGTTCGATGCCGAGGTTCGCGCCCTCGGCCTAGAGCCGCAGCACGAGATCACGACCGAACACGCCGAGCCGCCGTCCGAGATCGCCGAGGCCCTTGGCCTGCCGCCCGATGAGGTGAACGCACTGGTCCGGCGTCGTCGCCTGCTCGCCAGTGGCATCCCTGTTCGCCTCAACGCAAGCTGGTTCCCGCTGGAAATCGCCGAAGGTACGGTCCTTGAGGAAGACGGCCCTGTGATCGTCGGCGGTGTTAAGAGCGCCCTCGGCGAACTGGGCTACCTGCAGGTCTCGGCAGTCGAGCGCATCATCCCGAGCCGCCTGCCCACCGAGGCCGAGGCGAACGCGCTGGAGATCAGCCCTGAGCGCACGGTGGTCGAGATCGCGCACTACGGCAAGACGGCAAAGGGGCGCGTGGTCGAGGTGACGGTCTCGGTCGCCCCCGCCCACTACCTGATGGCCGAATATGCCTTCCCGCTGTCCTGACGACAGGAGACCCAACCGATGATCACTCGCCGAGTCGAAGAACACGCCTTGGAACTGGCCACATCAGCCCAGCTCCCCGCATTCGTGTACGACCTGGCCGCACTCCGCGAGCACGTAAGCGCGGTGCGGTCTGTCCTGTCTGTCCCGGGAGCACCGGAGATCTTCTACGCCGCAAAGGCCAACCCTGATGTCCCGGTCCTGAACACTGTTGCCCCGTACGTGGACGGGATCGAAGTCGCCTCGGGTGGCGAGCTGGCGCACGTCCGCGAGGCACTCCCTGACGCTCGCATCGCGTTCGGCGGCCCCGGCAAGACAGACGAAGAACTCGACCTGGCCTTGCGTCTCGGGGTCGAGCGCATCCACGTCGAAAGCCCCTACGAGCTGTCCCGGCTCGCACGCATCACCAAGGACAGCGGCCGGGAAGCTGAGATTATGCTTCGTCTTAACCTGGCCGGCGACCGCAGCGGCGTAGCCCTAGCCATGAGCGGCCCATTCGGCATGGACCCTGAACTCATCGATTCCTGCACCGAGATCCTCGCAACTTCCCCTCAGCTCAAACTCTGCGGCATTCATGCCCATCTGGCATCCGGCCTGAACGACACGGCCATGGTTGCCCAGTCTGCCGAGATCCTCACGTGGGGCCGCGCATGGCTCGACCGGATCGGCCACACCGGCCCGCGGGACTTCAACCTCGGCGGCGGGATGGCTGTCGACTACTCCGCCTCCGACACCATCACCTTCGACTGGAAGCGCTACGCCGAAAACGTCGCTGCGCTCGCCCAACCCGGCGAGACTCTGCGCATCGAACCGGGCCGCGCCATCACCGTCTACTCAGGCTGGTACATCACCGAAGTCCTGGACGTGAAGAAGGCCCACGGCCAGTGGTACGCCGTCCTCCGGGGCGGCACTATGCAATTCCGCACCCCCGTCACCAAGCAGCACAACCAACCCTTCACTGTCATTCACCGCAACCAGCCCGGCCCGACAGTGACCGACGAACCCGTCACCATGGTCGGTCAGCTCTGCACCCCGAAGGACGTCTTCGCCCGCGACATGCCCACCGACCACATCACCGTCGGAGACCTCGTCGCCTTCTCCATGGCCGGCGCTTACGCCTGGAACATCTCCCACCATGATTTCCTCATGCATCCCAAACCGACCTTCAGCTATTTGACAGCGTGAAGGAACTTTAATACGCCCCGGGCTGTGGTCCGGGGCGTATTAAAGTTCCTAGGAAATGATTTAGCTAGAGAAATCTACGCATCATTGCCGAAACAAACAGAAGGAGAAATAGGATAAGGGAGCTGCGAAAAAAGCGGACGCCCATCCGAAAGTTCTTGTGCTTTTTGGAGTGCTGAAATATCACGGTCCAGAGCTCTGCGGAGGCGGACCGCAAAATGTCATTATTGCTGCGACTGGTTAGCTTCGCATAGAACGCTTCGTAGCTGGCGCTAGACCGAAGGGTATCGCCCCAGTTGAAGATAAATCTACTCGGCAGTTCTTCGCGGAAAATCTGACGACTTGTTTTTTTGGAGCGATAGGCGGCGATTGCGCCAACACAA
>NZ_BAAATZ010000011.1:0-6385 GCF_039533685.1 Actinocorallia aurantiaca | reverse complement strand
GCGTCGCACCGCCAGGAGTCGGGGTCGGCGTCCACGAGGTTGGTCAACAGCAGCGGGCCCTCGGCGAGGCGGACGCGGGCCACCACGTAGGGGGTCTCCAGACCGGGGCGGGGAGCGCGGTGCACGAGGGTGTGGGAGTCGATGGTGCCCTGGCCGGAGACGTCGGTGAAGTCCAGGTCCATGCCGCCGCACCCGGTGCACAGGGCGCGCGGGTAGTGCTGCAGATGCCCGCACCCTCGGCAGTGCTGGACGGTCAGCCGCCGCTCACGGGTGGCCTCCCACCAGGGCGCGGTCACCTCGTCGACGGGGATGTCGGGTTCGCTCATCGGTCGACTCCCAGTAGGACGGTGGCGTGGGTGGAGAAGATGCCGCCGGTGCCGTGCGCGAGGGCGACCTCCGCGTCGGGGACCTGGCGTTCGCCGCATTCGCCGCGCAGCTGGCGGACGGCCTCCACCAGCAGCAGCAGTCCGAACATGCCGGGGTGGTTGTAGGACAGGCCGCCGCCGGAGGTGTTCAGCGGCAGGTCCCCGCCGGGGCGCACCCGTCCGCCGGCCACCAGCTCGCCGGCCTCGCCCGGTTTGCAGAATCCCAGGCCCTCGAGGGTGAGGAGCACGGTGATGGTGAAGGAGTCATACACCTGCAGGACGTCCACGTCGGAGGGCCCGAGCCCGGCCATCTTGAACGCCGCCTCGCCGGAGGCGAACGAGCCGGGACGCAGCAGGTCGTCGACGCCCGTCATGGACGCGTTGGTCGTCGACTCCCCGTAGCCCAGCACCGTCACGGGCGGGTTGGGCAGGTCGCGGGCCCGCTCCAGGGACGTCAGCACGATCGCACCGCCCCCGTCGGTCACCAGGCAGCAGTCCGCCACGGTCAGGGGGGAGGAGATCGGCTTGGCGGCCAGCACCTCTTCGACGGTCAGCGGCCCGGCCTCGTAGCGGAACGCCTTGGGGTTGAGCAGTGCCCACTCCCGGGCGGCCACGGCGACTTCGGCCAGCCACTCCCGGCCGCCCCCGTAGGAGTGCAGGTAGCGTTGCGCGGCCATGGCGTAGTACGACAAAGGGAACAGCGGGGCGTAGGGGTCTTCGAACTGGGCCTGCGGAAGGTGGGACTCCTGCACCCCGCCCAGCGAACGGGACCGGGCGGAGCGCTGGTTGGAGCCATAGGAGATGACGACGGTGGAGCACTGCCCGGCCTCGATGGCCTGGGCGGCGCGCGCCACGTACATCTCGAACGCCGAGCCTCCGGCGAACGTGGAGTCCGTCCACGACGGCTCCAACCCCAGGTATTCGGCGAGCTGGGTGGCCGAGAACCGGGACACCCCCGCGGTGGCCAGGCCGTCCACGTCCGACAGGGACAGCCCGGCGTCGGCCAGCGCCCGCGTGATGCCCTGCGCCTGCAAGGTGAGGATGGACTTGCCGGTCATCCCCAGATCGGACTCCGCGGCCCCGACGATGGCGACCGTCATCCGAACACCGCCGTCGGCACGACCTCGATGAGGAACTCGGGCCGTAGCAGGGCCGAGCACACCACGGAGGTCAGCGCCGGGGTGTCGCCGAAGTACTTGCGGCGGATCTCGGCGATCTCCTCATACCGTGCGACGGCGTCGGGAGTGATGTACTCCACCAACCGGGTCACCGAGTTATACGGCAGGGTCTCGCCCAGCCCGGCCTCGCGCAGCACCGCCGCGATTCCGGCATAGGTGTACTCGGCCTGGGCGAGGAGGTCGCCTTCGAAGATGGCCTTCTGCGTGGCGGGCTCCAGCGAGCCGAAACCCGACATGAACAGGGTCCGCTCGGTCGCCAGACCGGGCTTGTAGGTGAGGGTCTCGTAGCGCTTCCAGCCGGGGTTGACGGCGCGGAACGGCACGGTGGAGGCGATCGCGTCCAGGGAGACCATCGCGCCGGGCACCACGGCCTGGTCGATGACGATGCCCGCCGCGCCCGGGTGCACGGGTCGTCCGTCCGGGCCGGTCCCGCCGAGGAGTTCCTTGCGGGGGCGCCCGCAGCGCGGGTACTGCGAGCGGGTCGCGCGGGCGGTGTAGTCGGTGGTCTGCACCAGCGCGTCCAAGCCCAGGTCGGCGGCCTTCAGCAGCTCGCCGGCCTTCTCCAGGCAGTACCGGTACTGCTCACGGAAGTCCTCGGCGAACACCACCGACGTCCCGTCGTGCGGGTGAACGCTCGGCAGGTAGACGATGTCATCGGCGACCCGCAGCGTCCCCCGGTGGAAACCCTCATCCGGGTGGGCCTGCACCAGCCGCCCACCACCGGGAAAAGCCGTCAGCTCGACCGACAGCTCGGCTCCGGCCTGCGGCAGCCCTTCGACGCCGACGGTCGCGACCGGCACCCGGTGCCCGCCCAACGCCGCGGACCGGGCGCTCTCGACCCGCTCGTAGGAGTCCAGTGCGGTCTTGGTGGCGTACTCCACCACATGCACCACATCAGCCGGGCCGAGCCCGGCCGACGCCAGCGCCGCGAACGCACCGGCGTAGGCGTCTTCGGCGGTGCCCGCCACAGCCGGCAGACGTGTCGTTTCAGAGCTCATCGTGGTCAGACTCCTTGAACGTGGGGATCCCGCCTCGGGCGGAAGGGGGCGGACATCTGTCCAGGACGGGCACGGGCCTCACCGGGACTCCTCCCCGGCGGCCGTCCACTGCCGGGACGAGGACTCCAGAGCAGCGAGGAGAAAAGCCGTCGAAGGCGCCTCGGCCAGGCCGAGCGCGGCCGAGACGACCTCTTCTCCGCCGGGGCCGAGGTTGCCCAGGGCCTTGGCGGTGACGAGCCGGTCGATGTCGGGGTCGTCGGGGCCGCCGCCGCTGCGCGGGATCTCAGCCGTGACCGTCGCGCCCTGGGCGGTGCGGATGCGGATGCGGCCGGGCTGGTCGGCCGCGGCGCCGCCGAAGTCCACGACCTCGGTCCGCACCCGCGCGGCCAGCGCCAGCACCTCGGGCCGGTCGATCCGGTCGTAGGTCGCGACCGTCACCGATCCGTCGTGGAGCATCGCCGCGACGCTCCACGGCAGGCTGAACTTGGCGTCGTAAGCCGAACGCGGCGTCTCCTTGCCGGGTGTGCACACGATCGACGCGGCGTTCGGATGCGCCTCGACGACCACTTCGGCGATCTCGTTCACCCGGACGCCCAGCTCGGCGCGGGCCTGGTGGGCCGCGTCGAGCTGGGCGTGCATCAGCTGGCAGGCCGGGTAGGGCTTGACGCCGATGCGGGTGGCCTCCCACCGGTCCCCGAGACCGTCGAGGATCGCCGGGCGGTCCGCCTCACGGCGGGCCAAGGCCCGGTAGAGGCCGTATTCGCCCTCGAAGACGGTCGAGGGGCCGGTGGCTCCGGGCGGCCCGCGNNCGCCGCGAGCGCGGCGGCCATGAGCCCGTCAGAGGCGGCGAAACCTGGGTGGAGCTGTTTGGTGGAGCTGCCGGTGTTGAGGAACTCCAGCAACCCGCCCGCCCGGCTGCCCGCGATGCCCAGTGCGTTGACCGCCTCGGCCACCGACAAGCCGCGCAACCGGGAGGCGGTGAGCGCGGAGGCGAACACCCCGCACGCCGCGGTGGCGTGCAACCCCACGGCGTGGAAGCCGTGTGGGGCCGCGGCCCCGAGCCGGCAGATCACCTCCAGGCCTACCGCCAGCGCGGTGAGCGCCTCCTCGCCGCTCACCGCACGGCCCTCGGCCAGCACGACCGGCACCACGGGCGCCGAGGCGTGCACGAGCCCGCCCGCGTGCGTGTCGTCGAAGTCCAGCGCGTGGATCAGCACGCCGTTGGCCAGCGCCGCCGCCGACCGGGACACCCGCACACCACTTCCGATGACGAGCGCGTCACCGGGCCCCATCGCCTCGGCGGTGCGCACCGCCGCGATGGCAGCTCCCGCCTTGGCTCCGGCGACCGCGTTGCCCAGCGCGTCCAGCAGGTGCCGGGCCGCGGCGCGGCGCACGTCCTCGGGCACCTGGTCCGGGCGGACGTCCAGCGCCCATTGGGCCAGTTCTTCCGCGATGGTCGTCATGCCGAGGCTCCGAAGGCTCCTTCGCCGTTCAGTTCGGCGATGCGCTCGGGAGAGTAGCCCAGGACCCCGTTCAGGATCTCCTCGGAGTTCTCGCCGCGCTGGGGCGCGCGCCGGTATTCGGGCTGCTCGGAGCCGACGCGGACGGGGGAGGCGAGGTTCTTGAGCGTGCCGTAGCGGGGGTGCTCGGTCTCGACGATCAGGTCGCGGGCGGAGGCGTGCTCCTCCTGCAAGGCCTGGGAGACGTCGTTGATCGGGCCGCAGGGGATGGCCGCGGCGGTCATCGGCGTGAGCCACTCGGCGACGGTACGGGTCGCGATGATCCGCTCCAGCTCGGGCAGCAGCGTGCCGGCGTTCTTCTGCCGTTCGGCGAAGCTGGCGTAGCGGGGGTCCGCGCCCAGATCGGGGCGTTCGATCACCTCCACCAGGCGCTGCCAGAACTTCTCCTTGGCGCAGCCCACGACGATCCATCCGTCCTTGGCCTCGAACGCCTGGAACGGCACCAGCGAAGGGTGAGCCGAATGATGCGTGCGCACGGGGGTGAAGCCGGCGTTCATGTGCCAGGTGCCCGGGTAGGTGAGCATCGACAGCGCCGTGTCGTACAACGACACGTCGCAGTCCATGCCGACGCCGTCGCGGCGGGCCGCGTGCAGGCCGGTCAGCAGCGCCAGCACCGCGACGTAGCCGCCGCAGTAGTCCACCAGCGACAGACCCGACTTGGTGGGCGGGCCCTCAGGCTCGCCCGTGAGGTCCATCCACCCGGTCAGGCCCTGCAGGATGTAGTCGTAGGCGGGCTGGGCGGCGCGCGGGCCCGTCATGCCGAAACCGCTGAGCGAACAGCAGACGATCTTCGGATTGATGTGCTTGAGGTCGTCGTAGGTGATCTTCAGCTTGGCCGGGACGTCGCCGCGCAGGTTGGAGTAGACGGCGTCCGCGTTGCGCACCAGGTCCTCGAAGACAGCCCGCCCGGACGGGGTGGACATGTCCAGCGAGATCGACTTCTTGTTGCGGTTGAAGGTCTCGTAGAACAGGGAGTCCTCGTCCTCGGCGTACGGCGGGACATAACGCCCGACGTCACCACCGGTCCTGGGGTCCTCGACCTTGATGATCTCGGCACCCTGGTCGGCCAGGTGCAGCGACCCGAACGGGCCGGCGCCGTACTGCTCCAGGGAGATGATCCTGACATCCTCCAGCGGCTTCACGACAGCTCCTTGATCAGTTCGATGATGCGGGCCTGGGCGGCCCGGATCTCGGCGGGCTCGAGGTCGTGCGTGGGCGGGGTCAGCTTGATGGAGTCCGCGGCGCCCGCGTAGGCGGCGATCCGCTCGGCGACCTGGTCGAACGTGCCCGTCAGGGTCAGGGCGTCGGTCATCCGGTCGGAGACGGCCCCGGCCAGGCGGTCGGCGCCGGTTCCGGAGCGGAAGGCCTCGATGACCTTCTCCTGGTCCTCGGCGAGGTCGTGGAAGGCGAAGAAGTCCGCATACGTGCGCACCGAGGCGTAGAACCCGGCGGTTCCGGCGGAGCGGCGGCGGGCCACGGCCGGGTCGGGGTCGACCGAGCAGCACGCCGACACCACGACGTCCAGGTCGGCGCGCTCGCGGCCGCTCTTGTCCAGGCCTTCCAGCAGCGGCGGCAGGGAGCGTTCGGTGAGCCAGGCCGGAGAGCACAGCTCGTGGGAGATCCAGCCCTGGCCGATCTCACCGGCCAGCTTCGTCATCGCCGGGCCCATGCCCGCCACGTAGACGGGGATCTCGCGGCGGACCTGCGGGAAGGGCCGCTGGTAGCCGCGGATGCGCAGCGGCTCGTGCTCGCCTTCCAGTGTCATCGGCGTGCCGTCGGCGGCGTGGGCGACGAAGTGGCGGACGGCGGCGACGGTCTCGCGCAGGTGCGCCACGGGCTTGCCCCAGCGGGCGTTGTGCCAGTCCTCGTTCAACCGCTTGACCCCGGTGCCCAGGCCCAGCACGAACCGCCCGCCGGCGAGCTCGTCCAGGTCCAGGG
Organism: Actinocorallia aurantiaca; assembly: GCF_039533685.1. Taxonomy (NCBI): domain Bacteria; kingdom Bacillati; phylum Actinomycetota; class Actinomycetes; order Streptosporangiales; family Thermomonosporaceae; genus Actinocorallia; species Actinocorallia aurantiaca. The sequence goes on along the minus strand of NZ_BAAATZ010000011.1, from coordinate 386 downwards.
CCTCCAACGCCGTGACCATCGGGCTGCGGGTGAACGCCAGCGCGATCGCGGTACCGACCCGGGCGGTCGAGGTGCCCTGGGCCAGGGCGGCGGCGGTGACCGTGGCACTGCGGTGCAGTTCGGGCACCCACAGGGTGGTGGCGCCCGCCTCCTCCGCGGCCCGCCCGGCCGCCACCAGCTCCTCCAGGGTCTCGCCCCAGGGACCGAAGGTGATGTTCAGCGCGGTCACGCGGATTCCCCGGCGCCGGGGAGCTGGAGCTGCCCGGTCTTGGCCTCGGGGAAGTAGTTCTTGTCGTGCGTCGCGCCCTTCTTGTAGATCATGACCGAACGCACCCAGGACACGATCTCCTCGCCGTCCTGGTTCAGACCCCGCGTGCGCATCGTGA
>NZ_BAAATZ010000010.1:0-2004 GCF_039533685.1 Actinocorallia aurantiaca | reverse complement strand
GGATCTCCTTGTTGACGAAATCCCGCAGCGTGTCGCGGAACATCTTCTGCTCTTCAGAGAGGGAGAAATCCATGATCAGTCCTAGGGCCTATCTCAAAGTCCGATACGGAAAAATTTGGCGACTTATTGCGCTTTATCAGCCGCTCCATGCATTGCTTGTGCCAGGACTGCAAAGAGCCTTGGCACAAGTCGACCCCATTCGCTTCCACCTGAGGACCACCTCTGTACTGCCGATTCCGGAACACCGGTGGCGCCGACCCGACCCGGGACCCGCGAGGGGCCCTCACCGAACATGCGCCACTGGGCACCAGACTGTTTCAACAACTTTGAAACAGACTTCAATTCGAAGGGGCGAACACCGGCAGGTGGCGGCCGTCGGGCAGGGCGCGCCAGGCCACCTTCACGGGCGCGTCGCACCGCCAGGAGTCGGGGTCGGCGTCCACGAGGTTGGTCAACAGCAGCGGACCCTCGGCCAGGCGGACACGGGCCACCACGTAAGGGGTCTCCAGACCCGGCCGGGGAGCGCAGTGCACGAGGGTGTGGGAGTCGATGGTGCCCTGGCCGGAGACGTCGGTGAAGTCCAAATCCATGCCGCCGCACCCGGTGCACAGGGCCCGCGGGTAGTGCTGCAGATGCCCGCACGCCAGACACCTTTGGATGGTCAGCCGCCGCTCGCGACCGTCATCCGAACACCGCCGTGGGCACGACCTCGATGAGGAACTCCGGCCGCAGCAGCGCCGAGCACACCACGGAGGTCAGCGCCGGGGTGTCGCCGAAGTACTTGCGGCGGATCTCGGCGATCTCCTCATACCGTGCGACGGCGTCGGGGGTGATGTACTCGACCAGCCGGGTGACCGAGCCGTAGGGCAGGGTCTCGCCGAGTCCGGCCTCGCGGAGCACCGCCGCGATTCCGGCGTAGGTGTACTCGGCCTGGGCGAGGAGGTCGCCTTCGAAGATGGCCTTCTGCGTGGCGGGCTCCAGCGAGCCGAAACCCGACATGAACAGGGTCCGCTCGGTCGCCAGACCGGGCTTGTAGGTGAGGGTCTCGTAGCGCTTCCAGCCGGGGTTGACGGCGCGGAACGGCACGGTGGAGGCGATCGCGTCCAGGGAGACCATCGCGCCGGGCACCACGGCCTGGTCGATGACGATGCCCGCCGCGCCCGGGTGCACGGGTCGTCCGTCCGGGCCGGTCCCGCCGAGGAGTTCCTTGCGGGGGCGTCCGCAGCGCGGGTACTGCGAGCGGGTCGCGCGGGCGGTGTAGTCGGTGGTCTGCACCAAAGCGTCCAGACCCAGGTCGGCGGCCTTCAGCAGCTCGCCGGCCTTCTCCAGGCAGTACCGGTACTGCTCACGGAAGTCGTCGGCGAACACCACCGAGGTCCCGTCGTGCGGGTGGACGCTCGGCAGGTAGGCGATGTCGTCGGCGACCCGCAGTGTTCCCCGGTGGAAGCCCTCGTCGGGGTGGGCCTGCACCAGCCGTCCGCCGCCGGGAAAGGCGGTCAGCTCGACCGACAGCTCGGCTCCGGCCTGCGGCAGGCCCTCGACGCCGACGGTCGCGACCGGCACCCGGTGCCCGCCCAGCGCCGCGGACCGGGCGCTCTCGACCCGCTCGTAGGAGTCCAGTGCGGTCTTGGTGGCGTACTCCACCACATGCACCACATCGGCCGGGCCGAGCCCGGCCGACGCCAGCGCCGCGAACGCACCGGCGTAGGCGTCTTCGGCGGTGCCCGCCACGGACGACAGGCGTGTCGTTTCAGAGCTCATGGTTCTCCAATGCACGGATGAGAACGGTCAAGGACGGCACATCGGCCCGGGCGCTCACCGGACAGGGCTGGGACGCTCCCGGTCACGCCGGCTCTCCGGCGCCGGGGAGCTGGAGCTGCCCGGTCTTGGCCTCGGGGAAGTAGTTCTTGTCGTGCGTGGCGCCCTTCTTGTAGATCATGACCGAGCGCACCCAGGACACGATCTCCTCGCCGTCCTGGTTCAGACCCCGCGTGCGCATCGTGA
>NZ_BAAATZ010000009.1:459333-462305 GCF_039533685.1 Actinocorallia aurantiaca | reverse complement strand
GGCCCGGGGTCGGGCGCGGGCCCGGCCTGGGACCGGGACCCGCGGCCGGCGAGCCCTGCTGCGGCGCCGGGGGAACCGGCGGGCGCGGGGCGGCCGGGGCCTGCGGGGCGGCCGGGACCTGGGGAACCTGGGGAACCTGCGGGACCTGAGGCGCCTGCGGGGCCTTGGGGACCTCCGCGACGGGCGTCTCGGGCACCGGCGGGCGCGGGCCCGGCTTGGGCGCCGCGGGGCCGGGGCGCGGGCCCGGCTTGGGGGCTCCCGCGGAGGCGGGACCCGGCTTCGGAGCCGCGGGGCCGGGCTTGGGGCCCGGACGCGGCGCGGAGGGACGGGGGCCGCCAGACCTGGCGCCACCCGAAGGGGACTTACCGAACGCTTCGGTGAGCCGACGAACTACCGGCGCCTCGATGGTCGAGGACGCTGACCGGACGAACTCGCCCATTTCCTGGAGCTTGGCCATGACGGCCTTGCTCTCTACACCGAACTCTTTGGCGAGTTCGTACACCCGGACCTTGGCCACTGCACTCCCAATCTGGCCCGGGTTCGTGTCGCCGGGCCGTCGCTAACCAGTCATCGCGTACTGCTCATCGAGCGCTCATAGCAATCTCGACCTGCTTCCGACTAGATCTCTTACTCACACGGTGCTGTCTCGCAGATACCGCAGCAGACCAGAACTATCGGGCACCGCTCCCAAACGCAAGGCCCGGGAGAACGCCCGACGGCGAATCGCCTGCTCCAGACATCCGAGATCGTGATGCAGCCAAGCACCACGTCCCGGCAGTCGCTTACCGGGGTCAGGGAGGAGTACTCCCTCCACCGCCACGACGCGCAACAAGTCAGCGCGGGCCGCCCGAATCCGGCAGCCCACACACGTGCGCTGCGGGGCCGAGAGGCCATCACCCACCAGTCTACCCCGCCGGAGCCTCGGCGGGGTCGGCGGTCTCATCCCCCGGACCGGCGGGGGTGTCGGGACGGATGTCGATCCGCCAGCCGGTGAGCCTGGCCGCGAGACGCGCATTCTGTCCTTCTTTGCCGATCGCCAGCGACAACTGGTAGTCCGGAACGATCACCCGGGCCATCCGCTGCTCCGCGTCCACGACCTCGACACTGTTAACCCTCGCGGGCGACAGGGCATTCCCGACGAACGTCGCGGGGTCCTCCGACCAGTCCACGATGTCGATCTTCTCGCCGTGCAGTTCGGTCATGACGTTGCGGACCCGGCTGCCCAGCGGTCCGATGCAGGCGCCCTTGGCGTTCACCCCGGGCTTGCGCGAACGAACCGCGATCTTGGTGCGGTGCCCCGCCTCGCGGGCGACCGCGGCGATCTCGACGGTGCCGTCGGCGATCTCCGGGACCTCCAGCGCGAAGAGCTTGCGCACCAGGTTCGGGTGGGTGCGGCTGAGCATCACCGACGGGCCGCGGTGGCCCTTGCGGACCTGGACCACGTAGGCCTTGATCCGCTCGCCGTGCTCGTACGCCTCGGTCGGGACCTGCTCCTGCGGCGGCAGCACCGCCTCGAGCCTGCCCAGGTCGACCTGGACGTTGCGCGGGTCCTTGCCCTGCTGGATCACGCCGGCGACGATGTCGCCCTCGCGTCCCGCGTACTCGCCGAAGGTCAGCTCGTCCTCGGCGTCCCGCAGCTTCTGCAGGATGATCTGCTTGGCCGTGGTCGCCGCGATCCGGCTGAAGTCGTCCGGGGTGTCGTCGTACTCCCGGCCGGGCCGGAGGATCTCGCCGTCCTCGCCGGTCTCCGGGTTCTCCGTCGCCCAGACCGTCACGTGCCCGGTCTTGCGGTCCAGTTCCACCCTGGCCTTGTCGGCCGCGCCCTCGGTGCGGTGGTAGGCGATCAGCAGTGCGTCCTCGATCGCCCTGACCACGACCTCGAACGAGATGTCCTTCTCTCGCTCCAGGCTGCGCAAAACGTTGATGTCAATGTCCATGAGGATCCCCGTCCCCACCTTCCTCTTCGTCGTGGAGCAGGTCCTCTGCCTCTATCCGGCGGAACTCCACCTGGACCCTGCCCGGACCCGCGGCCGCCAGCGGGAAGACCTGCTCCCCGCCCGCCACGTCCAGCCGGATCTCTTCCTCGTCCGCGCCGAGCACCCGCCCTTGCACCTCCGCGCCCTCGGTGGTGGTGAACTTCACCAGCCGCCCCGCGGCCCGGCGCCAGTGGCGCGGCTGCGTGAGCGGGCGGTCCACTCCGGGCGAGGTGACCTCGAGCACGTAAGGGCCGCCGCCCAGGACGTCCGTCTCGTCGAGCACCGCCGCGACGCCGCGGCTGACCACCGCGATGGCGTCGAGGTCGACGCCGCCGTCGGCGTCCACGATCACCCGGACCACCCGCCGCTTGCCCGCCTGGGAGACGGTGACGTCCTCCAGGTCGTGGCCGGACTCCGCGACCACCGGCGTGAGCAACTCGACCAGCGCGGCCTTCTGGCGGTCCCCCCGAACGCGTCCATCGCGCGCTGCTGCGCTCACGGGACCTCCCTATTGGCTCTTTCGGGCGCTATATCTACGCTCTGACCAGACAAGACTATCGACAGCCTGACCCCAGGGTGTGTATTCGCGCGCTCCGACCCCCTGTGTGGGATGCTGTCCACCGCCTTCAAGCGATCTTTTTCGGAGGAGTCCCGCTTGCCCGTCCACGTCTCCCGCCGCGCCGTGCTGGGCGGTGCGGCCGGGCTGGCCTGCCTCGCGGGCTGCCAGAGCCCCGCGCCGCGCGACCTCGCGCCCGGACCCGAGGTGGCGGTCCTGCTCGGCGCGATCGCGGACGAGGAGCGCCTGATATCCCTCTACGAGCAGGTCACCACCGCCTACTCCGGTCTGTCCAGCGCCTTCACCGACGCTTTGCGCGATCATCGGGAGCATCTGGAGGTGCTGCGCCGCCACTACGTCCCCGGGACCGGGGGCGCCACGGCCACTCCCCCGGTCTCCGCCACGCCCTTCGCCCCGCCGTCGAGCGCGGCCGAGGCGGT
>NZ_BAAATZ010000009.1:439049-459300 GCF_039533685.1 Actinocorallia aurantiaca | reverse complement strand
CGCGAGGCGCCGAGAAGGAGGCCGCGGCGGCCCGGGTCGCCGACATGGCCGGGGCTCCCGCCGGGCTGGCGCAGCTGCTGGCCAGCATCGGGGCCTGCGAGGCCGGGCACGCCACCGCGCTGGGGCTGGGATGAGCGATCTGGATCGCCTGCAGACGGTCCTGGCCGCCGAGCACCGGGCGGTCTACGGCTACGGGCTGACCGGCGCCCGCCAGAGCGGCACGGCCAGGCGGCAGAGCACGGCCCTGTGGCAGGCCCACCGGACCCGCCGCGACCGGATCTCCGCCCTGGTCTCCCAGCGGAAAGGCGACCCGGTGGCCGCCGAGCCCTCCTACCGGCTGCCCGACGGCGCCCCCGCCCAGATCGCGGCCGGGCTGGAGGAGGAGCTGATCTCGGCCTACCTGGGGCTGGCCGGGGCCTCGGACGCCGCCCTGCGCAAGTTCGCCGCCCAGGCGATGCAGGAGGCGATGACCAGGCGGGTCCGCTGGACCCGCACCAGCCCGCCCAGTCCCTTTCCGGGCCTGCCCGAGAACCGGCTGGGCCCCGCCCAGGGCTCCTGAGGGCCGCTCAGGGCCTGCGGGCGACGATCACATCGCGGGTGATCGCCTGGTCGACCCGGTGCCGGAACCGCCGGTAGGGGCCCTCGTCGAACGGCTCGAGACCGGCCTCGGCCAGGGCCGCCAGGGCGTCCTCGCGGCTGGTGACGCAGGTGTTCCAGGAGATGCCGACCACCCCTCCCGGCCGCAGCAGCCGCACCCAGCCGGGCAGTGCCCGGGCGAGCAGCTCCAGCGGGCTGCGGGTGAGGGCCTCCCGGTTGCGGGCGCCGTGCTGGACGCCGTACGGGGCGTCGGTCACGATCACGTCGAAGGAGTCCGCGGCGAAGAGGTCCGCTGCCCGGAGGGTGTCGGCGTTGACCACCGTCAGCCTGCGCCTGTCTCCGGACTTGTACTCCTTCTTCGACAGTCCGTAGGTGACGTCGAGCCTGCGGCCCACGAGCCTGCGGTCCCGGCGGACGGGGACGATCTCGGCGGTGTGCTTGATCCGCTTGCGCTTCATCCAGGTGCGCAGGAAGCCCGCGTAGGCCTCGAAGTCCTTGCCGTCGATGTCCACGCCGTCGGCGTTGTACCCGTACATCATCGCCTGGTTGAGGGTGGTGCCCCGGCCGCACATGGGGTCGAGGACCCGCAGCGTCCGGTCCGCCATGTGCGGGCCGGACGCCGAGGACCAGAGGGCGACGTTCAGCAGCAGCTTGGTGAAGTACTCGTTGGTCTTCCCCGCGTACTTCTGGATGGTCAGCAGGTCGTCGTCCAGCCGGTCGAGGGGGTGCAGCCCGACCGGGTGAAGGGCGTCGCCGTCCTCCGCCAGGCGGAACAGGGCGTAGAGGGACGACAGGTTGGACAGGAAGGCGACGTCCCTCTCGGAGAGGTCCTCGGCGGAGAAGGTCAGGTAGGGGACCCCGCCGATGGGCCGGCTCTCCACGTCCGTGATCCGGCCGCCGAGGACGGCCCGGTCGAGGACTTCCAGCTCCGCCTCCATGAGGGCGACCGACGACTCCGCGTACACCCGGTTGGCGGAAGGCCTGATGAGGATCCCGAAACGCTGCTTGCTCACCGAAGAATTCTAGGAGCCGCCCGGGGTTCAGCGCCTGTCGCGGACGGCCACGAGACCGCCTACGACGCCTATGTACGCGGTGCCGTCCGGACCGAGGTTGATGGGCGCCCAGTTGTTGTCGAAGTACTTGCCGGTGCCGGTCAGGACCTTGTAGGCGGTCCGTCCGGTGTGGAAGTCGATCGCCGTCAGGTACCAGGCGTCTATGCCGTCCCTGCGGGGCTCCTTCGTGTAGGCGTAGACGAGGCCGCCGGGAACGCTGGCCTTGGCGACGGTGGAGGGGCTGCGCTCCTTGCTCGTCCAGACGGTCCTGCAGCCGTGGGAGGTGATGTCGACCCGGCTCAGGCCTCCCACGGACGAGGCTCCGGGGGCGAGCTCCACGAAGTTGCGGTAGCCGGAGTTGTTCTCCACCACGAGGCTGCGTCCGAAGCCGATCAGGGAGTTGTCCCCGGCCGACTTGTTCTTCTGGAACACCGGCACCTTGCAGAGGCGTTTCCCGTCGCGGGCCCGGTGGACGAGCACGTTCATGCGCGGTTCGGCGTTGTCGGTGATGGCGACGTACTCGGCTCGGTCGCCCAGGAAGGTGGGCGTGGTGCCGGATCCCCGGTCGATCTGGCCGGACTTGCGGCGCACTCCCCGGTCGTAGGTCTCGCGCCACAGCACCTTCGGCCGGCCCCGGGCGTCCGCGCGGAGCCTGTAGAGGGCGTGGTCGCTGACGATGGAGACCCCGTCGCGGCTCGCGGCGAAGGAGTTCTGGATCTCCTCGCCCTTGAGGCGCAGCACCCGGATCCGGCCGCTGCGCGGGTCCAGGGTGCCGATCCGCCCCTTGCGGGTGACCCACCAGATGAGGCCCTTCCAGTCGGGCTGCACCGAGGTGACGGGGTCGCACTCCCCCTCGGGCTTCGGCTTCGTCCAGGTCGGGCAGGAGTGCGGGACGTGCTTGCGGAGGTCCCAGTCGTCGACGACCTTGAAGCGCCAGCCCTTCGGGGTGCGCACGTGCGCGAACCGGCGGATGCGGAAGGCGGAGTCCGCGAGGACCGCGCGGTCCTGGGAGTCGAGGTAGAAGTAGGCGCCGCCGGAGGTGTCGGTGAGCACCTTGTCGAGTTCGAGGCCGGTCACCGCCTGCACGGTCGAGGGGCGCCCGGGAAGTTCGTGGACGGCCAGGTCCTTCAGGGTGCGCGGGTCGATGAGCCGCAGCGTGAACGTGCCGACCCTGGTGCACTGGGCGACGAGCAGCCCGCTGCGGCGCGCCCGGTTGACCGTCGAGCACAGGCCGGGCAGCCCGTTCGCCTTGGCCTCGGTGAGCACCTGCGGGTCGTGTCCCATCGGGCCGAGGAACGGGTAGGTGTCGGACGCGTGGCTGTCGGCGTGCATCGCGGCGTAGCCGGGGGGACCCATGTGCGGATTGGCCGGAACCGGCCGCCCCGGGATGGGTTCGGGCACGGCCGGGGCGCCCAGGTAGGCGGGCACCGCGTCGCGTCCCCGCCCGTCGGGAATCGGGTCCGCGAGGGCGGGACGGGGGGCGGAGACGGGAAGGCAGCACAGCGCCAGCCCCACCGCCCCGTAGATGCGTCTTCTTCGTCCTGTTCGCGGCATGAGACGTCTCCCTCCCCCCGAACACGATCATCGGCCGCACCCGTCCGTTGGCGGAACCGGTGCCCCGCCAATCTAACAAGCGATCGCTTGGCCGCAAGGGCCGTGGGAGAGGAGCCGGAGTTCGAACCGGCGAAGGGCGGTGTTCCACCATGCCGCACGTTCGGTGCCGTGGAACACCGCTTCTCAAGTCACGTGACCGGGCTCGCCGCGAGTACTTGCGCGACCCGGGCCGCGGCTCCCGGAACGTCGTCGGCCTCGGCTATGCGCTCGGCCCACGACCACCAGAACCACCAACCGTCCACGCCGCGCTCAGCCAGGATGTTCTCCGTCAGAGCGGACGCTTCCGGATTCATCACGTGCAGGCAGGGCGCCGTGCCGAGCGGCATGGTCAGCCTCACCCTCAGACCGCGCCCGACGAGTTCGTCGCCGAGCCGTTCCAGATAATCGATCCGCGTCTGCATGGACTGCACAGGCGCGGTCGTCCCCGTGTCGTCAGGCATTCCCGTTGCTCACTTTCGCAGAGATCGCGTGGCCCGACGGTATTCACACTTCCCGCACGCCACGGCCCCCGCAAGGGGAAGCGCCGGATCTAGTTCGACGACCCCCCTTATGGACTAGATCGCAATGCTCTTCCTTGGCAATCGGGATAGATTTTCTGATAGCCGACGATGAGAGGTATTGACGATGTCGCAGGACCCGTACTCCACCCGGCGGGACTTCGCCCTGCCGGGTCAGCCTTCGCCCCCCGAGCCTGAGGGCGGGCAGGACGGGTCCGACGTGACTCCGCAGCTGGGGGCCGCGTATCCCGAGCAGCGCCCCGCCGCCGTGGACTTCGCGCAGACCGTGCGGGACTCCGCGCCGGTGTCCGGGGAGACGGTCATGGACCACACCCGGCCCGTGCCCATGCCCCAGCAGGACCGGCCCTCCGAAGACGTGAAGGACGAGCAGCGGGACCGCCAGGTCGCCCCGCTGCCGCAGCCGCAGGCCGAACAGCGGCCTTCCCCTCCGCAGCAGCCCTTCCAGCAGCCTTCCCCGCCGCCGCAGCCCTTCCAGCAGCCCTTCCAGCAGCCTCAGCAGGGATACCCGCAGCCCCAGCAGGGCTTCGCCCCCCAGGGGCACGCTCCGCAGCCCGCGGCGGCCTCCGGTGGAGCCTGGCACCGGCAGCACTACGCCATCGGCGTCTTCCTGGTGCTGTACGGGCTGACGAACCTCGTCACCGGCCTGCTGGGGTTCAGCAACCGGAAGGTGGAGGTCGCCGTCTACTTCGGCGAGGGGCTCGCCATGCCGGTCCTCGTCGCCGTCAAGTGCGCGGAAGCGCTGCTGCTCGCCCTCACGGCGGCCGGGCTCCTCCGCAAGCGGGACGTCTGGTTCCTGCCGGGACTGCTCGGCTGGGTCGTCGGCTTCGCCGGCCTGTGCGTCCTGGACGTCGTCAAGGGCCAGTTCGTCACGCTGGCCGAGCACGCCGTGTACACGCTGGTCTTCGGGGTGCTGCTGTTCCTGTCCTACGCGCTGAGCGCCCGGGTCCGCGCCGCACGGCTGCAGGCGTCCGGGCAGCAGGGCCTCCCCGCGCAGCACGGCCCCGTCCCGGCGGGCGTCCCCGCGGGCGCCCCGCAGGGGATGGCGCCGCAGGGCGGCCCCGCTCCCTCCGGCCTGTCCCGCACCCAGGAGATCGCGCTCAACACGCTCAACCGCTGGCAGCGCCCGGGCGGTCGGTGACGAGCCAGGCGACGGCGGTCATCGTGCCGGGCGCGACCTCGGTGTACCCGGCGTCGCGGATGTGCACGGCGGCGCGCGCGACGGCCTCGCGCCAGGGCGTGTCCGCCAGGTGCACCGGCGCGCCGTTCTCCAGCCAGGCCTCCCGCTCCGCCGGGCCGAGCGAGCGGTAGAGCAGGTGCGCGGCGTGTCCGGTCTGCGCGGCGGCCTTGCCCGTGCTCATCCCCGCCCCGGGGTTGAGCACGACCGCCCCGTAGGGGGCGGCGGGCGCGGGCGCCTCGGCGTGCTCCAGGTCGGTCCCCGCCACCTGGAGCTTCGCCACCGCCGCCGGGACCCCGTCGACCGGCCCCGGCGCGAAGGCGCGGGCCTCGGCCCCCCGCCAGGAGACGGTCACTCCGGGCAGCTCCTGCACTTCCTTCCAGCGCGCGCCCCTGGCCCGCCGCACGACCTTGCGGATCCGCCCGTCCTCCCAGCGCCGCACCTCCTCGGCGAAGGCCGGGTCGGCCAGCAGGCGGACGACGGCCGAGGCCGCCGCGGCGCAGGCCGCCTCGTGCGCGGGCGGCTCGGCCTTCTCGACCCGGACGGCCAGCTGCAGCGCCCAGGGCGGTTCTCCCGCGGGGTCGTCGTGCACGACGGGCGGATGCTCGATCATGGTCGAAGGTTAGGGCAGGCGCGAGGGAGCGGAGGAGCAGGGTGCGGCAGATTTCGTCGCGGGAGGTCTACCGGAACCGGTGGATGAGCCTGCGCGAGGACAGGATCAGCCATCCGGACGGTTCGCCGGGGCTGTACTCGGTGGTGGACAAGCCCACGGCGGCCTGCGTCGTCCCGTACGAGGACGGCGGGTTCCATCTCGTCGAGCAGTACCGGTATCCGCTGCGCCGCCGGTCGTGGGAGTTCGTCCAGGGGACCTGGCCCGGGGACGGGCCGCCCGGCGAGGAGCTGGCCCGCGCGGAACTGGCCGAGGAGACGGGGCTGCGCGCCGCCTCCCTCACCCGGCTCGGCCGGGTGGCCGTCGCGCCGGGGCTGACCAGCCAGGAGTGCGACGTCTTCCTCGCCACCGGGCTGACCCGGGGGCCGGTGGACCGCGAGCACACCGAGCAGGAGATGGAGCAGCGCTGGGTCTCCCGCGCGGAGTTCGAGAAGCTGGTCCGGGACGGGGTGGTGTTCGACAACACCACTCTCGCGGCCTTCACGCTGTTCCTGCTCCGGTCTCTCGCGGAGACGTCCTGAACCGGTCGTTATATTTCGGCCCTCTCGCGGGTAGGTCAACCGTCGACGCCTTTGGGGGGCGGCGAGCGGAGCGGAGCGGGCGGGTGACTCTCACGCACATGATCCCCGGTACGGGGACGTACTTCGTCGGCATCGACATGCCTCCGGGCAGATACCGCTGCGACGACGGGCGGGGCGGCTGGTGGGTGCTGTTCCAGGGCGGGTCGGGCGACCGCCCGGTGGGCGCGTGGCCGCTGGACCCCGGCCCCGCCGAGGTGGACATCTCCGTGGGGGACTTCGCGTTCGAGACGCACGTGCCGTCCTCCTGGACCCTGGTGGCCCCGGCCGGCGAGGCGCCGGGCACGCCGCGCCCGGTGGCCGACCCGACCCTGCGCACCGAGCTGGACTCGCTGGTGGCCCGGCGCGGCCCGGTGCTGCGGCTGGTCCCGCTCGTACTGGCCGCGGTGGGCATCGCCGCTTTCTTCCTGCTCGGCGGCGCGTGGCTCTGGCTGGTCCTGCCCCTGGTGGTCGGCTCCTTCGGCGCCCGGCTGCTGCTGGACGACCTCCGCCGCGCCCGCGCGCTGGGCGACCGCGCCGACCGCTACCTGCTGCCCGAGGACTTCGACGCCGAGGCCGCGGCGCTGCTGGTCCGCGTCCAGCGGGCCGCCGAGCAGGTGCGCGGCGCCCAGGTGGTGCGCGAGGGCGTGCTGGAGGGACTCGACCCGGAGGTGGAGCTGCCCCGCCAGGAGTGGGAGATCGCCCAGGTGCTGGCCCGCCACTCCCGGCTGCGCCGCGAAGCCGAGGCGCTGGACCTCGCCCCCGGCCTCGACGGGCTCCGGGAGGCCCAGCGGGAGAAGCTCCGGATCTCGGTCGCCGCCGTCACGCTCAGGGCGGAGGCGGTGGAGCGCTACGCCCGCAGCGCGATGGAGGCCGACGCCGCCTACCGCGCCTGCCGCGCCCTGGAGGAGCTCGCCGAACGCGACCGGGAGTACGACGACCTGCTGGCCGACACCGTCCGGGACGAGCTGGCGGTCCCGGCCATCGACCGCCTCACCGAGCAGAGCGACGAGCTGCTGCGGACGCTCCGGCACCGGCTCGCCGAGGCCTCCGAGGCGGCCAGGAGCACGCTGCCGTCCGGGGAGGCCGGGGAGGCCGGATGAGGGCTGGGTGAATCTCCAACCCCATCCGGCTGAACACTCCCCGATTAGTGGGAATCTCCCCTTTTCCTGACGGCGGGAAAGCAGGATCCTGACGCGTAGATCATTGATCACTCTCTAGGAGCCTCCCGTGACAACCCCCCTCGCGGCGCCCCGCCGGGCGTCCCGGTTCGGCTGGCTGCTCGCGGCGCTGAGCCTGCCCGTGGCGCTGGCCGCGGCGCCGCCCGCGCACGCGGCGTCGGCCGACCTCCTCATCTCCGAGGTGTACGGCGGCGGCGGCAACTCCGGCGCGGTCCTCACCAACGACTTCATCGAACTGGCCAATGCCGGGACGGCCCCTCTCAGCCTGGACGGCTACAGCGTCCAGTACATCTCCGCCTCGCCGGGCGCCTCCACCACCTGGCAGGTGACGCCGCTCGGCGGGACCGTCCCGGCCGGCGGGCGGTTCCTCGTCCAGGAGGCGGCCGGATCAGGCGGCACGCTGGCGCTGCCCGCGCCCGACGCCGTCGGCTCGATCCCGATGTCGGCGACCAACGGCACCGTCGCCCTCGTCGCGGGCACGGACGCGCTGACCTGCAAGACGGCCGCCGACTGCGCCGCCGACGCCTCCGTCAAGGATCTCGTGGGCTTCGGCAGCGCGGTGGTCCGCGAGGGCACCGCCGCGCCCGTGCTGAGCAACACCACCTCCTCGGCGCGCTCCGCCCTCGTCGACACGGACGTGAACTCCGCCGACTTCAGGTCCGGTGTCCCGACGCCGACGAACGCGGCGGGCCAGACGGTCGACGTCGAGGGCCCCGGCGGGGAGCCCCCCGCGGCCAAGCGCATCCGCGACGTCCAGGGCACCACCCGGATCTCGCCGCTGAACGGCCAGAACGTGGCGGACGTGCCCGGCGTCGTCACGGGCGTCCGGGCGTCCGGCTCCCGGGGCTTCTGGATCCAGGACCCCGAGCCCGACGCGGACCCGGCCACCAGCGAAGGCGTCTTCGTCTACACCGACGCCGTCCCTGCCGTGGAGGCGGGCGACTCGGTGCTGGTCAGCGGACGGGTCACCGAGTACCGTCCGGGCGGCGGGGCCAACCAGACCCTCACCGAGATCACCGCCCCGACCGTCACGAAGACCGGCTCGGGCAACGCCCTGCCCGACGCCGCGGCGATCGGGCCCGGCACTCTGCCCGGTGCCTACGTCGCGCAGCCGGGCGGCAGCGTCGAGGGCCTCCCGCTCGCCCCCTCGCAGTCCACGCTCGACTGGTTCGAGGCGCACGAGGGCATGCGCGTCTCGGTGGCCGACACCCGGGTCGTCAGCGCCGCCAACGAGTACGGCGAGATGTGGGTCGAGACCGAGCCCGGGCAGAACCCGACGCCCCGGGGCGGTGTCATCTACAAGTCGTACGAGACTCCCAACAACGGCCGGATCAAGATCATCCCGATGGCCGGTGACGCGCCGAAGGTCGACGTCGGCGACACCCTGAAGGGCACCTCGGCCGGCCCGCTGGACTACCAGCAGTACGGCGGCTACACGATGATCGCCTCGCAGGTCGGCACCGAGCGGGACGGCGGGCTCAAGCGGCAGGCGGTGAAGCGCCACAAGGCCGGCAGCCTGAGCATCGCCACCTACAACGTGGAGAACCTGGCCGCCACCAACGACGACGCCAAGTTCGCCCGGCTCGCCGAAGGCGTCGTCGGCAACCTCGCCTCCCCCGACATCGTCGCCCTGGAGGAGATCCAGGACGACAACGGCCCCACCGGCGACGGCACCGTCGGCGCCGAGAAGACCCTCGCGAAGTTCGCCGCCGCGATCCAGAAGGCGGGCGGGCCGAAGTACCGCTGGCGCCAGATCGACCCGGTCGACGGCGCGGACGGCGGCCAGCCCGGCGGCAACATCCGGCAGGCGTTCCTCTTCGATCCCGAGCGGGTCGACTTCGTGGACCGCGAGGGCGGCGACGCCACCACGGCCGTCGCCGTCGTCAAGGGCAAGAAGAAGAACGACGTCCGGCTGTCGGTCTCGCCCGGCCGCGTGAACCCCGGCAGCGACGCCTGGGAGTCCAGCCGCAAGCCGCTGGCCGGCGAGTTCGTCTTCCACGGCGAGAAGTACTTCGTGATCGCCAACCACTTCGCCTCCAAGGGCGGGGACGACGCTCTGCACGGCCGCTACCAGCCGCCGACGCGCGGCAGCGAGGTGCAGCGGCTCAAGCAGGCGGGCGAGCTCAACGCCTTCGTCAAGGAGCTGAGCACCGCCAGCTCCGGCAAGGCGAAGGTCGTCGTGCTGGGAGACATCAACGACTTCCAGTTCTCCCCCGTCATGACCACCCTGACGGGCGGCGGCGCCGACCTGTTCAACCTCATGGGGACGCTGCCGGAGAACGAGCGCTACAGCTACGTCTTCGACGGCAACTCCCAGGCGCTCGACCACATCCTGGTCAGCCCGTCGATCAAGGGCTACTCCTACGGCGTCGTGCACATCAACGCCGAGTTCTCCGACAAGGCCAGCGACCACGACCCGCAGGTCGTGCACCTGCCCCCGGGCTGCGACGGCGGCAAGCCCGCCTTCCTCTGCAAGGCTCCTCTGCCCTACAAGACCAAGTGACCCGCCTCGTCTGAAAGCCCCGCCCCCGGTGTCTGATTCGTTCAAGACCCCGGGGGCGGCGGCTTCCTAGGGTGGAGCCATGAAGCCGCAACTCGACCTGATCTGCCTCGTGGTCACCGACATGGCGACCTCGCTGGCCTTCTACCGCACCCTGGGCCTGGACATTCCGCCGGAGGCCGACACCGAGCGCCATGTGGAGGTGACGCTGCCGGGGGGCGTCCGTCTCGCCTGGGAGCCGGTGGACTTCGTCAAGGAGATGGACCCCGAGTGGACCGCTCCCGTCGGCTCCGCGCAGGTCAGCCTGGCCTTCCTGTGCGACTCCCCCGCCGAGGTGGACGCCACCTACGCCCACATGGCTGCTGCCGGATACACCGGGAACGAGCCCTGGGACGCCTTCTGGGGCCAGCGTTACGCCACCCTCTCCGACCCCGACGGCAACGGGATCGACCTGTTCAGCCCGCTGGCCTGAACGCCGAGGGCGGGACGCCGGCCAGCGTCTTCACCTCGCGGCTGAGGTGGGCCTGGTCGGCGTACCCCGCCTGGAAGGCGACGTCGGCGAGCGGCACCCCGGCCGAGGTGAGGGAGACCGCCCGGCCCAGCCGCCGGATGCGGGCCAAGGTCTTCAGGCCGTAGCCGAAGGCGTCCAGGCAGCGCCGGTGCAGCTGCCGCTCGCTCAGCCCGGCCCGTACGGCGATCACGTGCACCGGGTCTCCGGCGTCGAGCCCGGCCAGCGCCTCGCCGACCACGGGGTCGGCCGGTCCGGCGTCGGCGAGCCGCGCGGCGGCCGCCTCTTCCAGGATCCGGCCCGGGGCGCCGGACTCGGCGAGCCGTTCGGCCAGCCGCCGCGCCTCCGCGCCGCCCCACAGGTCGGCCAAGGGGATCCGCCGGTCGGTGAGCTCCCGGGCGGGGACGCCCAGGACGCGGGGGCCGACGCCGGAGGCCAGCCGCAGGCCGGTGAAGACCTCCCCGGACGAACTGCCCAGGTACGGGCCGGTGTCGGGCCCGGCGACGGTCACCTCGGCGCCCGTCCAGATCAGGTCCAGGCACCCGTCGGGCAGCACCCGGTAGGGGCCGGCCACGGTGTTGCGCCAGACCGCCCCGCGGGCCCCGAGCGCCGCCCGTTCGGTGTACACCGTTCCAGTCTGCCCGGTCAGCTGGACTCGCGGACCACCAGACGGGTCTCCAGGATGATCGCCAGGGAGTCCGGGGCGCGGCCGGAGATCCGGGCGACCAGCAGCTCGGCCATCGCCCGGCCCATCTCCTCGACCGGCTGGTGGACGGAGGTGAGCGGCGGTTCGGTGTGCCGGGCCATCTTCGAGTCGTCGAAGCCGACCACCGCCACGTCCCCGGGGATGCTCCGGCCCGCCGCCCGCAGGACGTGCATCGCGCCGAGGGCCATCGGGTCGGAGGCGGCGTAGACGGCGTCGAGCTCCGGGCACCGCTCCAGCAGTTCGCGCATGGCCGCCGCGCCGCTCCCTTCGGAGAAGTCGCCCTGGGCGACCAGGTCGGGGCCGGGGTTGAGCTCCCGGTATCCGGCCAGACGGTCCAGGCCCACCTGCATGTCCTGCGGCCCTGCGATGGCCGCGATGCGCCTTCTGCCCCGGTCGACGAGGTGCTGGACGGCCTGGCGCGCGCCGCCCCGGTTGTCGGCGTCGACGTAGGCGACCGGCGTCCGGCCGGGGGATGAACCGGCCATCACCGTCGGCAGGCCGCGCTCCTCCAGGTGGCGGGGCAGCGGGTCGTCGCCGTGCAGCGACAGCAGCAGCGCCCCGTCCACGTGCTGGCCGGTCAGGTAGCGTTCCAGCCGCTCGTGGTCGGCCGGGGTCTGGGCCATCGCCAGCAGCAGCTGCAGCCCGGTCTTCGACAGCCCGGAGCTGATGCCGCGGATGATCCCGGCGAAGAACGGCTCGCCCCACACCCGCTCCTCGGACTCCGAGACGACCAGCGCGACGGTGTCGGTCCGCCGGGTCACCAGCGTCCTGGCGGCGGGGTTGGGGACGTAGCCCAGCTCCTTGATCGCCTTCTCCACCGCCTCGCGGGCCTTCTCGCTGACCTTGGGCGAGCCGTTGATGACCCGGGAGACGGTGCCGCGCCCCACTCCGGCACGCGCGGCCACCGCCTCCAGGGTCGGGCGAGGTTCAGTCACGGAAGACCATTTTGCCGTGAAATCTGCCCATACCAGCGGGCGCTGGACTTCGGCGTGCGCTTCTGGGTCTCGTAGTCGACGTGGACGAGGCCGAAGCGCTTGCCGTAGCCCCAGCCCCACTCGAAGTTGTCCATGAACGACCAGGCGAAGTAGCCCTTCAGCGGCACCCCGTCGGCGATCGCGTCATGGCAGGCCGCCAGGTGCGCCTCGATGTAGGAGAGGCGCTCGTGGTCGTCGATCTCGCCGTCCACGACGGTGTCGACGTAGGCCGCGCCGTTCTCGGTGATGTAGAGCGGCACGGACGGGTACTCCTTGGCGACCCGGGTGAGGATCTCGTGCAGGCCGCCGGGGTCGACCTCCCAGCCCATGTCGGTCACGGGGCGTCCGCCGTGGACGAAGGAGACGTGCGACGCTCCGGGCCAGGGCGAGGCCGAGGCGAACGGGGAGGTCGCGACCACCCCTCCGTCGCTCTCGGCGCTCACGGTGTGGCGGGAGTAGTAGTTGACGCCGAGGAAGTCGATCGGGCCTCCGATCAGCTCCATGTCCCCGGCCTGGACGACGTCCTCGAACCCGAACGGGGCGAGGTCCCGCACGACGTCCTCCGGGTAGGAGCCGCGCAGCAGCGCGTCCAGGAAGAAGCGGTTCTGCAGCCCGTCGATGCGGCGGGCGGCGTCCAGGTCCAGCTCGCTGTCGCTGGCGGGCGAGACCGCGTACAGGTTGGGCGCCGCGCCCGCCAGCCCGTCGCCCTCGCGCAGGACCGGCGCGGCCAGGCCGTGCGCGAGCAGCAGGTGGTGGGCGGCGCGGACGGCGAGCTCCGGCGAGCGCAGGCCCGGCGCGTGGTCGCCCGAGGCGTAGCCGAGGAAGGCCGAGCACCACGGCTCGTTCACGGTGAACCAGTGCTTGACGCGGTCGCCGAGCGCCTCGCGGACGACGGCGGCGTAGTCGGCGAACCGGTAGGCGGTGTCCCGGGCGGGCCAGCCCCCGGCGTCCTCCAGCTCCTGGGGCAGGTCCCAGTGGTAGAGGGTGGCGTAGGGCGTGATCCCCGCTTCGAGCAGGGTGTCGGCCAGCCTCCGGTAGAAGTCGAGACCGCCCTGGTTGACGGTGCCGCCGGGCATGATCCGCGGCCAGGAGAGCGAGAACCGGTACGCGCCGACGCCCAGCGAGGCCATGAGGGCCACGTCCTCGGCGTAACGGGTGTAATGGTCGTTGGCGACGTCTCCGTTCTCGCCGTTCAGCACCCTGCCCGGCGTGTGGGCGAAGGTGTCCCAGATGGACGTGCCTCGCCCGTCCGCCGCGGTGGAGCCTTCGATCTGGTAGGCCGAGGTGGCGACCCCCCAGGCGAAGCCCTCCGGAAACCCCCGAGTGGTCATGCCTTCACGGCTCCTTCCATGATGCCGCCGATGATCTGGCGGCCGAAGAGAACGAAGATGACGATCAGCGGGACGGTCGCCAGCGCGGTCCCGGTGAAGACGAGCGTGTAGTCCTGGAAGTGCGCGCCGTTCAGCGCGGAGATCGACAGCTGGACGGTCGGGTTCGACTGCGTCAGCACGGCCATCGGCCAGATGAACTCGTTCCAGGTCTGCATGAAGGTGAACAGCGCGAGCACCGCGATGGCCGGGCGCAGCGCCGGGAGCACGACGCTCCAGTAGATGCGCAGCGTGGAGCATCCGTCGACGCGCGCCGCCTCGATGAGCTCGTCGGGCACGGCCTGGACGGCGTACTGCCGCATCAGGAACACCCCGAAGGCGTTCACCAGGAACGGGAAGATGACGGCCTTGAGCTCGCCGGTCCAGCCGAACTTCACCATCATCATGTAGAGCGGGATGATGCCCATCTGCTGGAGCGGCACCATCATGGTGATCAGGACGACCAGCAGCAGGCCGTCGCGGCCGCGGAAGCGCAGCTTGGCGAAGGCGAAGCCGGCCAGGCTGCTGAGCACGACCACCGACAGCGTCACGGTCGTCGCCACGAGGGCGGAGTTCAGCATGCCCTTGGCGAAGTTGGCGTCCTCGGTGGCGAAGAGCCTCTCCAGGTTCTCGCCAAGGTTGCCGCCCGGCAGCATCGGCGGCGGGACCATGCCGACGACGTCGTTGGAGCGGGTCGCGACGACGAACATCCAGTAGATCGGGAACGCCGAGAGGATCAGCGTCACGACGAGCGTCGCGCGGGTGAGCACGGTGGCCTTCACTTGGTGCCCCCGATCCGCCGGGTGAACAGGAAGCTGAAGAAGCACACCAGCAGGATCATCATGAACAGCATCCAGGAGACCGCCGAGGCGTATCCGTACTCGAAGTGCCGGAACGCGTTCTCGTACATGTACATGGCCACCGTCTGGAACTGGCCCAGCGAGCCGCCGCCGACGTCGCCCTGGGCGAACATCACCGGCTCGGTGAACAGGGACAGGCCGCCGATGGTCGAGGTGATCGTGGTGAAGACGATCGCGGGCTTGAGCATGGGGATCGTGATCTGCCAGAACTGCCGGCGGGAGGAGGCGCCGTCGATGGAGGCCGCCTCGTACAGGTCGCGCGGGATGGCCTGCATCGCGGCCAGGTAGATGAGGGCGTTGTAGCCGGTCCAGCGCCAGTCGACCATGACGGAGATCGCCGACCAGGAACTCCACTTGTCGGCCGTCCAGTCCAGGCCGTCGGTGCGCAGCAGCCAGTTGACGAAGCCGTAGTCGCGGGCGAACAGCTGGCCGAAGACGACGGCCACGGCGACGATCGAGGTGACCATCGGGACGAGGACGCCCAGCCGGTACAGCAGGCGGAAGCGCATGCGCTTGTTGAGGGCGTTGGCCAGCATCAGCGCGAGCACGAGCTGCGGGATGGTCGCCAGGACGAACATGCCGAACGTGTTGGCCACGGAGTTCCAGAACTCGCCGTCCTGGAGGAGCTCGGTGTAGTTGGCGAAGCCGACCCAGTCGCGGTCGCCCGCCAGCTCCCAGTCGTGCAGGGACACCCAGAGGGTGAAGCCCAGCGGGAACAGGCCGAAGACCGCGAAGAGGATGAAGTACGGGGAGACGAGCAGGTAGGGCACGGCCTTGATGTCGAACCAGGTGGACCACCTGGACCTCGGCTTGGTGACCGCCGGCGGCGCGGGAGAAGCGGCGGAGCGCTTGCGCACGTCGAGCATGGGACTGCCTTTCGAGGACGGGGGCGGCGCCGCCGCTGCGGCGCCGCCTCGCGGGATCGTCTATTCGGCCTTGTCCCGGCCGTCCTCGACCGCCTTCTTCCAGGCCTCCTCGGGGCTGAGCTTGCCCTGCCCGAGCGCGACCAGGACGTCCTCGAACACCGTCCGCACGTCGACGTTCTTCACGCCGAGCTGGACGGGCTGGAGCGAGGCCGCGGTGGAGGCGAAGATCTCGCCGACCGGGGCGTCGCTGAAGTACGCGTCCTTGGCGTCCTTGACCTTCGGGTCGGCCAGGGCCTTCTTGGAGGTCGGCAGCGCGTTGACCGCCTCGAACGCGGTGATCTGCGACTGCGCGCTGGTCAGGAACTTGGCCAGGTCCGCGGCCTCCTTCGGGTGCTCGGACTGCTTGGGCACCGCCAGGAACGAGCCGCCCCAGTTGCCGCCGCCGCCGGGCACCGCCGCGACGTCCCACTTGCCGGCGTAGGCCTCGCCGGCGTTCTCCTCGATCACGCCGAGCATCCAGGCCGGGCAGGCCATGGTGGCGAAGGAGTCCTTCTTGAAGCCGGTCTGCCACTGCGGGGTGAAGCTCTTCAGGCCCGCCGACAGCTTCTCGTTGTTGAGTCCGGTGACGAAGTCGAACGCGGTCTTCACGGCCGGGTTCGTGTCGGCGACGTACTTGTCGGAGGCGTCGAAGTAGGTGACGTTGCCGTTCTTCGGGGCTTCCTGGGACAGGGAGGCGTTGAACAGCGTGGTCAGGCCGTCCACGAACTTGGTGCCGGGGACCTTCTCCTGGAACTTCTTGCCGGTGTCGACGTAGGCCTGCCACGTCGGCCACAGCTGCCCGACGGCCTCGCGGTCGGTGGGAAGGCCGGCCTTCTCGAACAGGTCGGAGCGGTAGCACATGGCCAGGCCGCCGACGTCGGTGCCGAGGGCCATCAGCGACTTGCCGTCCAGGCTCTGGCCCAGGCTCCACTTCCAGGGCAGGAAGTCGTCCTTGAGCTCGGCCGCGCCGTACTGGTTGAGGTCGAGGAACTTGTCGGACCGGCCGCGCAGGTTCGTCAGGACGCCCTCTTCCAGCGCCACGACGTCGCCGGCGCCGCTGCTGGTCTCCAGGTACTTGAGGAGGTTGGGCACGTAGACCTTCTCGTGCTCCTTCTCGTTGCGGTGCTCGATCTTGATGCCGGCGTGGTCCTTCTCGTACTGCGCGAAGAGGTCCTCGTAGCCGAAGCTGCCGAAGGTGTCGACGGTCAGCGTGATCTGCCCCGAGTCTCCGGAACCGGAGTCGTCGGAGGAGCAGGCCGCGCCGGCGGTGAGCACGCCGGCGAGGACGGCCGCGATCACGGCGGATCGGCGGATGGGCTTCATGGGTGGTCCTCCCGGGACGGGGTGGGGAGAATCGGGCTCTTCGTTGAGCCCCTGGGGGGTTGTGGGAGCGCTCCCACGCATCACAGCCCCCGCGACCCGAACCCGTCAAGGGCTCGAAACACAACCGTTATGCGGCGTTCGCCGGAATGTCGGCGGGAAACAGCCAAGCAAGCGCTTGCGTGCGAAAGATTTTCAGGTTAGCTTTCCCGGGATGCACCGGGAGCCCGACCGCCATCGGCGCTCCCGGCCGGAACCCGTCGTCCGGACGGGAGAGATCGCGCCCTCTCCCGCCCGGGCGACGTCAGCGGAGGCCGGCCCCGCGCGGGCACGGCGAACACCCGCCCGGGCCGCGGGGCCTTGAGCGGGTGAGAAGGGATCGCCGCCGCCTCGTGAGGGCGCTGGAGGACGAGTGGGGAACGCGCGGGAAAGAGGCGTGGTCAGTGCACGTGGATGCCGTCGAGCAGCACGCTGACGTAGTGGCCGTACAGGACCTTGGCGTCCAGACCCTCGTTGGGCTGGAACCAGCGGACGCTGACCCAGATGGTGTCGCGGATCATCCGGTAGGTGAGCCTGGGATCCAGGTCCGGGCGGAAGAGCCCGGCGGTCTGGCCGTTCTTGATGGCCTCGATCCACATCTGCTCGACCTCCTCCTCGGCTTGGATGAGGTAGGCGAAGCGCTCGAGGCCCTTGAGGTAGTTCCAGTCGTTCTGCAGCACCGTGATCGCGGCTCGGTGCGGCTCCAGGGTGCCGAAGGAGATGCGCACCAGGGAGGCGAGCACCTCCTCGGGGGTGCCGCCCTGCTCGAGGGCCGCGCGGTCGGCGGCCATCAGCTCGGTGAAGAAGTTCGACAGGATCTCGTCCACGATCGACTCCTTGGAGTCGAAGTGGTGGTAGAGGCTGCCGGAGAGGATCCCGGCCTCGTCGGCGATCTCGCGGACCGTGGTCGCCTGGAAGCCCTTCTTGGCGAACAGTTCCGCGGCCAGCTTGACCAGATGGTCGCGGCGTTCGGAGGCCAGCCCCGTCGCGCCCCGGGCGCGGCGGCGGCCACCGCCCTCACGGGCCGAAGCCCTGGCTCGTCCGCTGTTCGTCGTGGTAGTCACCCCTTTATTATGCCGCTGCCACCCAACCGCTTGCTCAGTCACCCAGGTTGTCATCTTGTTAAACCCTGAGCAAGCGCTTGTTAAAAGCGGCTAACCGGGGAGCCGGTACTGCGCCCTGGCGAGGTCCTCGGCGATCGGCTCGACGCACCTCTCGATGAACGCCCTGTGCGCCGGGTGGTCACGGTAGACGACGAAGTCCTCGGGGCCGGCGAAGTCGGCGACCAGCACGAAGTCCTTGTTGCCGGGGTTCATGCCCGGCCCGTACTCGTAGCGCCTGATCTGCGGGATCGCCCCGGGCAGCTCCGCCAGCCCAGCGGCCACGGCCTCCCGCTGCTCCTCGGTGGCCTCGGGCTTCCAGGTGAACATCACGACGTGTCTGATCATGCCTTCAGCCTAGGGCCGCGGGACGCCCGGCTCAGGGAAGGGCAGGGAGGGGGCCCAGACCGAGGTGGTCGCCCACGGCGGCCAGGACCCGCCTGACGTCGGCGGCCACGGCCTCTTCCGGAACGTGTTGCGTGTGGCCCAGGTCCACCCAGGCCTCGGCGGTGGCGCGCCCCCGGGAGATCCGCTCGACGGGCTCGCCGTCGTCGAGGGTGCAGAAGACGTAGAGCTCCTGCAGGCCGGCGGGCCGCCACCAGTCCAGCCAGGCGGCCGAGGCGTTGACGCCGCGCCGCAGCGCCTCGGCGGCCCTGGCGTAGGCCGAATCCTCCTCGAGGCCCTCATAGGGCGTGGCCCAGTGGGCGACGAACCATTCCGGGGAGCCGGAGAAGTCCGGGACGAAGGGCGAGGGAGGCTCCTGGGGCTCGCCCGCCAGCGACCTCCGGTAGGGCTCGAGGCCGTCGAGGAACTCCCGCCAGTAGTCGTCGTCGACGTCCTCGCCGTAGTGGTTGTCCTCCTTGCGGGTGGCCAGGTCGAAGGCCTTCGCGGCCAGGTCCCGCAGTTCCGGCGAGACCGTGAAGGGATTGCGGTCCAGCCAGTGGTGGGCCTCCTCGTCCGGGGCGATCCCGGAGACCCTCGCCGCGACCAGGCAGGCGATCGCCAGGACCTCCTCGCCCCACGCCTCCTGCACGTAGTCGCGGTTCACCGCGAGGAACGCGGTGAACGCCTCGGCCATCGCCCCCGCGACGTCCTGGCTCTTCTCGAGCTCGGAGAGGCGGTCGGAGGCCTCGTCGCTGTCGAAAGGCCCGTCCAGCATGGGGATCCCTTCCGGCGTGGAGACGGACGCCGACCGCTGTGAGGGGATGGTCGCCAACGGTACGAGACGGGGAAGGGACTCGTCCGGATTCCCGGGAGCGTCGCCGGTCACAGGCGCCGGTAGACCGCGGTGACGGCGGCGGGGGCGACGGGATCGGACAGGGTCGCGGCGAGCTTCAGCGTCCTGCCGGAGCAGGTGAAGGCGTGGCGGACGGGGATGAAGGGATCCACGTCGCCGTCACGGTAGTGCTTGGCGAGCTTGCGCCGGCTCATCGGGACGGTGTTGAAGGTGTGCTTCACGGTGGCGTCGCCGGTGGCCGTCTTCCGTTTCAGGACCAGGGTGCCCTTCTTCGAGCCCTTCAAGGTGCTCTTGAAGAGGATCCGCTTCTTGTAGACGCTCTTCAAGACGTAGCGGTCGCCGTTGTCGTTCCCCTTGGTGACGACTTTCTTCGCCTTGTCGAATCCGTAGGAGGCCGTCTTCCCGGTGAGGGAGAGCCGGGCCCCCTCTCCGCCCTCGGCGTTGATCTCCACGTTCCGTCCCTTGGCGGCCGACCGGTACTCGGTGAGCCTCCAGTCTCCCAGCACGCACGCCTCGGCGGCCGAGACGGAGGCGGGAAGGACGAGGACGGCTCCCGCCGCCAGGGCGACGGCCTGGGACAGGCGGACCGGGTTGGCGGGCAAGTCGGCCTCCTCCATGCGGCGGATGATCGACAAAAGTACCCAGGTCCCGTACCGGGACGCCCGGATTTCAGGAGAGTTTCACTTCGTCTTCCGGGAGGCGAACGTCCGTGCCGCCCCCGGAGGAGACGAACGGGTCCGTCTCGCCTCTGCGAAAGGTCAGAGGCGCCGGTAGTCCAGCACGACCGTGCCGGTGCCGCTCTCGTCCGTCTCCGTCATCTTGAACCTGGCCGTCTTGGCGGTGCAGGTGTAGCGGGCACGGGTCGGGGCGACGGGCTCCCAGCTGCCCTCGCGGTACACCTTCGCGACGCTGTAGGTGATGAAGGGCGCGCCGTTCATGACGAGGGCGGCCCGCGCATCGCCCTTGGCGCTCTTCGGCTTGAGCGCCAAGGTGCCCTTCTTCGCGCCCTTCAGCGTGGACTTCAGCGTCAGGCGCTTCCTGTAGGTCGTCTTCATGTCGTACTTCTCACCGTCCGAGAAGCCCTTGACGATGATGGGCTTGGAGCCGCCGAAGTCATAGGTCACGGACTTCTCGGCGACGGTCAGGCGGACTCCCTGGCCGCCCCAGCTCGTGGCCTTCGAGCCGGGACCCTTGGCGTTCATGGAGTACTTGGTGAGCTTCCACTTGCCGAGCAGGCAGGGCTTGGCGGCGGCGGACGCGGACGCGGGGAGCGCGAGGGGCGTGACGGCCAGCGAGGCCGCCAGAACGACGGATGCCGTGCGGGGGGATACAGCGAACAAAGTCGACCTCCATCAGGATGATCGACAAAGGT
>NZ_BAAATZ010000009.1:410831-439002 GCF_039533685.1 Actinocorallia aurantiaca | reverse complement strand
ACGCCGGTACTGGATCTTCACCATGCTCGTGCCGAAGAAGTCCTTCTTCTTGGCGCTGAGCTGCAGGCTCCGCGCGTTGCAGCGGAAGTTCGCGCGGTGCGGGGTGAGCGCCACCCACTCCCCCCGGCGGTAGGTCTCGACGATGCTGTACTTGGCGAGGAGCTTCTTCTCCGGGCGCAGCTGGCCGAGCAGTCCGTTGGCGTCGCCCTTGGCGCTGCCGGGCCTGGTGGTCAGCACGCCGGAGCGGGCGCCGCGGAACTTCGACTTCAGTGCGAGCTTGCCCCGGTAGCTGGCCCACAGCGAGACGGGCTCGCCGGAGCGGGTGCCCTTGGTGAGGGCCGGCTTGGAGTAGTTGAAGTCGTAGACGGCGCCCTGCGGGGTGACGCGCAGGCGGGTGCCCTTGCCTCCCGTGGTGGTGAGCGCGACGTTCTTGCCCTTCATGACCATCGAGTACTTGGTCAGCGTCCAGTTGCCGATGAGGCAGGAGCCCCGGCCGGGGGCCGCGGCCGCGGATCCCGGGAGCGCGGCGACCGCTCCCGCGGCCAGGACGGCGGCGAGTGTGAAACGGGCTGAGTTCGCGAGCACTGTCGACCTCCTGTGTTGGATGGTCGACCAAATTACAAGGGCGTGATCGGCGCGCGGGCGCAAACTCCATTTCTTTTTAAGATATCTCCTCGATCGGCATCGGAAGCCATACTCATTAATGGCAAGAATTCACGATCTAAGGGGGATTGAAATTCCAATACTCACTATTCGCGCCATTCACCCGCACTCCCCCAAGTCGGCGCCGCCCTCCCGGATCCTCGGGGGAGACCGGGGGCTGCCATGATGTGGTCGACCTTTTCGTGGGGTTCCTGGAGGAATGATGGCGAATGACCAGGTAGTGCGCGGACATTGCGATCCGGCGTTCCGCGGCGTCCGCGAGGTCTTCGAGACCCAGTTCGCCGAAGGGCGCAACCTCGGCGCGAGCGTCGCGGTGTTCGCCGGAGGACGGCCGGTCGTCGACCTGTGGGGCGGGATCGCCGACGCCAGGACCGGCCGCGAGTGGGAGCACGACACCCCCTGCCTCGCCTTCTCCTGCACCAAGGCCGTCACCGCGACCGCCGCGCTGCTGCTGGCCGAGCGCGGCGAGGTGGCCCTGGACCGTCCCGTGACCGACTGGTGGCCGGAGTTCGGCGCGCACGGCAAGGAGGGAGTCACCGGCGAGCAGCTGCTCACCCACCAGGCCGGGCTGCCCGCCTTCGCGCGGAAGGTCAGCGCGGAGGAGGCGGCCGACCCCGCCGCGATGGCGGCCCTGCTGGCCGATCAGGCTCCCGAGTGGACGCCCGGCGACGGGCACGGGTACCACGCGCTCACCTACGGCTGGCTGGCCGGGGAGATCGTGCGGCGCACCGCCGGGACGACCGTCGGGGAGTTCGTCCGGCGCGAGTTCGCCCCGGACCTGTGGATAGGCACCTCCCCGGAGGTCATGGCCAAGGCCGCGAAGCTCTCCGCGACGGGGCGGCCCCCCTCCGGCGCGACCGACCCGCAGCCCGGCAGGAATTCCGGGGCCGACCTGATGACCCGGCTGGCCGAGGCCTACCTCGACCCCGAGTCGCTGCTCAACCGGGCCCTCAACAACCCCGCGGCCTCCTACAACAAGCCGGTCGTCCTTCAGGGCGGGTGGCCCGCGGCGGGGATGGTCGCCACCTCCCGCGACCTCGCCGCCTTCTACGACTCCCTGATCGGCGGGCGGATCCTGCGGAAGGAGACCCTGCGGGAGGGCGTCCGCGAACGCGTGCGCGGCGCCGACAGGGTACTGGTCGTGGACAGCGCCTTCGGTCTCGGCTTCATGCGCCCGGCCATGACGTTCCTGACGCCGAGCGCGGGCAGGGACAGCGCGTTCGGCCACACCGGGGCGGGAGGCGGCATCGGCCTGGGAGATCCGGACAAGGAGCTGGCCGTCGCTTTCATCCCCAACCAGATGGGCGGGGGCATGGCCGGGGACCGGCGCTCCTACGAACTCGTCAAAGCCGCCTACGCCGCCGTGTCCTGACCCTTGTTCCACCAACCAAGCGCACGTTAGTTTGGTCGGCGATGGACACCAGGAGCCCGCGGTTCGAGCTGCGCGGCCGGTCCCCGCTGGACGGCTTCGGAGACCAGCCGGGCGACGGCCGCACAGCCCTCGTGAAGACGACGCCCTTCCCGGGAGGGGCGCCCGCCTTCCGCGACTCCGCGGGATCCGTGCACGGCCCCGCCATCCCTTCCCCCTCCGGTGCCGTCGCGGTGGCCGCCGGATCGGACGGGAAGGCGGACCGCGCCGGTGACGCCTTCCCGTCAGTGGTGAAGACGCGCGTCCGGCGCGGCCGGGTGTCTAACCGGAGGGTGACAGTCGACGCACCCTTCAGCGCATGCGAACCACCCGGCGCCGAGGCGGCGCGGGGCGAACAGTCACTTGGAGCAGCTCATGGGTCAGCTTGACGGGAAGGTCGCCCTCATCACCGGCGGCGCGCGCGGCATGGGCAAGGCCCACGTACGCCGGTTCGTCGCCGAGGGCGCGAAGGTCGTCTTCGGCGACCTGCTGGAGGAGGAGGGCGCGAAGCTGGCCGGCGAGTTCGACGGCGAGGCCCTGTTCATCCGGATGAACGTGACCAGCCCCGAGGACTGGCGGGCCGCCGTCGCGCTGGCCGTCGAGAGCTTCGGCAAGCTGGACGTGCTGGTCAACAACGCCGGCGTCATCCGCGTGAAGAACATCGAGGACATGGAGCTGGCCGAGTTCCAGGCCACCGTCAACGTCAACCTGACCGGCCAGTGGCTCGGCATCAAATCGGTCATCCCGGCCATGAAGGCGGCGGGCGGCGGCTCCATCATCAACGTGAGCTCGACCGAGGGCTTCGTGTCGGGCGCGGGCTTCTCCGCCTACAGCGCGGGCAAGTTCGGCATCCGCGGCGTCACCAAGTCCGCGGCGCGCGAGCTCGGCCCCTACGGCATCCGCGTCAACAGCATCCACCCCGGCGGCATCTTCACCTCGATGTCGCTGGACCCCGAAGTGGTCGAGCGGGGGGCGGAGAACGCCGACGCGTTCATGAAGGCGCTGCCGCTGGGACGGCTGGGCAAGTCCCAGGAGGTGTCCGGTCTGGTGACGTTCCTGGCCAGTGACGACTCGTCCTACTGCTCGGGCAGCGAGGTCCTGGTCGACGGCGGCATGATCACCGGTCCGGGCTTCTGAAGCAGCGGGCTGTCGAACATCCTCCCGGCCAGCCAGACCAGCAGGGCCTGGAACAGGCCCGCCGCCGTCATCGCGAGCAGGAAGACGTCGCGGCTCTCCGGAAGGGGGAGCATCAACGGCACGAGGCCGGTCGGGAGGCTCGCCAGCAGCAGCCAGACGCCGTCCAGGCCGGGGTCCGAGCCGGGCACCGTGTGCAGCCGGTAGGACAGGCAGAGGATCGAGATCGCGTAGAGGAGCGCCGCGGGGGTGGCGAGCTTGATCATGCCCTTGAGGGAACCAGGCCCGCTTCCCCGGCACATCCGTAAAAGTACTCAGATCCGGTGACCGGGTACTCGATTACCGTTCCTCAACAGTGTCCAGGAATGGGTTTTGGACCCATGCCCTGGTACTGCGCGCATCCCGAACGGTGTTGGATGCGCTGGTTCCCCGCGTTCTCTTTCCCTCTGCCGGGCTACGCGCATCGTGTACACGCTCCGTGACGGGGTGGCGGGGTTCCTCACGCCCCAGGTCACGGCGTTCGGCCTGGACGGTCCGATGCCCCGCACCATCACTCCGGTGATGCGGGGGCGGCGCCGTCCGACGCCGGGCACCATGCCCCAGGGCGCGTCTCCCGATCACCAGGCTCGCAGCCTCGTGCCGGGTCGTCTTGCGTTCAGTGGTGCTGGTGGGTTTCTGCCAGTACCTGGCGCCCCACACGCTGGTATAGGCCGGATCCACCGCCACCACAGCGATACCGCATTCGGCGGCCATCGAGACCAGCCGGGCCTTCAGGCGGCTGGTGGGGATACCGGAGATGAGCTGGCGGAAGCGGCGGTTTCGGCCGTGCCTCTCCCGGGTCCTGGAATCGGCGAAGTCCAGATCCTCCACCGCGATCGCCTTCGCCTCGATGCGACGGGCCCAGTGCAGCAGCCGGATCAGGGCATGCCGCAACTGCGCGTCCCGATGCTCTGCGGTGCCCGACAGGTCGTAGTCGAAACGGACCGGCCGACCGACCGGGTTGCCGTGCACGTCCAGCCGCCAGGCCGCCAGGTGGTCGGCGTTGGTGTCCACCCCCACCATCCCGGCCGCCCTCGCCGCCTCCAACGACAGAACCCGCACGGGCGGGCGCTGCCAGGCCGCGTCCACATACCAGCGGCCCCGCTCGGCGTCCAGGTGTAGGCGGTAGGCCGTCGCGCGGTCGGCGGCCACCCGATCGGCCCACTCCTGGCCCCGGTGGGCGAAGGACACCCGGGCGGCCAGCACGTACCGGCCGTGGGGCGCGTTGGCGAGGCCGGTCAGGGGCGCGGGGAGTTTGAGGGAGATCTGCCCGCCGGGGGTGATGCGGATGGTCTCGTTGCCGTACCGCTTGCCGCTCTCGCCGTCGGCGGACAGGAACCAGCGGGCCGCCTCCCACCGCGCCCGCCACTGCTCGCGGGTGAGGTCGGCTTCCTTCAGGTGATGGCGGGTGTTCGCGAGCCTGCGGCCACCGCGCGCCACCCGCACCCTCCCGGCGGCGCGGTCGGCCGCGACCTTCGTGCGGCGTTCCTTCAGCAAGGCCAGGCGGCGGGACTTGGCGAACCACTCGCTCCTGGAGCGGTAGCCGCCCGGGGCTCGTTTGCTGCCCTTCTCGCCCAGGGGCAGGGCCAGACGATGCTCGATCGTGCCGATGGCGGCATCCAGGGTGTTCAGGTGTGCGGCCTGGGAGCGCCGCGACAGCGCCCACTGGTCGTGGGTGGCCTTGGTGATCGCCCCAGCCCACCGCGAGGAGGACTGGCCGGTCAGGTTCCGTTTGCGCTCCGCCCACCGCTGCGCGGTGTGCTGGAGGCCGTCGGCGCAGCGATCAGCCAGGTCCCGGCCCGCCAACGACCCCAGATGCGCACCCACCCGGCACAACACCTCCTCGTCCCGAGGGGTGAGGCCCTTGAGCCGGGTGCGGATCGACACGCCCTGGGGATGGACGACGACGAACGGCGCGGCGATCGACCGCAGCGGCCTACCCGGCTCAGCCATGCCGGACCGCCTCAGGATCCGGGCGGCGATTGCGGATCGTCGGCATGCCGCCCCCTTCCCACCTGCCCGAGGTCACCGGGTGTGACCGGAACACAACCTACTCACGACGCTGCGGGCATGGACGGGAAACCCGCACATCCCTCCCCCGGGCATCCGGAGAGACCACCAGCCGGTACCCGGCCGCACAGGCTACGACGCAAGTTCCATGGGCGAGGCCACAGACGACCAGGGAACCTCATGGACACTTCCGAACACTCAACCGACAACAGCTCATACCCTCGCCTCCATGGACATCGAGGACCTGCACTCCTGGCCCGACTCCGTGGAGGAGGCGGAGGCGCTTCAGGAGCGGCTGCGCGACCGCGTCCGGGAGGAGCCCGGGCCCGCCGTCGTACGCACCGTCGCGGGGCTCGACGTCGCCTACGGCAGCCATTCCGACGAGGCGGTCGCCGCGGCCGTCGTGGTGCTGGACGCCGCGACGCTGCGGGTCGTCGAGTCGGCCGTCGCCGTCGAACGGCCGTCCTTCCCCTACGTCCCCGGCCTCTTCGCCTTCCGGGAACTGCCCGCGCTGCTGTCGGCGCTGCGGAAGCTGCGCGCCACGCCCGACCTGCTCGTCTGCGACGGCCACGGGCGGGCCCACTTCCGGCGGTTCGGGCTCGCCTGCCACCTGGGGCTGCTCACCGGGCTGCCCGCGGTGGGCGTGGGCAAGACGTTCCTGGTCGGCGAGCACGTCGAACCCGGACGGGAGCGGGGCTCGTTCACCGACCTCGTCCACGAGGGCGAGGTCGTCGGACGCACCCTGCGGACGCAGACGGGCGTCAAACCCGTCTACGTCTCGGTGGGCCACCGCGTCGACCTCGACACGGCGACCCGCCACGTCCTGGCGCTCAGCCCGTCCTACCGGCTGCCGGAGACCACCCGGCAGTCCGACCGGCTGTCGCGCGCCGCGCTCAGAGAGCGGGAGTCAGATCCTGCCAGCGCTCCGCCTCCTGCAGCTGCGCCGCGAGGGAGATGAGCCTCGCCTCCTCGCTGTCGTGGCCGAGGAGCTGCGCGCCGATCGGAAGGCCGTCCGCGCTGAACCCGGCCGGGACGCTCACGCCCGGCCAGCCCATGACGTTCCACGGCCAGGCCAGCGGGCACAGCGCGGCGACCCCCGACTGGGTCTTCTGGTAGCCGGCGCCGTCGAACGCGCCGACCTTCGACGGCAGCTGCGCGGTGGTCGGGGTGAGCACCACGTCGGCGTACCGGAAGATGCGGCCGACGCGGCGGCGCAGGTACGGGTCCATGCGCCGGGCCAGGGGCAGCAGCCTCCGCCCGACGGTCCGGCCGATCTTCGCCTCCACCTCGGTGCGCGCCTCGGGCCGGGCGCCGGGCATGGAGTCGAGCCAGTCGGCCACGCCCGCGGGGCCGCGCGCGACCAGGCCGAGGGCGACGGGCCCGTAGTCGGGGTCGGCGGGGAAGACCTTGTGGCCCAGGTCGGTGAGCAGCCGCGCCGTCCGCTCGACGGCCCGGCGGACCTCGGGGTCGATCCTCCCGGTGACGCCGGGGGCCGTCTTGAAGGAGACGGCGACGCGCAGCCTGCCGGGGTCCTTCCGCGCGGCCTCGGCGAAGGGGGTGCGCGGCGGGTCGAGCCGGTGCACGTCCTCGGGGTGGCTGCCGGTGAGGACGTCCAGGAGCAGCGCGGCGTCCTCGACGGTGCGGGCCAGCGGGCCCCACACCGTCAGGCCGTTGAACGGGTCGGTGTGCGGGTGGCCCGAGACCCGTCCCCGCTGCGGCTTGATGCCGACGAGGTTCGTCCAGGCGGCCGGGATGCGGATGGAGCCGGCCCCGTCCGAGCCCACGGCCGCCGCGACCATGCCCGCCGCGACCGCCGCGGACGAGCCGCCGGACGAGCCGCCGGGGGTGAAGCCGAGCTTCCAGGGGTTGCGTGCCGCCCCGTAGCCGGGCGACTCGCTGAAGGGCCACAGCCCGATCTCGCACGTCCGCGTCTTGCCGACGATGATCGCCCCGGCGGCCCGCAGCTTGCGCACCTGCTCGCCGTCGCGGGTGGCCGGGAGGTGGTCGCCGATCACCGCGAACGGCGTCGTCTCGCCGGTCAGGTCGGTGTCGTCCTTGATGGCGACGGGGACCCCCAGCAGCGGCAGCCGCTCCCCCGCGGCGAGCCTCCGGTCGGCCTCGGCGGCCTCGGCGCGGGCGGCCTCGTGGCGCACGACCCGGAAGGCGCCGACCCTGCCGTCGACCTCGTCGATCCGGGCGAGGGACGCCTCCACCAGCTCCTTCGCGCTCACCTGCCCCGACGCCGCCAGCTCCGCCTGCTCCGCAAGCCCCTTGTACGCGAGTCCGCTCA
Source organism: Actinocorallia aurantiaca (assembly GCF_039533685.1). Taxonomy (NCBI): domain Bacteria; kingdom Bacillati; phylum Actinomycetota; class Actinomycetes; order Streptosporangiales; family Thermomonosporaceae; genus Actinocorallia; species Actinocorallia aurantiaca. Next base: position 431,458 of record NZ_BAAATZ010000009.1, on the reverse strand, counting down.
CCGTGTCCCTCTCTCGTTCGTTCGAACGAACGATAAGCTGGATTCCTCAGCCTGGGAAGAGGGTCCCTCATGAACGAAGCACGCGAGCGCCTCCTCGACGCGGCCCTGCGGCTCATCGCGGAGCACGGTGTCGGCGCCCTCACCAACCGGCGCGTCGCCGCCGCCGCCGGCGTCTCCCTGGGCACCCTCACCTACCACTTCGGCTCCCAGACGGATCTGCTGCGCGAATGCCTCGACCGCTTCGCCGACGCCGAGATCGACCGCATAACCGGGGCCGCCCTCGCCCTGGCGGACGCCGGGCTCTCCCCCGCGCAGGCCGCGGACGAGGTCCAGCGGGCCATCGTCGCCTTCGCCAACGGGCCCGAGCAGGTGGCCCACCTCGAACTGCACCTGCAGGCCGCCCGCGACCCCGGGCTGCGGCCCGCCGCCGAGCGCTCCATCACCGCCTACGACCGGCTGGCGACGTCCATCCTCACGGCGCTGGGCATCGCCCGCCCCGAGCACCACGCGCCGACGATCGTCACGCTCCTCTACGGCCTGGCCGTCCGCCGCCTCGCCACCGGCGACGCCGCCGCCACCGGGACGGCCGAGGCGCTCCGCACCGTCCTCGCCGGGGTCCTCGCCGAGACCGCGGATCCCCGCGACCCCTGAGGGCCGCGGGGATCCGCGGGCGGCGTGTTCGGATCCGCACCGGAACGAGCCCCGCCTATCCCGTCCGGTACCGCCTCGACGGTAGAAGGCCGCCCCGATCCTCGGACGGCCGGGCGCGCGGAAGGGGGCCGCCGGCCCCCTTCGCGAAGGTGCTCAGCCGGGTCCGCCGCCCGCTCCCCGCTTGCCGCTCGCCCGCGCGTAGATGCGGTGGACGAACTCGGCGAGCTGGTCGTCCGGCAGGTTCTGCGCCAGATCGGCCTCGCTGATCATGCCGACCATGCGGTTGTCCTTGATGACCGGAAGCCGCTTGACCTGGTGGTCCTCCATGAGGTCCAGGGCCTCCTGCACGGTGGTCTCCGGCGACACCGAGTACAGCCCCGAGGCGAGGTCTCCCGCGGTGACCCGGGACGGGTCGTGCCCGGCCGCGATGCACTTCACGATGATGTCGCGGTCGGTGATGATGCCCTCGAACCGGCCGTCCGAGCCCACGATCGGCAACGCCCCGACCCCCTCCTCGCGCATGAGCTGGGCGGCGCGGTCCAGCGTCTCGTGCGCCTGGATGGTGCAGCAGGCCTCCTTGCTCATCAGCTCGCGGACGTGATCCTGCATCTTCGTCGTCATGTTCCCCCCTGAGAACTTCACGCCATCCGATCGGACCTTCAGAGCATTACCCGGACGAATCACCACAAAAACACACAAACCACACAAGCCCCGGCTGTAAACGTAGATTCCGGATGTTTTAGAATGACGTTCTAAAATTTATCGAAAGCGATCAGGAGCACCGATGCCCGGAGCCCGTACCAGCGCCCACCCGATCTTCACCGTCCAGCCCCGGGAACCGCTGGACGAGCGGCGGGTCGAACACCTGTCGGCGCTCGCGGCCGAGGTGCGGCGGCTGAACGAGGCGACCGTGCACACCGCGCTCCCCGAGGAGGAGCTCACCGAGCTCACCGCGCAGGTGCGGGCGCTCACCGACCGGCTCGACGCCGCGCGCCGCGCGTTTCCTCCCGTCTCCGGCGACGGCTACACCACCCCGGGCGAAGGCATGCTCCAGCAGATCGCCAGCCCGGTCACCGGCGAGCTCAACCCGATCGCCCCGCCCTGCAGGATCGAGTTCCTCGAAGACGGCTCGGTCCGCACCGAGTTCACCCTGAACTTCCTCTACGAGGGCCCTCCCGGCCTGGCCCACGGCGGCGTCAGCGCCATGGTCCTGGACCAGCTGCTCGGCCTGGCCGCCAACAACAACGGGACCCCGGGCCTGACCGCCTCCCTGGAGCTGCGCTACCGCCGCCCCACCCCGCTCGGCCAGCGGCTGACCGCCGAGGCGCGGATCGACCGGATCGAGGGACGCAAGGCCTACGCCGTCGGACGGATCCTCAACGCCGAGGGCAAGGTGACGATCGAGGCCACCGCCATGTTCGTCATGCCGATGCTGGGATGAGCTCCCGGTAGGAGTCCAGCACGGGCAGCACCTCGTCGCGGGTGCCGCCCCGCACCCGCAGGACGACCTCCTCGACGCCCAGGGAGGCGTAGTACTCCAGCTTGGCGGGGGTGGGCAGGGTCCCGAACGGGATGACGGAGACCTCGGACGGATCCCGTCCGGCGCTCTCGCAGGCCGCGGCCAGCCTCGGCAGCGCCTCCCTGAGGCCCGCCCCGCCGATCGGCATCCACCCGTCCCCGTACTCGGCGACCGCGGCGAACAGCTTCGGCCCGCCCGCCCCGCCGAGCAGCACCGGCACCTCCGCCTTCGGCCACGCCCAGCTCGGCTCGAACGCCACGTGACCGCCCCGGAACGAGGCGACCTCGTCCCGCCACAGGGCGCGCATCGCCAGGACGTGCTCGCGGGTCCGCTCGCGCCGCGTCGCCCAGGCGACCCCGTGGTCGGCGGCCTCCTCCTCGTTCCAGCCGAACCCGACGCCCAGCGAGAACCTGCCCCCCGACAGCGTCTGCAGCGACGCGACGGCCTTCGCCGTCACCAGCGGCTCCCGCTGGGCCGCCAGCAGGATCCCCGTCCCCAGCGTGATCGTGCTCGTCACCGCGGCCGCCGCGCCCAGCGCCACCAGCGGATCCAGCGTCCGCGCGTACTCCTCCGGCAGCGTCTCGTCGCCCGACGTCCCCCGCAGGAGCGCCTCCCCCGTCCCCGACGCCTCCCGCGTCGCCGGCCCGGGCGTCAGCCTCGACACCGGGATGTGCGTGTGCTCGGGCAGGTAGAGCGAGGAGAACCCCCGCTCCTCCGCGGCGACCGCCAGCTCGTGCGGCGCCACCGTCCGGTCGGTGGCGAACATCGTGATTCCCAGGCGCACGGAGGCCTCCAGCCGGACACCGCCCCGCCGGACGGTGGAAGTGATTTTGACGTGGATACGGGGAGCCGAAATCATACGGCGGCATCATCGACCCCCATTACCCCCCGGAAGGCCGTTCCCTTGGTCCGGCAGCTCAGACGAGCTCTCATCGGCGGCACGATCGCCGCCTCCCTCGCCCTCTCCGGCGGTTACGCGATCACTCGGATCGACGGAGCCCCCGCCACCATCCAGAACGTCGCCCACCTCAAGGCGAAGCCGAAGCTCGCCGGGCTGAAGCTCGCCAAACGCAAGATGCTCGGCGGAAAGAAGACCTACGGCGTCGTCACCCTGACCGCCGCCGCCCCCATGGGCGGCGTGAAGGTCAAGCTCGCGGCCAAGAGCGCCACCTACATCAAGGTGCCGAAGTCGGTGAAGGTCCCGGCCGGCAAGAAGAAGGTGCGCTTCACCATCAGGACCGCCAAGATCCCCCGGGTCGGCACCGGCGTGGTGGCCGCCGGGCTGAACGGCAGGATCCTCAAGCGCAAGCTGACCCTCACCCCGGTCAAGACTCCTGCCCCCGACGCCCCGAACCCCTACAAGCCGACGAAGTTCACGCTCCACTTCAACGAGTTCGTGGACTCCTCGAAGCTCGACCGCTCGCTCGAAGCCCACATCGACATCCTCCCGGCCGCGCCTCAGGGCGGCCTCACCCTGACGGTGACGTCCAACCGGCCGGACCTGCTCACGATCGACAATGGAGGCAAGGTCACCGTCCCCGAGGGGCAGACCGCCACGCCGTTCCGGATCCACTACAAAGAAGTGCAGGACCCCGTCCAGATCCAGTTCTTCACCACCTACAACGGGGTGACCGTCGAGTCCATCGTGCGCAACCTCGTCCCGAAGGGCTACCCGGGCGCCTGGTAGGCCCGAGGCGCTCCCCCGCGCCGGACGCCGTGCGCGGACCGGCCGCGGGGGAGCGCCCCCGATGATGATCTTTACCGAACCACCCCGGCCGTTCGCGCGTCGAAGTCTGTGATCTTCGAGCACGTCCCGTCCAGAACCTGGCCCCTCGGGGGGAATGTGCTTCGACAAACAGGGAAAGATCACCTCCGCCTACATGATCTTCTGTAGTGAGTCGAAACCAGTGAAAAGGCAGAAACGCATGCGTACACCCTTGATGGCCATCGCGTCCGCCGTCGTCCTGGCCGCTCCCCTGGCCGCCGCCGCCCCCGCTCAGGCGGCGGGGAACATCTGCTCGGTGAAGGTCAAGGCGCCGAAGTTCCAGAAGGTCGTCGACGTCAGGCCGGGCGGCGTCCGTCCCGTCTCCGAGAAGCGGCCGTACGGCGGGCTCAGCGGGCGCTGGGCGAAGTACACGCCGTCCCAGTACAACGACGGCTACTACAAGCCCTACGGCAAGAAACACACCCGCGCCTTCGCCAAGAAGGCGACCATCTGCGTCTTCTACACCACGTCCCAGGGATCGATCGGCATGCGCGAGACCGGGCTGAAGGGGCTGCGCAAGGCCGTCGAAAAGCCGAAGATGAACCCGCAGTGGGGCCTGCGCTTCGACAAGCGGGGAAAGATCACCCTCGCCTACCAGGTCTACCACCCCTGACGGATAGCCTTGGCGGGTGCTGCCTGTAGTCAAAGCCACCCGGTATGTCCTGCCCCTGCGCGAGGGCGGCTCGCTGCCCGGCCTGGTGGAGGCCGCCGACCTGGGCACCTACGTCGCCAAGTTCACCGGAGCCGGTCAGGGCCGCAAGGCGCTGATCGCCGAGATCCTGGCCGGCGCCCTCGCCCGCGCGCTGGGCTTCCACACGCCCGACCAGATCATCCTGGACTTCGATCCCGTCATGGCCAAGCACGAGCCGGACGAGGAGGTGCAGGACCTGCTCGACGCCAGCCCCGGCTGGAACCTCGGCGTGGACTTCCTGCCCGGCTCGCTCGGCTACGACCCGCTCGGCTGGACGCCGGACGCCGCCTTCGCCAGCCGCGTCCTGTGGTTCGACGCGTTCATCGGCAACGTCGACCGCAGCTGGCGCAACCCGAACATGCTCGTCTGGCACGGGGACGTCTGGCTCATCGACCACGGCGCGAGCCTGTACTTCCACCACGCCTGGGCCAGCGCCGCCAAGCTGGTGCACCGGCCCTACGACGTGGACGACCACGTCTTCAAGCCCTACGCCAAGGACCTCAGGGGCGCCGAGGCCGCGCTGCTCCCCCTCGTCACCGAGGAGCTGCTGCGCTCGGCCGTCGCGCTCGTCCCCGAGGCCTGGCTCTCCGGCGAACCGGGTTTCGGCTCGCCGCAGGACGTCCGCGAGGCCTACGTGACCCAGCTGCTCGCCCGCGCCGCGGCGCCGAGGAGCTGGCTGCCGTGAACCAGCGCGAGACCCCCCTTTCCCCCCGACCCTCCGACCCCGCCGGACGCTCCGAAGTGGACCTCTACGAGTACGCGCTGCTGCGCCTCATCCCCGACCTCGAACGCGGCGAATCACTCAATGTCGGCGTGGTCGTCTACTGCCGTAAGCGCGACTACCTGCGGGTTCGCATCTCGGCGGACGAAAATCGGTTGCGCGCGTTCTCACCGGGAATGAACGTCGAGCAGCTGCGCCGGGCGCTGAACGGAATCGCCGCCCACTGCGCGGGCGACGACCACGCCGGTGGAGACTCGCTCGGGCGGCGGTTCCGCTGGCTCACCGCCCCGCGCAGCACGATCGTCCAGTCCGGCCCGGTCCACCCCGGCCTCACCGGTGACCCGGACGAAACCCTCACCCGCCTCTTCGAAAGGCTCGTTCAGCTATGACCGAGAGCATCGGCGTCACCGGAGCCACCGGCGTGGTGGGCGCGGAGACGGCCCGCCTCCTGGTGAAGGCGGGGCACTCCGCCCGCCTGATCGTCCGCGACCCCTCCCGCGCCCCCGAGCTGCCCGGCACCGAGGTGGCCGTGGCCGAGGGATACTCCGACGTCAAGGGGACGGAAGAGGCCCTCTCCGGGCTGCACACCGTGTTCCTGGTGTCGGGCAGGGAGTCCGCGGACAGGGTCTCCGAGCACCGGGCCGCAGTGGACGCGGCGGTGGCGGCGGGAGTGCGGCACATCGTCTACCTGTCGTTCCTGTCGGCGGCGAAGAGCGCGACGTTCACGTTCGCGCGGGACCACTGGGCGACCGAGGAGTACGTGAAGGCGTCCGGCCTGGACTTCACCTTCCTGCGGCCCAGCCTCTACCAGGACGTGCTGCCCCATCTCGTTCAGGACGGCGTCATCCGCGGCCCGGCGGGACAGGGCCGCTGCTCCTGGGTCGCGCGCACCGACGTGGCGGCCGTCGCCGCCGCGATCCTGCCGCACCCCGACCTGCACCGGGGCCGCCGGTACGACGTGACGGGCCCGCAGTCCCTCACGATGGCGCAGACGGCCGGGATGATGGGCGTCGAGTACGTCGACGAGACCGTCGAGGAGGCGTACGCGTCCCGCGCCCGCTACGGCGCCCCCGACTGGGAGGTCGCCGGCTGGGTCACCTCGTATGAGGCCATCGCCACCGGCGAGATGGACATCGTCAGCCCCACCGTCCAGCGCGCCACCGGCTACCCCGCCACCAGCCTCCAGCAGTTCCTCAAGTCGCTCGGGTGAGGTGCTCCGTCGCACGCCCCAGACGTCCGGGGCGTGCGGCGGAACTCCAGCGGCGGACCCGGCCGCCTCCTGCCGGTCGGTCGGCAGACGAATCAGCAGTCCGGTCGCGTCGACGGCTCCGGCCACGACCATCCGCGTGTCCCGATCCCTTGCTCACATACGAGACAGCAGACCGATCTACATATTCCGAGGTCTCTGCCAGGGGCCCGTGCGTTGAGCGAGGACAGCAAGATCGTGTAGGTTGCGGCCTCTCGACCGTCCCCTGGAGTCCCCGTGCCGCGCCGCCTTCCCACCGCCGTCGCCGCCGTCCTGCTCGCCATTCCCTTGACTGCCGCATCCGGCACGGCGTTGACGGCCTCGGCCCCTCGATGGCAGGTGGTGAAGCGGTTCGGCACTGCTGTCACCCCTGGCCAGAACCCGGCGGTGGCCGTGCTCGGGCCGCGGGACGTGTGGGTCACCGACGGTCGGATCCGCCATTGGGACGGGAGTCGGTGGCGCACCGTACGTCCCGAGACGGCTGGACGGGAGCGGTTCGTCAGCGTGTTCGGGACCGGTGGACGAGTCTGGTTCGTCACCAGCCCGGACCCTACTTTTCAGAATGTCCGGCTGCTCGGCTTCGACGGCCGCCGCTGGTCGTGGGCGCCGGAACCGCGACGGGAAGGCTTGGCGCAGAACGTGGGAGCGCCCGCCGCGCTGCCCGGCGGCGATGTCTGGTGGCCGGACAACCCGGCAATGCTTTCAGTGCGGCGTCTGCGCGCCGGTGTCTGGAAGACTTTCCAGCCGCCTCTGTACACCTATACCGTCGGCGGTCGCCGCTCTGGTGACCTGTGGGCGGTCGGAGAGGTCTTCGGCCAGAAGAAGCCCCACCCCTTCGTGCCGGCTGTCGCCCACTGGAACGGCAAGCGCTGGCGCCCTACCCGTCTACCGAAGAACATTGAAGGCACGCTGCGTTCCGTCACGGTCGTCTCCACCCGCGACGTCTGGGCTGTGGGAACGTCCTCCGGCGGACGCTCAGCCCGCTCCTTGGTCCTGCATCGGAACGACCGGACCTGGAAACGGATCTCCGCCCCGCGACTGGCCGACCCCGTGCTCCGCACCGTCGTCCCCGACGGCCACGGCGGCATCTGGACGGCCTCCACCACTCACCTGGCCCATTACTCCTCAGGTCGCTGGACCACTGCCCCGACACCGCCTGACACCGACACGATCACCTTGGCCCGCACGCCGGGTTCCACCACCCTCTGGGCCCTGGCGACCTCCGGCGGACGCTCCGTTCTCCTGCGCCACCGTGGATGAAGAGCCTCAGCCCAAGCCCTGAACAGTCTGGGGAACACCTATACGGAACACCCCCGGACGACTACTTGGGGTTACCAATCGATACTCTAGGTAATCGACCGGGGTGTGAACACACAGCAGATCGCGCAGGCACTGCGCAACGCACAGTCTCCCGCCATCGCCGCAGGTCCGCGGCAGATCACCACCGCCCCTCCGCGGCCCGACGAGACCTGGACCGTGCCCGGCGGCACCGCCTGGGTCTACTACGGGGAGGGCAACCGCGCCCTGACCCGTCCGGTGATCATGGCCGACGGTTTCAACACCGGTCCCAGCACCCTGGAGTTCTCCTGGCAGGCCCTGGAGTGCGGCGGCCACCCGCTCATCAGCGAGCTGCGCCGCCGCGGCCGGGATGCCGTCCTGCTCGGTTTCGACGAGCGCAGCGACTCGATCATCAAGAACGCCGAGGCCGCCATCGGGGCGATCTTCGAGGCGGTCGGCCGCCGGCAGGGCGATCACCCGCTGGCCGTCGGCGGCTTCAGCATGGGCGGCCTGGTCACCCGGTACGCCCTGGCCAAGCTGGAGAACGTGGGCATCGACCACCAGACGGCGCTGTACTGGTCCTACGACAGCCCGCACCGCGGCGCCTGGATCCCGCTCTCACTCCAGGCGTTCGCGCACTACATCCGCGACTACGACCCGCGCTTCTCCGACCAGATGAACAGCCAGGCCTCCCGCCAGCTGCTGGCCCAGCACCTGACCACCTGGTCCGACAAGCCGGAGCCCGCACCGGAGCGGAACGAGTTCCTGCTGGAGCTGAACCGCCGTGGCTCCTGGCCCCGCCGGCCCCGCCTCATCGGCGTCGCGAACGGCGCCGGCTCCGGCCAGGGCAACGGCATCGGGCCCGGCCAGACCGCGCTGCGCGGCACCGGTGAGCTCATCATCGGCACCGACCTGCGCACCCAGCCGCAGTCCGGCGACTCCCGTGTCGCCGACCTGCGTTTCGTCACGCCGGACCTCCAGGAGATCAACAGCCCGGGGATGCCCCGCATGGAGGGCGCTCCCGGCGGCATGCTGGAGGGCTTCGGCATCCTCGCCGACGTTCTCAACGCCATGCCCGAGCTCGGTTTCGACACCGCCGTCGACAACCCGATCCGCGACCACTGCTTCGTCCCCGCCGTCAGCGCCGTCGCCATCCGCGACATCGGCTCCGACCACGACCTCTACGCGCCCATCGACGACCTCTCCCCCGAGGAGAGCGAACTCGACGAGTTCCTTCTCGCCGGACGCAACGAGGGCCACACCCGCATCACCGAAGAGCTCTGCGGCTGGATCCTCGACCGCATGCCGTGACACCGCAACGCCTCGGGGCCGCGGCCGGATCTCACTCCGCCGCGGCCCCCCGCGTCACCCCGGCCCACCCCCGCCGGTCTTCCGCCGCGCCAGGTACCGCACGCCATAAGCCGCCGCCAGCAGCACCCCGAATCCCACGAACCAGTAAGGCCACCCCGGTTCCGGCACCCGGTAGATCCCCACGAACAGAGAGATCATCGCCACCCAGAAAAGCCCCGCCACCACCCACTTGGCCACTCCTTGATCCATACCTCCATACCTACCCGAAGCCCAGCGCCCCACCTAAGGCGCCCCGCAGGTCCGGCCCGACCGGAGACACGGAACAGCCCGTGGTCAGCCCCGCTTGATCCCACCGACCAGCGAACCGAACGCACTGCGACTCACCACGAGCCTCGGGCCTTGGGGGTTCTTGGAGTCACGAACGCCCACAGCCGACGGCAGACCGGCGAGCCCGACGCATTCGCCGCCCTCCTGGCTGCTGTGGCCGCTCTCGCACCATTGAACGGTCACCTCCGCGAGCTCGACGCACATCCCGTGGTCACCACCGCTGTGGCTGCTCTTGCGCCACTGTGCCCGAGAGAAGTCCATGCGCTTCACGTCGCCTCCAGAATGCCGCGGATGCAGTTCTCGGAATCTACTGCCGATAGTGCCATTGAGGCGACGAGATCGAACCTCGCTCTCAGTCTCGTCACGCGAGGGCCCGCCTCGATGAGGTGGCCTTGTCCGCTGGCGCCTTCCTCATAGGCCACATCGGGTTCCGCGTCGAAACTCAGCAAGGTGAACGACCCTTCAGGGAAGATCTGCGCTTCGAACGGAACCACCAGGATTGTGACGTCGTACTCCTGGTTGCGTTCGAGTAGGGATTCGAGCTGCGCTTTCATGACCTCACCGCCGCCGACTCTCCTCCTGATGGCGTTCTCATCAAGAATCGCCACCACACCGGGCGGGTTCTCACCCTGAAAGAGTTCCTGCCTGGCCATGCGTGCGGCAGCCATTTCATCCAGCTTGTCGGCGCGTACGCCTCGGCGGAGGACCTCACGGGCGTAGTCCTGGGTCTGGAGCAACCCGGCGACGATGAACTGCGAATAGATCTTGATGAGCGAGGCACGCGCCTCTTCGTCGGTGTACTCGGCGAAGCCGACAGGGATACCCGACTCCTCGACGAGACGGGGGAAGAGGCTCTCGAAGAACCTGTTCAGGCCGAGCGCGGCGTCCAGGGTCCGCGAGAGGCGGGGCGTGGGGCGTCTGATGCCGTTCTCGAGGTGGCCGATGAGCTGCGGGGAGACGTGGACCAGGGCGGCGAGGGCGGGCTGGCTGAGTCCGGCGGCCTCGCGGTGGCGTTTGAGGTGGAAGGCGTAGAACTCCCTGATCGAACGGCCGGGGTCGATCTGCGTCATCGGGGACCTCCCTGGGTCTCCGGGGGGCTGTAGGGGCGGGTGCTCACCCGTAGGGGTGATTCCACTCCAGAGAGTAACCATCCCGGTTCACGATGAGAGCGGAATCCACAGCTTCCTTTTCCGACCGCCTCACCGATGGGTACTCGATGACGAACCGCATTCCGTCGCTGCACGCGCGGACCTATCCGCCCGTCCCGTCCGTCGCTCGTGACAGCCGGGCCGTGCTGCGGGAACTGCTGGACCGGTGGGAACTGGCCGAGCTCTACGAGTCCGCCTCGCTGGTGCTGACCGAGTTGGTCTCCAACGCAATCCGCTCCGAGAAGCCGATCGGGGTCGCCTTCTCCCGGCGCGACTCCGCCTCGCTGCGCGTCGAGGTCCGCGACAGCGGGTCCGGTCTGCCCGAGGCCGTCGCCGCCGAGGACGACGAGGAGAGCGGGCGAGGGCTGCTCCTCGTGGGGGCGCTGGCCGTCGAGTGGGGCTGGCGTCCGATACCGGACGGCAAGATCGTCTACGCCGTCCTCTCCCTCGAAGGACTGCCGATCTGAGGCTTCTCCGGGCGTCACCGACCGGATTGATGCGATTAACGCGGGAGGAATCCAAACCCGAGCGGCTTCTCGTGCCTTATAGGGGGTGTCGGCCGGTACAGCGTCCAAGGAGGAAGCGAGCATGGCCTTTGAGGAGATCCACGCCGCGATCGGGCTCGTCCTGACCGCGGTCACCTGCAGGAGCGTCGGCTTGCGGCAGGCCGTCCGCGCGTACGTCGAGGGGCGGAACGCCATCGGCTTCGAACGGGAGCGGCGTACGACCCTGCTGGCCGTTCCGCCCGGCTCGGAGTTCCATGAGCGGCGGGCGGACGGAACCGTCCTGTGCCTGAAGGTTCCCCTGGCGGGAAACATCGCGGACGATCCGGTGACAGGCGTCCACCGGATCGGCGCCCGGCCCACTTCTTCCGCGAAGGGATGAGCGACAGATGGCGGCCAGCGCACAGCCGTTCTCTTCCCTGGATTACCGCGTGATTTTCGCGATCGACATCACGGAGTTCGTGAATCCCTTCCGAACAGATTCGGACCGAGTACTGGCCCAGGAGAGCATGTCCCGCATGTTCCGGAACGCCCTCGCCGGATCGGGGGTATCCCTCGACCTCGCCCATCACGAAGACCGCGGCGACGGGATGCTGCTCGTGCTCCCGCCCGAAGCTTCACCGGAACTCCTGATCGTGGCGGTTCCCCAGGTGCTCGCTTCGAGCCTCAGGGAGCACAACCGGACATGCGGGCCGGAGTCCCTGATCAAGCTGCGGCTGGCGGTTCACGTCGGCGAAGTCTCCCAAGACCGGCACGGAATGATCGGAACTTCGTTGAGCCAGGCGTTCCTTCTGCTGGACGACCCGGATCTCAAACGCACCCAGTTCGAATCGTCAGCCGACCTCGCGCTGATCGTTTCGGATTCGTACTACGAGGAAGTCCTTCGGTCTCGTCCGATCGACTTCGATCCCGACGATTATCAGCCGATCACGGCACATCACCGGGACGCCTCGGCCAAGGCGTGGATCAGGTTGTTCTCCTCACCACTCGGACCGTCCGCCCCGGTCCCCCGCGAGGGCCTCACGGAGGACGACGGGTACGAGACGGAGTCGGACGGCGGCCTCCGTGGTCACGACTTCGACGGGTTCTACACCGAGAACTTCCGTCTGGTCCGCAACGTCCTCAACGCCAGAGCGCAGGACTGGACGCTGGCCGAGGAGGTCACCGACGAGGCGATGACGATCGCCTACCGCAAGTGGGAGGAACTTCTCGACCATCCCAACCCGGTCGGATTCGTCATCGTCACGGCGCGCCGCATCCTGTCGAGGATCCAGCGCCAGCGGGCCGCGAAGGCTCCGGCGCTTCCCTTGATGTCCCTTGAGGCGGCACCGGGTCTGGAGCCCAGGGCGAATGCCGCGGATCCCGCCGATACCGCCGATACCGCCATCGAGCGGGCCATCCTCCGGCAGGCGTTCGGCTCGATGCCTCCCGATCAGCGTGAATGCCTCATCCTCCACGAGCTTCTCAATCACTCCACGAGGCGGATCGCCGAACTGCTCAGCGTCCCGGAGGGAACCGTCAAGACCCGTCTGCGCCTCGCCCGGCGGACGTTCCGCGCCCTGACCGACGACCTCGGGAAGGAGGGGCCCTCATGAACATCGACGCACGCCTCGCCGCTCACGACTGGGACAAGGACATCGGCCGCGACGAGGTCCGCTGCCGCTTGGCCCGGCTCAAGCACCGGGCTCGCCAGGAGCTCCCGATCCTCGACGACGACGATTTCGAGGCGGCCGTCGAGGAGGCCGCCGACCGGCTCGCCGCCGAATAGCGCGCAGGTCCCGGCCATTGTGGACAGCGGGTCTTCCACAAGGGCCGAGCCTTCCCGGCCGGTCCTGGTGAGCGTGGGGGTATGAACGAGGCCGGTCCGGCTCGCCGGACCGCTGTCCCCGGTTCTCGCCGGGACGGCCGAGCGTCCGACCTATGCTCGGGGACATGACGATTCAGCGGATGGACAACGTCAGCATCATCGTCGCTGATCTCGAGGCGGCCATCGCGTTCTTCACCGAGCTCGGCATGGAGCTGGAGGGCGAGACGACGGTCGAGGGGCCTTCTGTGGACCAGATGGTCGGGCTCGACGGCGTCCGGGCCGACATCGCCATGATGCGGACCCCGGACGGCCACAGCAGACTCGAGCTGACGAAGTTCCACACGCCGGCGGCGGTCAGCGCCGGGCTGGAGAACGCACCGGTCAACACGCTGGGCATACGTCGCATCATGTTCGCCGTCGACGACCTCGAGGCCGTCCTCGCCCGCCTGCGCACGCGCGGTGCCGAACTCGTCGGTGAGGTGGCGCGGTACGAGGACAGCCATCTGCTCTGTTACGTCCGCGGACCCGAGGGCATCCTCGTCGCGCTGGCCGAGCAGCTCCGCTGAAGGCGCCGAAAAGGGCGTCCAGCCGAACGATCGACAAAGCACCGTAGCGGCAAGAGAGGAAAGGCCTGCCATAGGCCCGGAGTCGGCATCAGCACGGCAAACGAGCATCCCACCAGGCCATGCGAAAAGCCACGTAAGGCATGGCCCAAAGGGAGCTTCTGAATCTCCCCCACGCGGCGGAGGCACCTCGCTCGCCAGGGGGAGTGATTCCCGTTGTCCGATCTCTACGCTCGCAATCATGGTTGATTCTGATCGCCGACAAAGATGGCCGGCTTACGCGGTGGCGACTCTGTTCCTCGGTTACGCGGCGGGGAAGGCCGCCTTCGCTCTGCAGGACCGGCTCGGGTTCCCGGGAGGCCCGCCCGTGTCGGCCGCCGAGGCCGGGAGCTATTTCATGGACGCGGCCACCGCGCAGTGGCTCGCGACCGCGTCCGGCGTGCTGGGCGCGTGCATCGCCCTCGCCACGGTCACGGCACCGGGGCACAGGGTTCCGAGGACGCTGATGCTGCTCGTGCTGGCCGGGATGCTGCTGGCCGTCGGCGGCGGTGCGGGGATCATGATCGTGGACGGGTTCGTCGGCATCGGTGTGGGCTGGCAGTGGTATCACGGCGTCCTCGGACTCCTCGTGATCGGGCTGTTCCTGGAGATGACCCGGTCCTACGCGGTGGCGACGAGACGTGCCGCGAGCTGATCGGGCGCGGGCGGGCGCCTACGGGGCCGGGGTGTGCGCCGCGGCGTACGGATCGATGAAACTCGCCCAGGCGCTGGGGGCCGACGCGCTGGCCGACAAGGACCCGCTGCCCCCGCATCTGCGCGAACAGCTGCTCGCACGCCATCCGCTGTTCGTGGCGAGCCACTGGGCGCTGGCCGGTGCGGCGGTGGTCGGGATCATCGTCGCGCTGGCCGCCGTGCGGCCCTGGGGCGCGAGGTTCCCGCGCCGGCTGCTGCTCACGGTCTCCTGGACGCTGGGGATCTTCATGATCGCCCGGGCGGTCGGGGTGGCGGGGTCCGGCCTGGTCGGTGACGCGCTGCTGCTGACCGGAGTCCGCGAGGCTCCGGCCGAGCACGCCGCGCTGGTGCTCACCCTGGCGCGCTGGGATCTGCTGCTGTGGTCGCCGTTCTTCCTGCTCTGGGGAGTGTGCTGGGCGGTGACCGGATGGCGGCTGGGGCGGCCCGTTCAGGGCAGGACGTGACAGAGGGTTGGACAGTGTGGAAGGGAGGATCTCCACAGTGTCCAGGGGCCGGAGCGGGGCGGCGGGGTTAGCGTGGGGGTATGGACGTGACTCCTTTCTGGGTGGCCGGGAAGGCCGCCGTCGGTGATGAGCAGATGCGCGTGACCCACCCCTATGACGGGCGGGAGGTGGGGGTCGTGTCGGTGCCCACCGAGGCGCAGGTGGAAGAGGCCCTCGCCAAGGCGCATGCGGTGCGGCGGGAGGCGGCGGGGCTTCCGCTGCACGTGCGGGCGGAGGCGCTGGCGCATGTCTCCCGGCGGCTGGAGGAGCGCAAGGAGGAGATCGCGCGGCTGATCACCGGGGAGAACGGGAAGCCGCTGCAGTGGGCTCGGGCCGAGGTGGGGCGGGCCGTGTCCGTCTTCCGGTTCGCGGCCGAGGAGACGCGGCGGTGGAACGGGCAGGTGCAGCGGCTGGACACCGACCCGGGCGGGGTCGGGCGGATGGCCTACACCTCGCGGATGCCCTACGGGGCGGTGCTGGCGATCACGCCGTTCAACTTCCCGCTGAACCTGACGGCGCACAAGGTGGCTCCGGCGATCGCGGTGGGGGCGCCCGTCGTCGTCAAGCCCGCGCCCGCGACGCCGCTGTCGGCGCTGCTGCTGGGCGAGCTGCTGGCCGAGACCGCTCTGCCGGAGGGCATGTTCTCCGTCCTGCCCGTGCCGAACGAGCGGGCCGCCGCCCTCGTCCAGGACGAGAGGCTGCCGGTCATCTCGTTCACCGGGTCGGGACCCGTCGGATGGTCGATCAAGGATTCGGCCCCGCGCAAGCACGTGGTGCTGGAGCTCGGCGGGAACGCGGCGGCCGTCGTCTGCCCGGACGCCGACCTGGACTGGGCGGCTCAGCGCGTCGCGCTGTTCTCCAACTACCAGGCGGGCCAGTCGTGCATCGCGGTGCAGCGGGTCTACGCGGTCGGCGACGCCTACGACGAGCTGCTGCCCAGGCTCGTGTCGGCCGTCGAGAACCTCGTTACCGGCGACCCGTGGGACGACGCCACGCAGGTCGGTCCCATGATCAGCGAGGATGCCGCGAAGCGGGTGGAGCGCTGGGTCGCCGAGTCCGGCGGCAAGGTCCTGACCGGCGGGGTCCGGGACGGCGCGACCTACGCGCCGACCGTCCTGACCGGCGTGGCGGAGGGCTCCGACGTCTCCTGCGAGGAGGTCTTCGGGCCGGTCCTGTTCGTCGAGAGGGCCGCCGACGTCGACGAGGCCTTCGCGAAGGTCAACGACTCCCGGTACGGCCTGCAGGCCGGCGTCTTCACCCGCGGCCTCGACACCGCCTTCAAGGCCCAGCGCGACCTCGAGGTCGGCGGCGTCATCATCGGCGACGTCCCCTCCTACCGCGCCGACCAGATGCCCTACGGCGGCGTGAAGGACTCCGGAGTGGGCCGCGAGGGCGTCGCCAGCACCATGGCCGACCTCACCTACGAGAAGGTCATGGTGCTGACGGGACTTCCCCTCTAGCCCTTCTCGGCGCGGGTGTAGAGCTTGCGGACGGCGTCGCCGAAGTAGGGGCCGTACATGACGCGCTCCTCGTCGGCGTACTTGAAGCTGCTGACGGAGACGACCGTGCCGGTGCCGGTGGCGGGGTCGAAGGACGTCATCCAGGGGCCGCCGCTGGAGCCCTGGGTGAGGTCGCAGCGCAGTCCCTGTGCCCTGGTCTCGCCGTAGGGGTCGTCCGACGGGCGGCCGCTGCAGTAGGCCAGGCGGCGGCCGTCGTACCTCTCGTAGGAGGGGTAGCCGAAGGTGTGCACCTGCTGGCCGCGCGGGCGGCCGAAGGCGATCTCGTTGGCGCCCACCACGTCGGCGACGTGCTTGCCGCCCGAGGGGGCCAGGGCGACCATGGCGACGTCGTAGCCGTCGTCCGCGCCGGTCGACCACTGGTCGGGGACGAACATGCGGCGGGCCGCGAAGCCTCCGTGCGGGCCGCCGCCGTCCCGGTAGGCGGGGACGAAGACCCAGTTCTCGGCCCAGTCGCCGCTGCCGTTCTTGGCGCAGTGCCCCGAGGTGACCACCAGGTCCCGGTTGGTGCTGCGGACGGTGGCCGCCGAGCAGAGGTAGTCCTGGCCGTTCATGCTGAAGAACACCCGGCCGACCGTGCCCAGCGGCGCGGCGGGCCAGAGCGCGCCGGTGCTGACCGCTTTCGGCGCGGCCCGCCCGCGCCGCCCGAGCGTGGAGACCTGGCGCGCCGAGGCCCTGCGGTCGGCCGTCCAGTAGCGCAGCACCCGCTGCTGCTGGACCTGCCCGGCGGGCAGGTCCCGGAAGACGACCGTGTCCGGGAGGGACTGGACGCTCGCCCCGGCGAGCGCCACCGGGGAGAGTCCGACCACGCCTGCCAGCAGGCGCGCGATCCAACTGTCGGTGACCATGGTGTAGCAGTCTGCATCACTGGAAGTGATGCCGTGGCTACTTTTGGTGAACTTGCATCTCCCCGGAGTGCCCCGGACAGAATGGACGCCGTGACAGATGCCGCGGTGCAGACAGACGTGACAGAGATCGTCGTGCTCGGTTCGACGGGCTCGATCGGTACCCAGGCCTTGGACATGGTCGCCCGCAATCCGGGGCGCTTCCGGGTCCGGGCCCTGGCGGCGGGCGGCGGGCGGGTGGACCTGCTGGCCAGGCAGGCGCTGGAGTTCCGGCCCGAGGTGGTGGCCGTCGCCAAGGCGACCGCCGCGCAGGACCTCCAGCTGGCCTTCTACGCCGAGGCGAGCAAGCGCGGGTACGCCAAGGGCGAGTACCGCATCCCCAGGATCCTCGCGGGCCCCGACGCGGTGGCCGAGGTCGCCGCGCACCCGTGCGACGTGGTGCTGAACGGGGTGACGGGCGCGCTCGGCCTGGCGTCCACGCTGGCCGCGCTGGACGCGGGCAGCACCCTGGCGCTGGCCAACAAGGAGTCGCTGATCGTCGGCGGCCCGCTGGTGAAGGCCAAGGCCAAACCCGGCCAGATCGTCCCGGTGGACTCCGAGCACTCGGCGCTGGCCCAGTGCCTGGTCGGCGGGACTCACGCGGAGGTGCGGCGGCTGGTGCTGACGGCCAGCGGCGGCCCGTTCCGCGGCCGTTCGCGCGCCGAGCTGGAGAAGGTCACCGTCGGCGACGCCCTGAACCACCCGACGTGGGACATGGGCCCGGTGATCACGGTGAACTCCGCGACCCTGGTGAACAAGGGCCTGGAGGTCATCGAGGCGCACCTGCTGTTCGACATCCCCTTCGACCGCATCGCGGTGATGGTGCACCCGCAGTCGGTGATCCACTCGATGGTGGAGTTCGTGGACGGCTCGACGCTGGCCCAGGCGAGCCCGCCGGACATGCGGCTGCCGATCGCGCTGGGCCTGACGTGGCCGGAGCGCGTGGAGCGGGCCGACTACGGCATCGACTGGACGAAGGCCCACACCTGGGAGCTGTTCCCGCTGGACGACGAGGCGTTCCCGGCCGTGCAGCTGGCCCGGGAGGTGGGCGTGATGGGCGGCACCGCACCCGCGGTTTATAACGCTGCTAATGAAGAGTGCGTCGAAGCTTTCCTCTCCGGCACCATCACATTCCCCTCCATTGTGGATACTGTGGCCGATGTCGTCTCGACACACCAGACAATCCGGACGCCGACGCTTGAAGACGTGCTCGCGGCTGATCAGTGGGCACGAGAGAGCACACGGCAACGACTGACACAATAGGAACATGAGCGTCGAACTCGGTCTGCCGAAGATCCGTCCCCAGGCTCCCCAGCTCGCCCCCCGTCGCAAGTCGCGTCAGATCATGGTGGGCACCGTGCCGGTGGGCGGCGACGCCCCCGTGTCCGTGCAGTCCATGACCACCACGCTCACCTCCGACGTCAACTCCACCCTCCAGCAGATCGCGGAGCTGACCGCGGCCGGCTGCCAGATCGTCCGCGTCGCCTGCCCCTCGCAGGACGACGCGGACGCGCTGCCGCTGATCGCCAAGAAGTCGCCGATCCCGGTGATCGCCGACATCCACTTCCAGCCCAAGTACGTCTTCGCGGCGATCGACGCGGGCTGCGCGGCGGTGCGGGTCAACCCGGGCAACATCAAGAAGTTCGACGACAAGATCGGCGAGATCTCCCGCGCCGCGTCCGACGCCGGGGTCCCGATCCGCATCGGCGTCAACGCCGGCTCCCTCGACAAGCGCCTGCTGGAGAAGTACGGCAAGGCCACCCCCGAGGCGCTGGTGGAGTCCGCGCTGTGGGAGTGCTCGCTGTTCGAGGAGCACGGCTTCCGCGACATCAAGATCTCGGTCAAGCACAACGACCCGGTCGTGATGATCGAGGCCTACCGGCAGCTCGCCGCCCGCTGCGACTACCCGCTGCACCTGGGCGTCACCGAGGCCGGCCCCGCCTTCCAGGGCACGATCAAGTCGGCCGTCGCCTTCGGCGCGCTGCTGTCCCAGGGCATCGGCGACACCATCCGCGTCTCCCTGTCGGCCCCGCCGGTCGAGGAGATCAAGGTCGGCTCCCAGATCCTGGAGTCCCTGGGCCTGCGCGAGCGCGGCCTGGAGATCGTCTCCTGCCCGTCCTGCGGCCGGGCCCAGGTGGACGTCTACACGCTGGCCGAGCGGGTCACCGCGGGGCTCCAGGGCTTCCCCGTCCCGCTGCGGGTGGCCGTCATGGGCTGCGTCGTCAACGGCCCCGGCGAGGCCCGCGAGGCCGACCTGGGCGTCGCCTCGGGCAACGGCAAGGGCCAGATCTTCGTCAAGGGCGAGGTCATCAAGACCGTCCCCGAGGACCAGATCGTCGAGACCCTCATCGAGGAGGCCCTGCGCATCGCCGAGGAGATGGGCGTGGAGGTCGACCTCGACGACGACAGCGGCCCCGGCGCCCAGGTGGTCACCGGCTGACCGCCCCTGACCTCCCGTTCATCCTTGCTTCGTCATAGGCTTGCCGGAGAGTGGCCGTGGCCCGGGCGCCGACGGCCGCCGGCGGGCACCGACGGGCATGCGGGGGATCGCAGGAGGATGAACGGATCCATGCGGATGCTGGACTCTCTCCCGGTACGGGTCCTGGACGACCGGTACCGGGACGAGGTTCTGGCGATCCTTGACGCCGCGCCGCTCAGCAACGTCTTCGTCAGCTCCCGCGTGCACCAGGCCGGGCTCGAGCCGGGCAGGCTCGGCGCCCAGATGTGGGGCTACTGGCGGGACGGGCGGCTGGAGTCCCTGTGCTACTCCGGCGCCAACCTGATCCCCGTCAACGCCGGACCGGACGCGATCCGGGCCTTCGCCGACCGCGCCCGCGTCCAGGGCCGCCGCTGCAGTTCCATCGTGGGCCCGGCGGGCGCCGTGCGTGAGCTGTGGGGGCTGCTGGAGCCCTACTGGGGCCACGCCAGGGCGGTCCGGGAGCTCCAGCCGGTGATGGCGACCTCCCGGCCGAGCGAGTTCCCCGTCGACCCCTACGTCCGCCGTGTCCGCATGGAGGACTTCGAGGTCGTCTACCCCGCCTGCGTGGCCATGTTCACCGAGGAGGTGGGGGTCTCCCCCAACGCCGGGGACGGCGGGGTTCTGTACCGGGCCCGGGTCGCCGAGCTGATCAGGGCGGGCCGCGCCTTCGCCCGGATCGAGGGCGGCCGGGTGCTCTTCAAGGCGGAGATCGGCGCGGTCACCCCGCACGCCTGCCAGATCCAGGGCGTCTGGGTGCATCCGGAGTCCCGCGGCAGGGGCCTCTCGGAGTTCGGCATGGCCTCGGTGGTGCAGATGTCGCTGCGCGACGTGGCCCCGGCCGTCTCCCTGTACGTCAACGACTTCAACGTCCGGGCCCGCGCGGCCTACCTCCGGGTGGGCTTCACCGAGATCGATGAGTTCATGAGCGTGCTCTTCTGAGCCGGGAATCCGAGCCGAGAACGTGGGGAGGCCCCCTCCGCCC